>JAQUYX010000125.1 GCA_028691615.1 Victivallaceae bacterium
GAAAGATCCGGACAAAGAGATATCCGCCTGCAAAACCGCCCAGATGCGCCAGATGCGCGACATTGCCGCCCGCTCCGGAAAACTGGCTGATCAGCTCAAGCACCGTATAGGCGATCACCAGCGTGCTGGTTTTGATCGGCCAGAAGGGCATAAAAATCAGCACAAACTGCTCATTGGGCCGGAGCATCGCGCACGCGATCATCACGGAAAAAACTCCGCCCGACGCGCCCACCAGAATAAAAGGCTGCCCGTTGAAAACCGCCAGATAGATCAAATTGCCCAACAGTCCTCCGGTCAGAAAGACGCCGAGAAATTTTCCTGCCGACATCATCGGCGCGATCAATTTTCCGAACACGTAAAGTCCGAACATGTTGAAGAAGAGGTGTCCGAACGAGCCGTGCAGAAAAATCGCCGTCAGCACCTGATAAAGCTGCGCCGGCGCATATTCGCTGTTGGTGAGTGCCATTTGGGCATACAGCGGGCTGGTCGCGGGAACCAGCAAATACAATACGACGTTGACTCCGATCAGCGCCCACATGGCGCCAAGCCCGTTGTCCGCCATTCCTCCGTTTCCGGTCGGTCGGCCGCCTCGCATATAATCGCGGTCATGCAGTCCCATGGCTCAATCCTCCGCCTTGGCCGAACGGGTCATCAGCTCCCGGACGGCGGTTTTGGGATCTTTGCCATGATAAAGAATCTCGTACATCTGATCGATGATCGGCGTCTCCACCCCATGTCGGTGCGCTAAGGTCCAGCCGCCAAGTGTCGTCGGAACCCCTTCCGCGACAACCATGTCCATCTGGTGAAGAATGTCCTCGAGTTTTTCTCCCCGGCCCAGCGCCTCGCCCACATGCCGGTTGCGGCTGTGGCGGCTGGAACAAGTGACGATCAAATCCCCGATTCCGCTCAACCCGGAGAAGGTCGCCGCTTTTCCGCCGAGCGCCACGCCCAGCCGGGCCATTTCGCTGACCGCGCGGGTCATCAGCGCCGCTTTTGGATTGTCGCCCAAATGCATTCCGTCGATGATGCCCGCGGCAATCGCCATGATGTTTTTGAGTGCGCCGCCCAGCTCCAGACCGACGACGTCGTCCGAGGTGTAAATACGGAAGTAGTCATTCATGAACGCGTTGCGTATTATCATGGCATCCGCCGGATTTTCCGAGGCCACGGTGACCAGAGTGGGAACCTTGCGGCTCACCTCTTCGGCGTGGCTTGGTCCCGAGAGATCGGCGAACCGTCCGGGTCCGAGAATCTCTTCGACAACTTCGCCAATGAGTTTCCAGGTATTGTTTTCAATTCCTTTGGCCACATTGAGCAGCAAATGCCGGTCGCGCTGGTAGTACGGCTGATATTTTTCCAAAACGCTGCGCAGATATTGGGTCGGAGTGGCCAGTACCACCAGTTCGGCTTCCGCGGTGGCCTTGGCGATATTGGCTTCAAACCGGATTGCGTCGGGCAGGCGCACGCCGGGGAGGAATTTATAGTTTTCGCGTTTCTGATCCAGCTGCGCCAGATATTCCGGGAAAGGGCCGTATTGCGTCACTTCATGCCCGTTGCCGCACAGAACCATCCCGAGAGCGGTACCCCACGCTCCGTCGCTTAAAATTGTACATTTCATGAAAAAATTACTCCTTGGCCGAAGACTTTGAAAAACGGTTTTCCGTACCGGAGAAAAGCCGTTTTATGTTTGCATGATGAAGCGCGATGACAAGGCCGGCCAATGCGGCGAAAAAGATCAATTCCGCATTGCTGCTTTGCCGGACCCCCCAAGCGCGGAACAGCCATGCGGCCGGAGCCACGCTCAATGCCGCACAGATGCTCGCGACCGAAACGTACCGGGTCAGCAGAAAAACCACCACCCACAGCACCAGCGCCGTTCCCGTGGCCGCCGGATTGATCGCGAAGATCGCGCCCGCCGCGGTGGATACCCCTTTGCCTCCCTTGAACTTCAGGAAAATGCTGAAAATATGCCCGATCACCGGCATGATTGCCCCGACAAAGACCAGATACGGCCGATCGGAAAAAAACAAATTTGCCGCCGCCACCGGCAGCGCACCCTTGACAAAGTCGAGCGCAAAGCATAGTTTGCCCTGCCAGCGCCCGATGACCCGGGTGACATTGGTCGCGCCGACATTGCACGAACCGAGTTTCCGCAGATCCTTGCCGTAGCATTTTCCGATCAGGAATCCGCATGGAATCGAACCGAGCAAATAGGAAAGCAGGATAAATATCGCAATTTCCACTGTTAAAAATCCTTGAAAAAAAGTTTTTCCGACCTACATTGAGAGGATCTGAATGTAATATGCCGTTTTTTATCATTTTTTCAACCTGAAATTGGGAAAAGGGACCATGAAAAAAGCACGTTTTATCTATGGCAACGGTACAACCAGCGCCGATTTGCGATATGGTTCCGGATTTGACGCTCCGGACGACTTCCTTTATTTTGAGTCTGACGAGGAGCGCGTCACCATTGTCTCCACTTTGGAATTCGACCGGGCCAGATCTGCGGTTCCCGAGGAGTGTCAGGTGCGGAATTTGAGCGACTTCGGACAGGTGCGCTCTCCGGCCGAGCTGATTGCGGCAGTGGCCAAAACGTATCAGATCGGGGAAATTGCCGTGCCGCAGACGTTCCCCCTTCTGATTGCCGACGAGCTTCGCCGCCGCGGATTGTCCGTCACTCCGGTTGCCGGGTGCTTCTATCCCCAACGCGAATTTAAAACGCCTGCGGAAGTCGTAAAAATTCTTGCCGCCGAAGCCATCGCCGACCTCGCCATGAAAACGGTCGCGGAAATTCTCGGCGCGGCCACCATCGACGATGATCTTTCTCTGCGTTGGAACGGGGAGATCCTCACCAGCGAAATTCTGCGCGGCGAGGCGGACGCATGCATGATCCGTCGCGGCGCATTGCCCGATGGAACCATTGTCGCCGGCGGAATCCACGGCGCGTGCCCGCATTGCCGCGGGGAGGGGACGCTGTTTGCCGGGCAGCCGATCGTGGTCGATATTTTTCCCCGCGATCTCGCCAGCGGATACTGGGGGGATCTGACGCGTACTTTCGTCAAAGGCAAAGCCTCCGCGATCGTCCGCGCCGCCCATGACGCCGTGACCGAGGCCAAACTGCGGGCGGAAGACCGTGTTCGCGCCGGAGCGAATGCCGCACAACTGCATCAGTACGCCGCGTCGATCCTTGAAAAACACGGGTTCCACACTGGAATCGATTCCGATGGATACGCCTGCGGCTTCTTTCATTCCCTCGGCCACGGCGTCGGGCTGGAAATCCATGAGACGCCGCGCCTCTCCTCGCGCAACAACAACAATCTTGCCGGCGGCGAAGTCGTTTCGGTGGAACCGGGGCTGTATTATCACAGCTGGGGCGGGATGCGCAACGAGGATCTTGTGCTGGTGGAAAAAGAATCCTGCCGGGTGCTTACCGGAACTCCGGAATATTTCGAGCTGGCTTGAGTTTTTTCTCCGGCGAAACCACCGGCTGCGCACTGTCGCAGAGGGAACGAAGCACACAAGCTGCGCATTGCGGCTTTGCCGCGTGACAAACTCTGCGCCCGTGGGTAATCAGCAAATGGGAATAATTGGTCCAGCGTTCGCTCGGCACTTCCGCGTTGACGATACGTTCGAGCTTCACCGGATCCTCTGTGCCCATGTGGAAAATCCGGTTCAGCAGCCGGATCACGTGGGTGTCCGCCGGAAATCCGGGAATGCCGAAGGCATTGCCCAGTATGACATTCGCGCTCTTGCGCCCGATGCCGGGCAGGGGCAGCAGTTGCTCCATCGTCCGGGGGACCGCGCCGTCGTATTCCTTTGTCACCATCTGCGCCGCTGCCAAAAGATTTTTGGCCTTGTTGCGGTATAGTCCCAGCGGATGCAGAATTGTGGTTACCTCTTCAAGATCTGCGTTCGCCAGCTCACCGGGGCCGGGGTACAAGGCAAACAGCGTTCGCGTCACTTCATTGACCCGTTCGTCCCGGCATTGCGCCGAAAGCATGACGGCGGCAAGCAGCTGCCACGCGGAGGCGTGCACCAGCGGACACCCCGGATCGCCGTAGCAATCGTGGAGCAGGTCGTAAATGCGTTGTTGTTTCAATGCCCGCGTTCGATTTTTCATCGTGTGATCGATTTCACAAAATCGCTTAGAAGCGCAAGCCCCGCCGACTGACTTTTTTCCGGATGGAATTGTGCGCCGAGCACGTTGTCGCGTCCGATCAATGCG
Organism: Victivallaceae bacterium; assembly: GCA_028691615.1. GTDB lineage: Bacteria > Verrucomicrobiota > Lentisphaeria > Victivallales > Victivallaceae > JAQUYX01. Next base: position 4,226 of record JAQUYX010000125.1, read on the forward strand.
GCAAACGGCAGAATATATTCGCATTCTCCGACCAGGTCGGCCGGATCGTCCGGGCAGACATAGTAGGAATGAACGAAATAGAAGTGATCCGTCCCGTGAGTATGACAGAGGGGAGTGGTTTTGCGGAACGTCACTTCGTTCCAACCCATGTGCGGAACTTTTTCGCCGGTGCCGTCCGGGAAACGGCGGACGCTCCCGCGGATCAGTCCCAGCCCTTCCACGCCCGGCGCCTCTTCGCTGCGGTCGAGAAACATCTGCATACCAAGACAGATGCCCAGAAGCGGCTTGCCCGATCGGGCGAAATCGCGCAGCGCATTTTTGAAATGCTTGCGCTCCAAAGCTTCCATGCCTTCTCCGAAGTTGCCCACTCCCGGCAGAATACATGCTTCATAGTTTGCCAGTTCCGCCGCGTCGTTCAGGATCTCGACTTCCGCGCCAACGCTTTCCAAAGCTTTGCGCACGGAGAAGAGATTTCCCATGTCGTAATCAATCAGTGCAATCATTTTTTGAATTTCTTGCCGCGCACGGTCATCGGTTTGGATTTTACCGTGTGGACACTCTCCACTTTTTTGGGGCGCGCCCGCAGATCGAAGCGGATCGGCATGCCGTCGAATCCATACCGGGAACGCAGTTGATTTTTCAGAAAGACGATGTAATTCTCCGCGCAATACTTCGGCTCGTTGACGAAGAGCAGGAAGGTCGGCGGGTCCACCCGGGTCATGGAACCGTAATAAAATTTGAGCGGTGCCGCGCCGACCACGGGGGGCGTGTACTCATCGACCATCTCGCGGAAGAAAGCGGTGACGACCGAGGTCGGCAGCTTGGTGCCGATGTGGTTGACCACCTCGCCGATTTCGTCGAGCAACTCGCCGATGCCGAGATGTTTTTTGGCGCTGATGAACCGCAGCGGCGCATACGACAGTCCCGGCAGGGTTCTGCGGATTTCCTGCTCCAGCTGCCGCTGTTTGATTCCCGGCGGAATCGTATCGCTTTTGTTTGCGGCCAGAATACACGGTTTCCCGGAATCCTCGACGATGGCGGCAACCTTCTTGTCCTGCGCGGTGACGCCGCTGTCGGCGCATTCAATGAGCATGATGACCAGATTTGCCTGCGCGATCGCGGTGGTTGAACGCATTGCGCTGAAATATTCCACCACGGTGTCCACTTTGCCCCGTCTGCGAAGCCCCGCGGTGTCCACCAGGACGACTTTCATAGGCTCGCCATGATTGTCGAGTGTGAAGTCGATGTCGACGGCGTCGCGTGTGGTTCCTGCAATATCGCTGACGATCACGCGATCTTCGCCGAGGAACGCATTGACCAGCGAAGATTTGCCGACGTTCGGACGGCCGACAATGGCAATGCGAAACGGTTTATCGTCGCTTTCGCCTGCGCTCTTGGGTAATTCCCGTGTGGCGTTTTCCAGCAGGGCGTTCAACCCTCTCTTGTGCAGACAGGAGATGGGGAAATCCTGATCGAACCCCAGCTGGGTAAATTCGATGGAGTTCTCTTCCAGCTGCGGGTTGTCGCATTTGTTGACCGCCAGAAAAATGTTTTTACCGGTTGTCCGCAGTCGCTTGGCCACCTCAAGATCGAGCGGGACGATGCCTTCCTGCGCGTTGACCACGAAGAGCAGCACATCTGCTTCGCCGATGGCCGATTCCGCCTGTTCGGTGATTGCGTGATCGAAGCTGTCCGCAGCCTCTTTTTTTTCACCGCGGAGCAATCCGAGACCGCCGGTATCGACCAGCAGAAAACGTTTTCCGCGAAACGAAGCGGTGCTGGTGACGCGGTCGCGGGTGACGCCGGGCTGTTCATGGACGATGGACAGCCTCCGCCCCAGAATTGCATTGAAGAGCGAGGATTTGCCGACATTCGGCCTGCCGACGATGGCGATGACCGGAAGCGCCGCCACGGGCGCATTGGTTTCTGGATTCATCATAGATTTTCCTTCCCGGGAAAAAGAGTTCTGTTTAAAAAGCTGCTTAACGTGTCTCGATAATAGTTAAAAGAATAAAAACGGCTGTTGGCAAGAGCATTTTGCCCGAGCCTTTTGCAAAGCGCTTCGTCGCGGCTCAACGTCTGAAGTCTGGCAATCCACTCCTCCTCGGTCGCGGGTGTGAAGCCGTTGACTCCCTCCTGCACGACGCGGCGGTTTTCTCCGACGGGGGACGCGACAAGCGGCAACCCGGCCGCCTGATATTGCAAAAGTTTGTAGGCGGATTTCCCTTGCGAAAATTCATCTTCCGGCAGCGGCATAATTCCGACGTGACAGCGTCCGGGGAGGGTGGTTTCAGTTTCCGGCGACCAATCTTCAAAGCGCATGGGAACGCCCTCGAACGCCTCCGCCTGCAGGGATTTTCCGGCGACGATCAGGAGTTCAAAATCGATTTGTTGCGCCAGTTTGCGCAACATTCCCTGAAAGGGGGCCAGCGACGCGCGGTAGGTGATCGGCGTTCCGATCCAGATCAGGGTGAAGCGTTTGAATTTTTCCTCGTGCTCCTGCCGATAGCGCGATGGTTCAAGGACGGTGGGCAGCAGCAGGATGTTGCGATTGAGCGCTTGAACTTTGTTTTGAAGGAACTCATTGGCGACGATTACGCCGGACGCGTGCCGCGAGATTTCATCAAACTTGTCGGATAGGAGAGGGGTGGAGCGGTATTTTTCCCATACGTTGTCGTCGAAGGCGACAACGTAGCGTCGGGGAAGAAAAATTTTTTCAAAGCGCCACGGCAGAAAGGGGAGCAGCTCATATTCGAGCCAAAGTGGTTTTTTGCGGTTGCGGAGGAGCTGCATACCCCGGCGGAGCAGGGCAAAGAGATAATACAATTTTGCCGTTTTATCTCCGGCGTAGAGCTTCTTTAAATAGCAATCCGGGAAAAAATTCCGTACCGGGGAAAAAACAAGACATGCGTCGTGTTTGCCGTCGTCTCGGCAGTCGTCAACGGGACTTTGATCGAAGTTGCCAGACGAAACCGCCGATCCGCCTTCGAGCCGGGGCAGCCAGTCGTAGAATCGAAGGCGGCTGGAGGCACCGGCGCGGCCGTAGCGCGTATAGATTGTCACCACATTGGCCATGAACGGGACTCCTGCGGAAGATGAATCGCATGGAAAAGCCGGACAATTGCAATGTTCTGCCGCGGTTTTCCGAATGAAAAAATGGCAACCCTGCCAGGATTCGAACCTGAACTAAGTGGACCAAAACCACTTGTGCTACCATTACACCACAGGGTTGACTTCTGCAATTTAGCTCAATTTTTCAAAAAATCCATTCCGGAACGAGAAAAAAGAGAAAAAATTCAGGATTTTCGATGGCAGAGCCGGTATTGGCACGAAGAATTTTTTACGGTACTGCCAAAATTCGCGTCGCGTCTTCGGAAAGCGGGGCGGTGCGAGCTCGCTGTGGTTTTTTTCTGATTCTGCGTTGGTATTTCTTGAGCCCGCGGGGTATATTACATCATTATTGAAGAATGGGCTAACGGGGAGTATTTTATAAAATGAGACCAGACCAATTTGTTTTTCTTTTCCGCTCCATCCTTGCGGTCGTGCTGTTTTCCGCACTGCCGGTCTTTGCCGCGGCGCCGACGGAAGCACAGCAGCTTGGCATCATTACCAAGTTGACCGGACGGCTGATTCCTGAAAATCATTACCGCCGGCAGGCGCTCGATAAGCAGTCCTCTTCGGCGATCTTTGATATGTATTTCAAGATGCTGGACCCCAATAAGATCTACTTTACCCAGAAGGATATTGAAGCATTTGAGCCGCAGCGCGCGAAATTGGACGAGCAGATGCGCGACGGCAACGTCACGTTCGCCTTCGAGGTTTACGAGCGCTTCCGCAAACGCGTGGACGAGTATTATGCGTATGCCGAAAAGCTGCTCAACAGCAAAAAACTCGACTTCACTGTCGAAGAATCGTTTGTGCCCGACCGCCGCAAGGAGGCGCGTGCCAAGGACGAGGCCGAGCTGCATGAACTTTGGCGCAAGCGGTTGAAAAATGACGTGCTTTATTTTCGGCTCACCCGTCGTGCTTTGGACGAGGAGATGAAAAAATCCTCCGGCAAGGAGAAGACGGAAAAGAAATTGGAGACGGCCTCCTCCGCTGCCGCCAAGACGCGTAAGGACGACGATCTTGCCGCAGTGCGGAAACTGTGGCAGAAACGCACTCCCGAGGAGAAGGTGCTCACCCGGTTGCGGGATTTTGCCAATGACATTCGGCAGAAGGAAAAGATCGATGTGCTGGGAATTTTTCTAACCGCGTTTGCCCAAACTTATGGACCTCATTCCGATTATCTTGCTCCGAAAATGGACGATGATTTTGAAATCAGCATGAAATTGTCTTTGTCGGGCATCGGTGCCACGCTCACCAGCGACGACGGCTACATCAAGGTCGTCGATCTGGTGCCCGGAGGTCCCGCCGACAAGGAGGGCCATCTCAAGGTTGAGGATCGGATTATCGCGGTGGCTCAGGAGAACGGCGATCCGGTGGATGTCATTGACATGCCGGTGTCCAAGGCGGTTCAGCTGATCCGTGGCGCGGCGGGAAGCCGTGTGACGCTGACGGTGCT
>JAQUYX010000126.1:0-2951 GCA_028691615.1 Victivallaceae bacterium
CGCAAAGGAGGCCGACAAATGCTAAAACCATATCTGAAAAAAATTCTGGCAGGGGAAGATCTCACCGCCGAGGAAACTTCGACCATGCTCGAAATTCTCACCCGCGACGATGTTTCCCCCTGTCAGGCCGGAGCGGTGCTCACCGCAATGCGCGCCAAGGGGGAATCGGTGGCGGAACTGGTCGGCGGAGGAGAAATGCTGCGCCGTCACGCCCGCACGATCGACTGCGGCATTCGTGAATGTGTGGATTTAGTCGGAACCGGCGGCGACGGCGGAATTTCCTTCAACGTCTCGACGACCGCGGCGATTGTCGCAGCGGGCGCCGGAGTCGTAATCGCCAAACACGGCAACCGCGCGGTCTCCGGCAAAAGCGGCGCGGCCGATGTGCTCGCCGCGCTCGGGTACAATCTGAATGTCGCGCCGGAACGAATCGAAGAAAGCGTAATGGATCACGGCATCGGATTTCTCTTCGCCCAGAAGATGCACCCGGTCATGAGCAAGGTCGCCGCTTTCCGCAAAGACCTCGGAGTACGCACAATCTTCAATCTGCTTGGTCCGCTGGCGAATCCGGCCGGAGTGCGGCACATGGTGGTGGGAGTTTACGATCCGTCGCTGACCGAACTCTACGCCGGAGCGTTGCGCGATCTGGGAATCCGCCGCGCTCTCATCGTTCACGGCAACGACGGTCTCGATGAAATCAGCTGCTGCGACTGCACCCGGGTAACGGAGTTGAACGACGGTGCACAGCGCAGCTACAATCTCTATCCGGAACTGCTGCTGGGAACCAGCTACGACCGCGAGGAGATCGCGGGCGGGACACCGGAGGAAAATGCCCGGATCACCCGCGCCATTCTCGACGGGACTAACCAGGGCGCGCCGCGCGCGATCGTGCTTCTCAACGCGGCGGCCGCGTGTTATGTGGCAGGATTGGCTGCCGACCTCAAAGCGGGGGTGGCACTCGCGGCGGAATCCATCGATTCCGGCAGGGCGCAACGAAAACTTGAGCTTCTCATCGAGGAGAGCAACCGATGAAAAAAGACATTCTTGCGGCAATCACCGCCGATTCCAAGGCGCTTCTCGCGGCGGCAAAACGCCTCCGTCCACTCTCCGCACTGGAACGCCTCGCCCGGCAAGCGCCCGCACGCGGCTCCTTCGCCGCGCGTTTTCGTGCGCCGGGAGGCCGTCACATCATTGCCGAACTCAAGCGGGCCTCCCCGTCCCGGGGCATGATCCGGGAGTCGCTGGATGTGCGCGCCACGGCCAAAGAGCTGGAAGCAGCGGGAGCGGCGGCGCTCTCGGTGCTGACCGAACCAAATTATTTCAAGATGTCCCTCGATGCGCTCCGGGAGGCCGCTTCCGCGGTGGAGTTGCCGATTCTGCGCAAGGATTTCCTCTACGATCCCTACCAGATTTACGAAGCGCGTCTGGCGGGAGCCTCGGCGGTGCTGCTGATCGCGGCGATGTTGGAACCCGCGCAGCTGGAGGAGCTGGCGCATTGCGCGCTCTCACTCGGAATGGATGTGTTGGGCGAAGCGCACAACGAAGCAGAACTCGATATCCTGCTGCATTCTCCGGTGACGCTCATTGGAATCAACGCGCGCAATCTATCCGACTTCTCCTGTTCGCTTGACATCCCTGCGCGCCTGCTTGGGAAAATCCCCCGCGACCGGCTGCCGATTGCCGAAAGCAGTCTGCGCAGCCGGGAGGATCTGCTGCGTATGGAAGAGGCCGGAGCGGTCGGTTTTCTGATCGGCGAAACTCTGATGCGGGGAAGTTCTCCGGGCGAAGCGCTCAAGGAGCTTCTATGAGCGGCAAGCTCGTCAAAATCTGCGGCTTCACACGCCGAAAGGATCTCCTTGCCGCCGTGGAGGCGAAGGTTGACTATGTTGGCGTGGTCGCAGTGCCAGGTTCCCTCCGCGAGGTCGATCCGGCGACGGCGCGAGCCCTTTTTGCGGACGTGCGGGGGGCGGTGCGGGTGCTGGTCGTCGCGGATCTGCCGTTGCCAAAGCTGCAGGAGTGGATCGACTTTGTGTCGCCGGATGTCGTTCAACTTCACGGCAAAGAGCCGCCGGAATACGCCAAGGCGCTCCGGGGCGTCGCGGTCTGGAAGGCGTGCCATCTGAAAACCGTCGACGACGTCCGGGAGATGGCAAATTTTCCCGCGGAGATGCTGGTCGCGGATTCCGCCTCCGGCGGATCGGGGGCGCGCTCGAACTGGACGCTTGCGGCAATGCTCGCTCAGGAACGGCGCATTTTCATTGCCGGCGGCATCACCGTCGACAATGCCCAAAGCGCACTGGAGGAAACCGCCGCCGCGGGCATCGACACGGCAAGCGGCGTCGAATTTTCGCCGGGAATCAAATCCATCGAAAAAATGCAAAACTTGATCGGGAGGATCAAACCATGAAATCTCATTACGGCATCTACGGGGGCGCTTACGTCTCCGAAACGCTCACCGGCGCGCTTCGTGAATTGGAAGCGGCCTATCTGGCGGCCATCGAAGACCGCGCTTTTCTCGACGAACTCGAAGATCTGCGGCGCAATTACATCGGCCGCGAATCGCCGCTCTATCATGCCAAACGCTTGAGCGCATTCTGCCAGGGGGCGTCCATCTATCTCAAACGCGAAGATCTCAATCACACCGGCGCACACAAAATCAACAATGCCATCGGGCAGGCACTGCTCGCCCGGCGCATGGGCAAGAAGCGCCTGATTGCGGAAACCGGCGCCGGAATGCACGGAGTCGCCACCGCCACCGTCGCGGCGCTGCTGGATATGCAGTGCGAGATTTTCATGGGGGCTTTTGACGTGGCCCGGCAGTCGCAGAACGTCGAACGCATGCGCACGCTCGGCGCCAAAGTCCGCAGCATTCCCGGCGAAAACGCGACCTTGAAGGACGCCATGAACTGCGCCATCCGGGAGTGGACCGCCTGTTCGGAGGACACCTTTTA
>JAQUYX010000126.1:2961-8732 GCA_028691615.1 Victivallaceae bacterium
TTTATCTGATCGGCCCGGCCGCAGGTCCGCATCCGTATCCGGCAATCGTCAAAGATTTTCAATCGGTGATCGGCAAGGAAGCGCGCCGGCAATGTCTCGCGCAGACGGGCAAACTCCCGGCTGAAGTGGTCGCCTGTGTGGGCGGCGGAAGCAACGCCATCGGCATCTTTGCCGGGTTCGAGCATGATTTGCAAGTGCGTCTGACCGGAGTGGAAGCCGGCGGCGAAGGGCTTGCCACCGGGCATCACGCGGCAAGCATCAATGGCGGAAGCGTCGGCATTCTGCATGGGATGAAAGCGTATCTTCTGCAGGATGAAGACGGACAGATTCTCAATACCGAATCGGTTTCCGCCGGGTTGGATTATCCCGGAGTCGGCCCGGAGCATTGTTATCTGGCCGACTGCAAACTTGCGCATTACGATGTGATCGACGACAACGAAGCGGTGGCGGCCTTTGATCTGCTTTCCCGTCTGGAAGGGATTATTCCCGCGCTCGAAAGCGCCCATGCCGTCGCCTATGCGATCAAAACGGCGAAGCGCTACACGCCCGACGAGGTGATGATTGTGAATCTCTCCGGCCGCGGCGACAAAGATATGGAAAGTGTCAAAAAATATAAGGAGAACAGGAAAAATGGATCGAATCGCTGAAATTTTTACGAATTGCGCCAAAGAAAACCGCTCTGCGTTGATTCTTTTTGTCAGCGCCGGGTATCCCGATATGGCCGCCAGCGAAGCCGCCGCCGAGCTGGCGATCGAGCAAGGCGCGGACATTCTGGAACTGGGCGTGCCGTTTTCCGACCCGATTGCGGACGGCCCCGTAATCGCCCAGGCGTCCAAAGTCGCGCTGGCCAACGGCATTAATCTTGCCAAAGTTCTGCAACTGGCCAAACGGATTCGCGCGCGCCACCCAAAAACCGGACTGATCCTGTTTAGTTACCTCAACGTCATGTATCATTATTCTCTGGCAAAACTGACCGCGAAGCTCTCCGAGATCGATATGGACGGCATTCTGGCCGTGGATCTTCCGCTGGAAGAGCGCGACGAACTCTCGGGGCTTTGCCGGCAAAATCATCTGCATTTAATCTCGCTGGTCACACCGGCGACACCGGAGGAACGCGTGACCCGGATCATGGCCGGAGCAAGCGGTTTTTTGTATTATGTCAGCGTGCGCGGCGTCACCGGCGCGCGTAAAAAACTTCCTTCGGAACTCAAACAATCGCTCGACCTGCTTCGCTCCCGCACCACGCTTCCGGTCGCGGTGGGCTTCGGCATCTCCGACGGCGCGACTGCGGCGGAACTTGCGCCGCACGCGGACGGAATCATCGTGGGCTCGGCGTTCCTTGAGGTCATCGGCGATCCCGGCAAAGCCGAAAAACTGCTGCAAGACCTGCGTGGAGGATGCCAAAAATAAATTTATTTGCAATCTTTGAATCTTGGAGTATACTACCGATGCCGGAAAACAAGACCTGTCAAATAAATCCGATTTTTTTGACATTCTCTGGTCCTGTGACGCTTACATTCGGAAGAAAGATATTCTTATGTTTTTTGGCATTCCCACTCCTTGCCGGGAAATTTTTCGTGCTGCCTTTTTACCCATCGGAATGTTCCTTCTGGGCGCGGCAACGATGCTGCATGCAGAAGTTTCGCTTCCCGGAATTTTCGAGGACCGCATGGTTCTCCAACGCGACACGCCGCTGCCGATTTGGGGAGAGGCGCAGCCGGGGGAACTGGTCACCATATGGTTCAAAGAGGCCAAAATTACGGGCCGCGCGGGAACAGACGGGCGCTGGGAGCTGACCCTTCCGCCGCAGAAGGCGAGCGCCGCGCCGGAAACGTTGACGATCCGGGGAAAGAACACCGTGGTTTTTCATGATGTTCTGGTCGGCGACGTCTGGCTTTTTGCCGGCCAATCGAACATGCAGTTTCCCCTGCAAAGTCTGCGGGAAAGCAAGGAATTTTCCACGGTTGCGGAGGAGCCAAACTTCCGCATGTTCACCGTCCCGCACAACTGGCACCGCCGGGAACAGCCCCGGCTCGGCGGAAGCTGGCAGAGAAGCACCGCGCAGGCGGCAAAGATCTTTTCCGCCATCGCCTATCTGGTCGGGCGGGAGCTCGCATGCAAAACCAAAATTCCGCAGGGAATCATTGTTGTCGCTTTCGGCGGATGCAATGTGGAATCCATGTGTCGCGCCGACTCGTTTCGCAAGGCGAAACTTCCCCGGGAGATAACCTCTTCGCAGGAAAACGCCATTGCGCTCTGGCATGCCATGCCCGACCAGGAGATTCAAAAATCCCCGCAGCTTCTGCCGTCGGCGCTCTACAATGCGATGGTCCATCCGCTCGGCCCGCTGGCGGTCAAAGGCATGGTGTGGTATCAGGGGGAAACCAATCTCGAGGAAGGTTTGATCTATCTGGAAAAGTTGCGCGCGCTGGCGCTCAGCTGGCGGGATTGCTTCCGACAAAAGGATCTGCCGATCTATCTGATTCAGATTCCCCCATACCGTTACGAGAAAAATCATCCCGATCAGCTGCCGATCCTCTGGCTCGCCCAATCCTTCTTCTCCCGGCTGGACCAAAGAACAGCTCTTTTCAGTACAAGTGATTGCGGCGATCCGAACGACCTTCATCCCCGGGAAAAACGCGCTTTGGCCAAGCGGCTGGTCAATTTACTGCTCTACAAAAGCTATGGAATCGGAGACTCTTCCGCGCTGACTCCCGAGGCTCTTTCCGCCCGGCGCGACGGAAACAATGTGGTCGTCACGTTTCGCAACGCAGAACGATTCAAAACGCGCGACGGCAATCCGGTGTCGCATCTGGAGCTTGCCGGAGAGGATTACCTCTTCCATCCCGCCGGAGCAAGCATCGTGGGCAACACCCTTTGTGTGTTTTCCTCTTCAGTGCCGAACCCCAAATTCGTCCGGTTCGGATGGCACAATCTGGCAATTCCGAATCTGGTCAATCCGGCAAACGTCCCGGTCTACCCGTTTTGGCTGCCGGTATTTTGAATCACTCGGCGCTGCGATCCGCAAAAGAGTCCCGCCGCCGCACATGCAGCAAAATCATTTTGGTGGAATGCGTAAACGGTTGCGGATCCACCGAAAAACACCTGCCCGCCTCGGGGTTGAATCCGAGATAATCCTCCGGCACGGGGATTGTCCGCCCCCGCCGGAGCCAGATTCCATCGCAAATTGCGTCCACCTCCTCCAGAAATTTCTTCCCGGAGAGAAACAGCGCATTGTTGACCACCACCAGCACTCCGCCGTCGGCCACCAGCGGGCGCACCTTGTTGATGACCGCCACGGGCGCATGCACCAGATCGACCGTGCCCTGCGGCGTCTGAGAAAAAAGCGGCGGGTCGAGCACCACGCAGTCGAACTGAGCCTGTTCCCGGCGTAGTTTGCTGACCACGGGAAAGAAATTTCCGATTCTCTGCTCCATTTTTTCCGGGGCAAAATGATTGCGCTGGACGGTCGCTTCAGCCAGACGGAGGAATTTCCCGGAGAGATCGGTCTGAACCACCTTTGCAGCTCCGCCCGCCAGCGCGGCGCAGCCGAGACTTCCGGTGTAGGCGAAGGTGTTGAGCATCGTGCGGCCCGACATATTTTCCAACAGATATTTGCGCAGGAGCCGCGTGTCGTTATAAAAACTGTTGTCCTGATTGAGCACGAGATCGACCGCGTACTCCACGCCGTGCTCGCAAATGAACTCTGCGGGAGTTGCCCCGTAGACAATGACGCCGTTGCGTTCCAACGCAGTGGCCGCCGCGCGGCGCTTGAGGATCACCGTGTCGATCCAGGACAGCTGCGTTAGCACTTCTTGCATCAAAGCCGACCGCACCGCCGCCGGAAGTCCCTTGGCGGAATAATCATGCATCACCATCGTTCGCGCGAAAACGTCAATGGCCAAATCGGGCAATCCCTCGGTGAAGCCGTTGACCAGCCGGAACGACGAACGGTGCGGCTCCTCGCAGAAGGGCGCGCGAAATCCGATCGCCCGGCGAAGCAATTGCAATTCCTGTTCCAGATCCCGCGCCTCTTTATTCATCGCCGCGCACCGCCCAGTGAAGCCGCGCCGCCTTGGAGCGCGGATTGGAAAAGCGTTCCTGAATCGACGGCTGAATCGGCTCTTCGCTCACCGCCTGATACCGCCCCTGTGCAAGACCGTCGCGGAAGGCGGCGACCACCCGGTTGGCTTCGCCGGAGTGAAACGTGAGCAATGCAATGCGTCCTTTGGGAAGCACCGCGTAGGGCAGCGTCCGCAGGAATTGTTCGAGCACGGTAAATTCCCCGTTGACCGCGATGCGAAACGCCTGAAAGACGCGGGGAAGCGTTTTTTTGACCGTCAGCTCCACGCCCCGGTTGCCGAGCGAGGAGACGACCTGCCGCACCACCTGCGACAACGTGCCGGTCGTGCGGATTGTGCCGCGCGCGGCATAAATTCCGTCGGCCAGAAACGCGGCCAGCGGTTCGTCGGAATTCATCCGCAGCATCTTCTCCAGATCGTCGCGCGACCACTCAAGGAGCATGTCCGCCACGGATTTGCCGCGGTTCGGGTTGAGCCGCAAATCCAGCGGTCCGTCGAATTTGAAGGAAAAACCGCGTTGCGGATTATCCAGCTGCATAGAGGAGATTCCGAGGTCGGCGAGCACAAAATCGAATCCTCCCCGGGGAGTCTCCGGCAGCAGTTTGGCAATTCCGGCGAAGTTCATCTGGCGCGGGAACAACACCTCCGGCCCGAAGCCCGCCTGCGCGAGTCTTGCCACAGTCTTAGGCATTTCGATCGGATCGACGTCCGTGGCATAGAGGCGCCCGCCGGGAACGATCCGCCGCAAAAGTTCGGCGCTGTGTCCGCCGAACCCCAGAGTGGCGTCCAGTCCGGTCTCGCCCGGCTGAACCTTCAGGATTTCAAGGATTTCCCGGACGCAGATCGGACGATGCGAACCAGCGGGCGTTTGGCCTTGGGCGATGAGTTTTTCGATCTGTCCGGCGTATTTTTCGGGCTGATGCTCCTTGTATTTCTCTGCGAAACAATGTGGATGCGTGCCCCGGTAATGAATCCGGCGCTTATGTTCCTCCTGCGGCGGCTGATCGTCTGCCATGAAATCTTCTTCCTTTCCCACATCCCCCAAAAACAAAAAAACACCCCCCGGAAGACCGGGTATGTCTGCGGTTTTTGCAATATAGCACTGGCGGGAATGCTTTTCCAATTTGAAAAACGCGCCTTCTTGACAAATTGCGGCTTTGTCGGGCCAAATGTCCGAATTTTTCTTGAAAACGACACCTGTAAGATGTATATTATGCACTTCATTTTTCGGTTTTCCGCGGAGGAGGTAGTTAGATTGTCATCCTATTTGTTTTTCGGAATTTTTTTCGCCTTTCTGACCGGCGCGGCCGCATGGCTCTTCGAACCGTGGAGCAAACGGGCCGCGGTCACGCTTGGCTGCATCGGCGTCTTTGCCGGAAGCGCGGCGGGGGGGCTCGAAATCATCCGCACTCTGGGAACGACGGGGATCGACCTTCCCGGCTTCTTCCGGCTTCCGATTCTGCTGCTGGGACCGGCGGGAGCGCTGCATGCGGCAAGGTATCTAAGCGACAGCGCGCGCAAAGGAGTGTTCTATTGCTTCTACAACGCGACCTTCGCAGCAATGCTCGCAGTCACCTGCCTGACCTCCCACTGGCTCTTCTTTCTTATCGCGTGGGAATTTATGGGCGCATTCAGCTTTGCGCTGGTGCTTTTTGAACACGCCGAGCACGGGACGGGGAAAGCCGCGTG
>JAQUYX010000127.1 GCA_028691615.1 Victivallaceae bacterium
TATCGCCACGCTGCGTCAGGCGCGGCAGGGAATGCGCCCGGACCCGTTGGCGGCGGCCATGCTTTGCGAAGAAGCCGGCGCATGGGGAATCACTGCCCATCTGCGCGAAGACCGCAGGCACATTCAGGATCGCGACATCGCCGCGCTGGCGAGCAAGGTGAAGCATCTGAATATGGAAATGGCCGTCACCGATGAGATGCTGGAAATCGCCTGCCGGATTAAGCCGACCAGTTGCTGTCTCGTGCCCGAAAAACGTCTTGAGCTGACCACCGAAGGCGGGCTTGACGCGGCGGGAAATCTCGATAAAATTGCCAAGGCGGTCGCGCTTTTGCAATCGCAGGGAATCATCGTCAGTCTTTTCATCGACCCGGAAATCCGCCAGATCGAAGCCGCCGCCGCCTGCAAGAGCAATTACATTGAAATGCATACCGGAAAATTTGCCAATACCATCGGCGCGGACCGTCAGGCGGAGCTTGAGCGGCTTGTTGCCGGCGCGGAGCTGGCTCACAAGCTCAAACTCAACGTCAACGCCGGGCACGGCATTGATTATGACAACATCGATTTGCTGCTGGAAAAAGTGCCGTTTCTCCGGGAATTGAATATCGGGTACAGCATTGTCGGGCGCGCGGTCATGGTCGGCATGAAGCAGGCCGTCACGGAGATGCTGCATTTGATGCGCAACTATCACAAAGGTCCCGAAGAAGTATGAACAAGGTTCTTTATCCGGGGAGCTTCGACCCCTTCACCAACGGACACCTGGATCTGGTGAACCGCGCGGCGGGAATTTTCGACACGGTGATCGTGGCGGTGGCAGTCAATCCCGGCAAGAATCCGCTTTTTTCGATCGGAGACCGGGTGGAGATGATCCGCAAGAGCTGCGGACACCTCGGCAATGTCGAAGTCGTTTCGTTTCACGGACTCCTGGTGGATGCGCTGGAACGGTACAAGGCGCACGCGGTGCTGCGCGGGCTGCGGGCTTTCTCGGATTTCGAATACGAATTGCAGATGGCGCTGATGAACCGGAGCATGCGCAGCGCCTGCGAAACCATCTTCATGATGCCGACTCCTGAAAATTCTTTTGTGAGTTCCAGCATGGTCAAAGAGATTGCCCATCTCGGCGGGGATTTCGCACAATATGTTCCCGCTCCGGTCAAAGAGGCGATCGAACAGGTGATCGAAGGAGAGTTATGAAAAACGTTTCCGCTTCGTCGAACGAGGAGTTGCATTTCCCGGTCGAATGGTGCTATCGGATCGTGGTCGCCGCGGCGGACGACGCGGTGGCGGCCCGGCTCGGGGAAGTGGTCGAAGCATTCGGCAAGTCGGCGAAATGGGCCGACGGGTTGACTTCCTCGGGCGGAAAATACCGGACGATTCTATGCACGGTATGGTTTGATTCCCGGCAGGAGCTGGAGGATCTTTCCGAACGGATCGCCAAAGTTCCGGGGGTCAAATTCGCGCTGTAAAGCGTGCTGTGCCGTTTTCCCGATGGGAGGTGCGAAACTTTTATTTCCTGCCGGATGAAGCGGCTTTCGCCTGCTCTTGTTTTCGCGCGCGCTTGAGTTTTCGCCGGTCGTAGGAATACATTTGCCAGGCATTCCAGCAATTATGCCAGAGGACGTAGAAGATCGGCCCCATTGCCACCAGCGCTCCGGCGTAATGCAACGCCAGATACATGGAAAAGGTGGTGTTCTTCTGCCCGAGAATCTGACTGGACTCGCGGGAATATCGTTTGGACGAGAGCTGTTTGCCGAGCGTGAAATTCAGAATGCAGATTGCCAGCGAGATGCCCGCAACCGCAAGCACGCGGAGAAAGGATTCGTCCGGGTTGTCGATGAAGTGCTGCCGTGCGATCGACGCAAGCACGAAAAGCGTGAACGACCAGAGGGAAAAAGAGAAGGTCTTCGCGCGCTTGGGCCACTGCTGCGCCGGCGGATAAATGCCGCGGACAAGCATCGCCAGCACAAAAGGAAACACCAATACCTGCACCAACGTCCATGCCACATTTCCGGCAAAAGCCATGGTGAAATTGTTTGCCACCAGCGGCAGCAGCACCAGGAGCGAGAGGGAAACCCCCACATTGGTGATGGTAAACCCCGTCAACGCGAATCCGATTCTGCCGTTCAGAAACGCCACCACCACCGGTGCCGCCGTGGCCGTCGGGGTGATTCCCACAAAGAACGCGGCTAGCGCCAGAACTTTTTCGTCCGGCATAAGCACCCGGAAGAGCGCATAGGGGGCAATGCCCATCAATAAATTCAATCCGAGGATCATCCAGTGTTCCTTGCGGATTTTCAAATCGCCCAGGCGCATCTGCAAGCAGGAGAGAAACACCATCGTAATCAGGCAGTAACGCACTGCATTGATCGGCGGATCATTCAGTACGTGCGCCTGCGGGAATATTACTCCCGCTGCGAACGGGACAAAAATCATCGCAGGACGAATCAGCGTCTTCCACATTCTCTTATGGCCTTTGCCGGAGTGTTTCGATCAGTGGCGGAACGGATGCGGCCCGCGTCTGGGCGAATGCGGACGGCGGGAATTAAAATCTTCCCGCGCGGGGCGTTCTGCACGGCGGGCGCGCAGAAGCTCTTTCTCCTCGGCGGTGAAGGTCACAAGCTCTTCATCGGGAAGAATGCTTTTGAATTTGACGCCGAGCAGCTCCTCGATCGGCGGAAGATTGTATGCGCCGTATTCGCAGAGGAAGCTGACAGCCTTGCCGCTCTTGCCCGCGCGCCCGGTGCGTCCGATGCGGTGGACATAATCCTCCGGCTGCTCCGGGAGATCGAAGTTGACCACCAGCTCGATGTCGTCGACGTGAATGCCGCGCGCGGCCACGTCGGTGGCAATGACAATTTTTTCCTCACCGGAGCGGAACCGGTCGAGAATCTTGATGCGCTTGTCCTGCGCCACATCCCCGGAAAGCAGCGGCACCTTGAGGCCGAGCCGTTCCAGATCGGACTGGAGCCGGAGGTTGACGTCCTTGCGGTTGCCGAAGATCAGCATCCGGTCAAATTTGTGGCTGTTGATGATATGCCAGAGCAGCGGCAGTTTTTCGTCCCGGGTGACGGTGTAGAAAACCTGTTCAATTTTATCTCCGACAAGCTTTTCCGGTTCGCTTTCCAGCATCAGCGGGTCGCTCAACCAGCTCGACGCCAGATGCAGAATGCGCTCTTCCAGTGTGGCGCTGAAGAGCATGGTGTGACGCACCCCCTTGGGCGGAAGCTGTCCGACAATGCGCCGGACATCGGGGATGAAGCCCATGTCCAGCATGCGGTCGGCTTCGTCGATCACCAGAATTTCGGCGTCACCGAGCTTGAGGTCGCCGCCGCGTGAGAAATCAATGATCCGTCCCGGCGTGCCGACGACCAGATCGACCGGGCCCTGAAGGCTGCGTCGCTGTTTCTCGTGATCCATGCCGCCGAAAACGACGGCGATTTTGAGATTGGAGAAGACGGCGATCGCCTCGGCGTCGTTGTAGATCTGAATTGCCAGTTCCCGCGTCGGAGCCAGCACCAGCATGCGCGGCGCACCGTCGCGCCGTTTGGCCGGATCGAGCGGGTGTTTGAGCATGTGGCTGAATGCGGAAAGCAAAAATGCCGCGGTTTTGCCCGTGCCGGTCTGCGCTTTGCCGGCCAGATCCTTGCCTTCCAGCAGTCGCGGCAGGGTCATCGCTTGAATCGGGGTGCAATACTCAAAATCAAGATTCTGCAGCCCGAACTGAATTTCCCGGGGCAGATCAAGATCCAGAAAGCGCATCCGTCCCTCCATCGGGGGAACGTCCTTGAGTGTTTCGGGACACTGGGGGCGTGTTTTCATGCGCTCAATGTCGGCGCTGCCGGAGGGAGGAGGAGATTTGCGTTCGCCGCCCTTGGCGCGATGCTTTTTCTCCTCATTTTTTTTCTTTTCCTCGCGGCGCGGGGCGTCGGGGGTATCCAAAGATTGTTTTTTCTTTTTGGGAGGTTTTTCCGCCTTGCGCGGTTCTTTTGCGGGAGCTGCGGCGGGAGCGGCGAACAATTTTTTCAGGAAATCAAACACAGTAAACGACTCTTTCTGTATGGGTTGTAATCTGACGGAATTCGACAAAAATTCGTCAGACTTGTCGGACATGTCTGACTTTTGAGCATGAAAAACAGAAACGGCGCGATGCCTTTTTACGGTTTCTGACTTTTGGCAGTGCTGTCCGAACTGACAGTAAAATATAATATAACACCGGTTTTCACGTTATTCAATTGCCGGTGTTGTTTTATTTGCAAAGAAGTGCTATATTATAGATTTACGACGGCGGAAGACGTGGTCGAAAGTCCCATTGAACACGGTGGATAGAGGGCGTAACTAGGGATTTTTTGCGAATCGTTATTAAAACCGTTTTTTTCAAAAGTGGTTTCGTTTGTGATATAAATAGTTGAAAACGCTTTTTCCGAGTGTATTCTTTCACAGGAAAATTCGGAAAAGAACGTCGAAAAAGTTTCGACGTCAAAGGCAAGAGGGGGAAAAGATGGCTGGAAACTATGAAGAACGCTTGAAGAAATTATCCGGCGACGCAGAATTGGCCGAGGCCAAACGGCTTCTGAAAGGTGGCGGAGCCCCCGTGTGCGCATGGCGCGATGCAGATCAGAAGATTCATGCGGCATTCCAGTTGCGCAATGATTACGCCAAGGTCGACGCCAAGGTCGACGGCAAGAGCGAACCGCATTTTGAATGCAGCTGCGGCCGGGAAGGCGATCACGGCTGCTCGCATGCGGTCGCCGCGCTGATGTATTGCAGCCGGTTCCGCAATGAGCTCGGCCCCATCGACGAAGGCGAAACAAAATTCGCCGGTCTCAAATACGAGGATATCTCCACGCTTGCTTCGCAGGAACCGGCCCAGTGCTCGGCGACGCTGAGCATTCATGCGCTTTCGGCGTTCCCGCATGTGCCCAGCAAATGGGAAAATGCGGTGCTCAATATCAAGTTGCAGACCGAAAGCCGCGAATATCTCGGCAATCTGAACAACATTCGTCAGCTTTATTTCGAAAATTCGCTGACGGTTTATCTCAAACTGTCGCAGTTTTCGCTTCACGATCAGCAGATCATCCGATTTCTGGCGATTAACGGAAAACCGGAAAATTCCAACATCCTGTTGAATTCGGAAGAGACGGCGGAATTTTTCTTCTGCCTGGTCGGATTTGAACGCTTTTTCCGCGAAGGCCGTCGTCTGGTGATTCACGGGGAAACCGCCGCGGCGGTCGTGCTCGCCAAAAAGGAGGGGGCCGTGCAGAAATTCACTCCGGCGATTTTGGTCGGCCGCCGCGCGCTGGGAATGCCCAACGCGAAGATCATCACCGGCCGCGCCGGCTGCTGGGTCGGCAAGTCCGGAGAATATTTCTTCATCCCGGCCAGCGCCGATCTCGGCTGGCTGCGCAATTTTTTCCGCGCAGGCGTGCAGAGCGTGCCGAACAATTCCCCGGAAAATCTCTTCAAGAACGGACATTTCCCGCTGCCGATCGTCTCGGCGGAAACGCTGGATCTGGAGTTGCGCAAACCGACGGCGTTCCTTTCCGGCGCTTTGGACGCAAATCAAGTGCTCAATCTCAAACTGGAATATGTCTATAACGACCGCTGTTTCCCAAATGATGCGGCGCGGCTGGGGCGGATGCCGAACCGGTTTTTCCGCCGGGACGAGCAGGCGGAAACCTTGCTGGGAAATGAGCTGAAATTGTTCGGATTCAAAGGGGAGCCTTCGGAAGTGCTTACCATCGCCGATCCGGAAGCGATCGGAATTTTTCTCGACAAAGTGCTTCCCATGTGGATGCGCCGGGGAAATCTGGCGCTTTCGGGGGAACTGAGTCTGCTCTGCCGGGGGGGAGCGGGGTTGGAACCATGCACATTCCGCTGTAAAGCGATTTCGCCGGTGAACGACGGGTATCTGGTCGGATATTCGAGCAATTCGCCGGTGCCCTTCAATCAGCTTTACCGGGCGGCCCGGGAAACGCGCAATTACCTTTACTGCGGCGGATCGATTCTCAAAATCGGAGAATCGCTCCAGAAATTCCTGCTTGCCGCCGAAAGCGTGATGACCAATATCAATGAAAAGGAACAGACATTTGAGTTGCCGTTCCATGCGTATCATTATTGGCACAACATTTCTGCGACGGTCCCGGAGGCGATGCCGCCGGAGTTGCTCAATCTGATTAGCGCCGTGGAGGCGCCTTTGGCGATCGCGCCGGACTTCCATTTTGAGGGAACGCTGCGCAGTTATCAGACCGAGGGCGTGGCCTGGCTGCGACAGATGACCGACCGCAATTTCAATGTGGTGCTTGCCGACGAGATGGGTTTGGGCAAAACGGTTCAGCTTCTGGCGTTGCTGGCGGAGCGCAAAACGCGCAAACATCATCCGGCACTGATTATTTGCCCGTCCAGTCTGGTGGTCAACTGGGAGCGCGAGGCGCACCGGTTCATTCCCGACTTCCGGGTGGCGACGCTGGACGGAGCGGGGCGCGCGGAGCTTTGGAAAAATGCGGAAGAGTATGATCTTCTGATCAGTTCTTATGCGTGTATTCGCCGGGATAAAGAGCTGTTTGCGCAAAATGATTTCAGCTATCTTGTGCTCGACGAAGCGCAGCACATCAAGAATCCCGGTACGGCCAATGCGCAGAGCTGCAAAGCGATCAGCGCGCTGCATCGGATTGTGTTGACGGGTACTCCGTTGGAAAATTCGCCCGAAGACCTGTGGAGTCTGTTTGATTTTCTGCATCCGGGAATGCTGGGCAGTTTCAATGCGTTCCGCAAGGAGTACGCGGGGATTGCGGAGAGTAAGTTTCTGCAGGAGGACCTGGTTATGCGGGTATCTCCCTTCATCAAACGGCGAACCAAAGCGAACGTTGCGCTGGAACTTCCGCCGAAGCAGGAGTTCACCACGTTCTGCGAGATGGAGCCTGCGCAGCGTCGGCTTTACAATGCGACGCTTGCCGAGAGACGCAAACAGTTGGAGCAGCTCAGTCCGGAAAATCCGCATTGCAATACAGAAATCTTCACCACGCTGTTGCGGCTGCGTCAGATCTGCTGCGATCCGCGGCTGCTGCCCGACAATCATGGGGCGCGGTGTCCATCCGCCAAGATGGAGTTGTTGCATGAATTGGTGCTCGGGCATATTGACAGCGGACATAAGATCCTGTTGTTCAGCCAGTTCACGTCGCTGCTTGCGTTGATGTGCGAATGGCTCGACCAGGATGGCATTGCCTATGAATATCTTGACGGTGCGACCCGGAACCGGCAGAGCCATGTGGACAACTTCAATAACAACAAAGACATCAATCTGTTTTTGTTGAGTCTCAAAGCGGGTGGCACGGGGTTGAATTTGACCAGTGCGGACACGGTCATCATTTATGATCCGTGGTGGAATCCGGCGGTGGAGCTTCAGGCGGCGGACCGGACGCACCGGATCGGGCAGACTCGTCAGGTCAGCAGCATCAAACTTCTGGTCAAAGATTCTGTGGAGGAGAAGATTTTGAATCTGCAGAAGAAGAAGCAGGAGCTGTTTGACAACGTGATCGACAATCCGAATGCGGCATGCGAGAAACTTTCGATTGACGATCTGAAGTATCTGTTGAATTAGGAAGAGTGGGCTGCATCGGTCTGGTGTGGCATGAGCGCACTTTCTCAAGAGCGGGGGGGGGGACACTTCCGAGCTTGAGGGAGTGCGTTTTTTTTGGGGGGGGTGAAGAGCTTTTGCTCTGCGGGAAAGGAAAAAAGAGGCGCAGAGATCTGTTTTTCGCTCGAATTTCTCTCTAGCGGCAGGTTTGCTCTGTTGTCCGATTGCGTTTGTAAGGTCTTAGAATCTGTTTTTTTGTTTGGTATTGGCGCCGATCTCACTGTTTTGCGATGAAAAAAGATAAAAAAAAGCATAAACGCGCTTGCTTTTCTGCAAAGATACGCTATTTTAATAAGACAAAATGGGGCTGTAGCTCAGTTGGCTTAGAGCGATACGTTCGCATCGTATAGGTCGAGGGTTCGACTCCCTTCAGCTCCACCATTTTTTGATTCTCCGCCGACCAGACCACTGGTCGGCTTTTTCGTTTCCGGGCGTAAATTTGAGGGTAATTTATGCAATTTACGACTCGGAGAGAATTTCAAATCTTCGCGTTCTCCACTGTGTTTCCCAGAGGAAAGCGCCACATTCTCCGGTGAGTACAGGACGCCGTCCTGTCGATTGGAGAGCGTCAGGACGGGGAAACACACTCTCAAATCCGTGGTTCGGGAGCTTCGCAAAGCCGGAGCGAAAACGCCGGACTGCACCAGCCAGCACGTCCACATCGGAGTCCGCGAATTTACGGCGCGCCAAATCGCGAACCTCGCGCGGATCTTTTACAAGCAGGAAACGCTGGTGCTGAAGGCGGCCGGAACCCTGCCGAACCGCCTGACGCACTACACGCGCCCGACCGACCGCGAATTCATCGCCCGGCTGGAAAAAAACAAGCCGACCACCAAAGACGAGCGGAACAAGGCATGGTTCGGGTACGCGAATCCGAATCCGAGCCATTACGACAGCGCCCGCTACCGCGCAATCAACCTTAACAACGTGTGGCGGATGGGCACGGTCGAATTTCGGCTTTATGGGAACTCTCTAATTATGGGAAGAGGTCAACCGTACAAGCTCAGGACTCAATAAAAGACTTCCCATAAAAATCATGGTTTCGATTTTTTAATTTTAAGTAGCGTTTTCTGCCGAATGGGAA
>JAQUYX010000128.1 GCA_028691615.1 Victivallaceae bacterium
GGCAGCTTGCCGGCCACCAGCGGTGGAACGATTCGTCGTCTGTTTTGTACCCGACCCCGGAAATATAGTTGATCAGCGCGTCAAACCAGACATAGCACACATAATCTTTGTCGAACGGCAGCTCGATTCCCCAGTTCAACCGGGACTTCGGACGGGAAATGCAAAGGTCTTTGATGCCTTTGCGGAGGAATCCAAGCGTCTCGTTGGCGCGAAAACTCGGCAGAATGAAATTCGGATGCTGCTCAATGTAGTCGATGAGCCAGTCCTGATATTTGCTCATGCGGAAGAAGTAGTTGAACTCCACAATCTCGGTGACTTCCCTGCCGCATTCCGGGCAGCAGCCGTTGACCAGATCCTTCTCGGTGAAAAATCGTTCGTCCCCGACGCAATAACTTCCCTTATATTCCGCTTTGTAGATCTCTCCGCGGTCAAAAAGTTCCTGAAGAACCTCCTGAACGACTTTCTTGTGATCGGGATTGGTTGTGCGGATGAATTTATCGTTGGTGATTCCGAGCTTGCGCCAGAGTTCCTGAAAGCGAACGACCGTTTCGTCGCAATGCTGTTTGGGAGGAATGTTGCGCGCGGCCGCCGCCTTCTGCACCTTTTGCCCGTGTTCATCGGTTCCGGTCAGAAAGAAGGTCGGGTCGCCAAGCGAACGGTGATAGCGAGCCAGCACGTCCGCCAGAATTGTCGTATATGCGTGGCCGATGTGCGGTTTGTCATTGACATAATAAATTGGAGTGGTAAGATAAAACTTTTTCATCGAACAACCTAAGTATACCGCGCTCCGAATTGCATTCTTCGGAGGTCACGGAAGTATTTTTTTGTTGCCGGGCAGATCAGAGCTTGATGTAATTGCCAATCATCGGCACTTCAATCTCTTTGCCGCTCAGACGGGCTTTTTCGTAAGTGTTGAGGTACTGTAACGTGCACAGCACCGCGGAGGCCGCGACCAGAATCAGCGTGACAACTGCGACCAGAAGATAAGGCAACTGGCCGTTTTTCCCATTCTTGGCTCTGGCCTTCGCTTCTGCGAATGCTTTGGCCCGGGCAAAGGCTTCCTCCTCGGACTCTTCCGCAACCTTCTGACCTTCAGGCGCGGCTGCGGTATTTGCCGTTTCCGGCGCAGGAGCAGGAGCAGGAGCAGGAGCGGACTCCTGTTTCTTTTTCAGCCCGAGCGAAAGACCTTTGGGCGGCGCTTGCGGGGTCGCGGCTTCGGCGGCCGGCTGGGGCGCCGGCGCGGGAGCTTCCGCCGCCGGGGCGGGAGTGGCATTGCCCAATGGCTTCAAGGTGGGCGCTGCTGCGCCGGCCGGTTTGAGCACCGGAGGCGCCGCCGGTGTCGCCTTCGGCTGCGCACGCAGAACCGGGGGCGGCTGAAGCGGAGTCATGGTCGGCGTGATCGCCTGCGGTTTTATCTTTGGAACTGCGACCGTCGCAGAGGAACTTTGGGCCGCGGTCGGGTGCGGTGTGGAAGCCTCTTCCGCAGTCGGAGCCGCAGGCTGTGCGGAGACCGGAGCCAAGGGGGTCAATGTGACGGGTTTTAAGGTGACCGGTTTTGCTGTTTCCGGCTTTTTGACCAGAATCGTCTTTTCCCCGTCCGCGGGGAGCGTGATGCCGGCGCTGGCTGCGGTGGCGCGCGCGGCGGGAGTCAACGGAATTGCTCCTTGCGGGCGCTTGATTTTGATGGTGTCGTTGCGATCCTCGTGGTCGAGAGAAGGCATCATCGGTTCCGGCGCGCGTTTGGGAATCGCGACGGTTTCCGCTTCCGCGGTGGCGGCGGAAACTGTGGTCTCCGGCGCCTGCATCTCCGGTGTCGCGGGGACAACCTTGATCGAAATGGTATTTTCCTCTTCCGGGGAAGCCGAAACCGGCTCGGGGGCTGCTGCGCTCTCGGGAACCGGCTCGGCGGTCGGATGAATCGGTGTCGCGACCGCAACGCGCGGCTTCAGCGACGGAATCCCTCTGGTGTTGACGTCGAGAATTTTCCCCGCGGCGACCAGCGGTTTCCCGTTGGCGGGACGCAAGACGACTGTTTTCTGGGTGGCGGTGGCGGTAAACTTGCCGCCGACCGGTGCGGCTGCGGGCGAACCGGCTGCCGGATCGGTCGCAGGGGAACCGGCCTGCTGTGCTGCTGCTGCCGGATTGACGGGCCGGAGACGAATGGTTCGTCTGGTCTGCGTGTCGCTGAGCATGCCCAATCGTCCGGTATTTGTTTTGCGGCTCAATGGATCATTAATGGCGAATTTCTGGGTAGACTTGTCTTCCGGAACAGCGCCCTGCTGACGCGGAGTCGATTGAGTGTCGGTGTCGGCCATGTTGCGATTCTCCCGAATATCGTAATGTTATTTGCAATCAATACTATTCCAATGAAAACTTTACACCTCTTTTGGGAAAAAACAAGTCTATTGCGGTCGATCCGTGGAAAAAAGCGCTTTTTTTCTCTTGGACGGCAAGTGTCATCGCACTGAACTATCGCCGCCATCCTTGACGGGGCTTTCGCTTAATTGCTCCAACAGGAAACAAAAAACCTCTTCCAGATCGTCAAAACGCATTTTTGCCTGACCGTCAAGGTAGGTCTCCTGCTGATTGACGAGCACAATGTCACCGCCTGCACGCAGCGTATACAGCGGCAGTGAGGCTGCCGGTTGAACGGTAAGGGAACTACCTAGCACCAGCAACAAATCGCTGCGTTCCATGTCGGAATATGCTTCCTCCAGCAACGCTTCATTCAAATTTTCCGAGTAGAACACAATATCCGGCTTGACCAATCCGCCGCAAGAAGGACAATACGGCACCTTGTCCGCGAGCACCAGTGGCGAAATGGCGGAATAAGGAAATTCTTTTCCGCACCGCAGGCAATGGTGGTGAGCCGGAGAGCCGTGCAACTCTCCGACATTCCGACTTCCGGCTGCGGTGTGAAGGCAATCGATATTCTGCGTATAGGTGCGCACCAACATACCCCGCTGCTGCAATTGCGCCAATCCCCGATGAACCGCGGACGGCTGATACTTCTCCAGACAGTAGACAAACTCCTTCGCCCATTCGTAAAAAAGTTCGGGATGCGCCAGAAAACACTCCAACGACAGAATTTCTTCCACCTCATGCCCGTGCCATTTGCTGGAATACACCCCCGTGCTGCCTCGGAAATCCCGAATACCGGACAGCGTGGATACGCCCGCGCCGGTGAATGCCGTCAAATGCTTCGCTCGCGTGATCCTTGCCCACAACTCCGCTTTCTGCTGCGATGTCATCATCGTCGCTCCTTTGCGTTCGCATGGTTCCATGCCGCATTCGCTTCGCCGTTGTTTGGTTGAATTGCGCCATCGGAGGGGGCGGTCAGGTTCAGGAGCGCGGCGGCGTTGTCCCAGAGAATTTTCCGCTCCTCTTCCTCTGAGAGTCCCAGAGCGTGAAATTCCGTCAAAAAATCTTTTTCCGAGCGCCACGGGCTGTCCGTGCCCCACAGAATGCGGTCGGCGCCGTGCTTGCGGATGATTCTTCTGATCTGTTCGCTCGGAAGTTTGCCGAACACAAACGCCAGATCAAAATAGAAGTCTTGCCCCGCCAACTGTTTTTCGGCATCGTCAAAATGGCCGAGCATCCCCAGATGCGCCAGCACAATCCGAAGTCCCGGAAAACGTCTGCGCCAAGCCAGCAGCTCCTCTGCGCTGGTGTGCGGCGGCGGCGGAAATCCGAACGCGTCTCCGGTATGTGTCAGCACCAGAAGGCCGAGCTTCTCGGCGCTCTCCCAAATCGGGAACAACCGCTCTTCGGAAAAGCGAAATTGCTGGTATTCCGGATGGACTTTTATTCCGCGCAATCCGAGATCCCGCACCATCTTCAAGGTTTCTTCCGGGTGCGGATCGTCGGGGTGAATGGAGCCGAGCGAATAGATCGGAGCGATATTCTCTCTTGCCGCCCACGCATTGAGTCCGGCTGTGTGCTTGGGATGGGTGGCCAAGGGCAGATTCAGCGCGAATGTCACTCCCGCTTCCCGCATGGACGTCAGCAGCCCCTTACGGGTGCCGTCCGAAGCGAACGCGAACCCCGGACAATACGAGCCTAGCGCCTTTGCCGCAATCTTCGGCGGATAATAATGCGTGTGAAAATCGAAAATCATTCCATCGGGCTGCCCGTTCGCCCCGTGCGATTATTGTTCTTCGGCGAGGATCTTGGTGATCCACGGTACGTTGCTGTAAAAGTCGGAGAGATAGGACCGGATGATTGCTTCGACGCCCTTCTGTCCATAAGTCCAGTCGAGCATCGAATCCCCGACCGCCTTGCGGATATTGGTCTGATCGAAGACAATGTCGGTGTAGACATACGGGAAAAGATCCCCGACGAATTTGCTGATGAGCTTGGATTCATCGGAAATCTTGGCTTCGTCGTCTTTGAAAACCGTCAGTTGGTCGATATGGAGCATCCGGCAGATTGCGCTGCGGATCTCGCTGGCATTGACCGGACTGTCGCCGGTGACATGGTAAGTCTGATTGGCGACCGGCAGCTGAAACGCCTTGGTGATCGCCTTCTGAACATAGTCGATCGGCACGAAGTAAATCCGCTCGGACGCGGGAACGTTGAAATGCAGCGTCATGCCGATGTAGTTTGCGGCATCCAGATGGCGTTTGTTCGCGTTGTGGCTCTTGAGCCGGGCCAGAAATTCCACCAGCCGGTAGAAGGCCAACGGTTTGCGAACCCGCCCGTCGGAGAGTCTGCCGGAGATAATCGCGGGTCGGTAAATGGAGAAGGGAATGCCGCAGGAGCGCACAATCTTCTCGCTGAGAAATTTGCTCTCTTCGTAAGGATTGTTAAATTCGGTAGCGCGGGAGGGGGCCTCCATGGAGATGCCCTGCGTTTTGCCGGCGACGTAAGCGGTGCTGACGTAATGAAACGCTTTGACGTTGAGTTTTTTTGCCAGAGCAAGTACGTTCTGCGTTCCCTTATAGTTGATTGTGAAGGTCTTTCCGGTCGGGTCTTTGCCCAGATTGACGTCGGCGGCGCAATGGAACACGGTATCGACATCGGCGAGAAGCGGATCGGCGGCGAGTTCGTCGGGATTCATGGTCACGACATCTCCCTCGATGACGGAGATGTGTTTTAGGATTTCGGGAAGCGCTTCCGGGCAACTGTCGAAATCGCACTCGTCCTTGATGATGGACTGAATCCGTTCGAGTGCGCTGTGCGCATTGTTCGGGCGCGTCAAGCAGATGAAGTCAACATCCTTGCGTTCTCTGAGAAGTGCCACTACAAATGCGCTACCCACCAAACCCGTGATGCCGGTCAGAAATACTTTGGACATGTTGCCGATACCTGTTATTGTTGTTTTTTCACAAATCGTGTAATCGAAAGATATACTATATCATGGTAATCGGGATTTGTCAAAGAAAAAAGCAGAAAGGTCGTTTTTTTCGGTGTGCGCAGAAAAAATATGAGCAGTTATGGAAAAAAAATGAAAATCAGGTTGAAAAAAGACGACTCGGGTATTATTTTACTTTCAAGCGGAAAAAACGGGCGAATTGCCAATGCAATAGGAGATAAAACAATGCCGTGCGACTTCCTGCAGTATGTGACCAAGGATTCCGTGCTGGCCCTCAACGGGACCAATAAACTGGAAATTCTGAATGAGATGATTGATGCGGGTGCCGCATTGACCAATCTGGGCCGCGATAATATCTTTCGGCTGACGTGGAAGCGGGAGCAGATGATGACCACCGGGATCGGCAACGGACTTGCCCTGCCGCACATCCGCGTCAACGATATTCCGGACCCCGTGGTTGTGGTGGGCGTTTCCGAGCAGCCGATCAAAGATTACCAGAGTCAGGACGACGAGCCGATCCGCGTGATTGTGTTCGTGATTGCGCCCGACGAGAATCAGGAATTGTATCTGCAGCTGCTTGGCTCGGTCTCCCGTCGGATGCGTTCGCCGGAAGTCGTCAAGAAATTGATCTCCTGCGCCGGCAATGCGAATATGCTTTATGACACGGTCATGAGCCTTTAGTTGATCCTGCCTGTTGCTGCCGCTTCCGATTGGAGATGATATGAGCAAAACCAGTGAGATTCCGGAAACCCGGGCGTCCATCGACTTCCATTGTTTGGACGAGAAGTGTGATGGCGTGGTGGCTTTTCGGCTGACCGATGTGGTCAAACGCAACTTTCAGGCTGTTTGTCCCGTATGTCACCGGACGTATGAATTGGACTCTTGTCTGCGCGATAAATTTGCGCGGATGATGAAGTTGATTCTGGCGATCCGGGAGGCGGAGGATATTTTAGGGGACGGCAATGTGTCGGTCAACGTGGCCGGCGGTTCGGTGGAAATTCCGTATGCTTTGTTGCTGACCCGGCTGAATACGCTGATCACGCTGGATTTCGGCGGACGCAAGGTTGACTTCCATTTGCGGGTCGAGCCGACCTCGAAAGAGGCGACGTTCCGGTAAGCGAAAAGAGTGAGAGTCATTGACGCGGGCGCAATCGAATCGCACTGCGGTGTTTTTCTTTTCGTGTGTCAATAGAGACGGATCGTCGGATACGGCAGCGCAGAAATCGCGGGATTTCACGATGGAGGGGAGTTCGTCTTGAGATGAAAAAGCATTTTTCCGGGCTATTGCTGTCAGGACTTCTGCTCAGCGCGGTCGTCCCCGGGTGTTCTCCTTCGTGGGAGGAGATTGAATTTCAGACTGCCCCGAATCGGGTTGCGGTGACTGCATTTGAAAAGAACGAGGCGGTGCGGGCCGGATCGGCCATTGATGCGGTGTTTGCCCGGATGTGGCGGCGTCACGATCTTCCTGCCAACTATGCGGCTTCCGACGAGGTGCTTTTTCGTCGGGTCCATCTGGATTTGACCGGACGGCTTCCCGGCTGGGAAGAGGCAATCCGGTATGCCGCAGACAAGGATCCTGAGAAATTCCGCAAGTGTGTGGAAAAGTTGCTGATGTCCCCCGGTTTTTGTGAATATTGGACGATGAAGTTCTGTGATTCCTTCCGGGTGAAATCGGAATTTCCGATCAATCTGTGGCCCAATGCGGTTTATAATTATCAGCGGCGGATTTATTCGTTTCTGGAAAAAGGCGAACCGGTGGATTCCTTTGTTCGGTCGCTCTTGGTGGCTTCCGGGAGCAACTTTCGGGTGGCGGAAGTCAACTTTTACCGTGCGGCAGCAGATCGGTCTGCGGCGGGGTTGGCCAAGAACTTTGCGATGACGTTTCTCGGCGAAAATTTTGCGAAATACCCATCTTCGAAGCAAAAGAATTTGGCGGAGTTTTTTGAAGGTGTCCGGTTCAAGGCGACGCGGGAGTGGAAAGAGGAGATTGTCTATGCCGAGGCGTTGAAGGAAGCGCGGACGTTTACGAATCCGGACGGGAAACGTGTGACGGTTCCTGCGGGGGAAGATCCGCGGGTGTTCATCGCGGATTGGCTGATTTCCTCCGAATCGAAACCGTTGGCGCGGGGAATGTCGAATTTTGTTCTGTTTCATCTTTTGGGACACGGGGCGGAACCGGACCCGGATGATATCTCCGGAAGTGATTCTCCGCTGCTGAAGTATCTGTCGAATTTTCTGGTTGAAAAGAAATATGACTTGCGCGCACTGTTGCGGGTCTTGGTCAATTCTGCGGCGTATCAGGCCAGTTCGTTGTGGCCGGACGAATCGACGCTGGCGGAGGCGGAGCGGAACTTTGCCTGTTATCCGGTGCGTCGTCTGGAAGCGGAGGTGTTGGAGGATGTGCTGCGGGATTTGACCGGGACAGCCGAGCACTATGCCAGCGTGATTCCGGAGCCGTTCAGCTTTATTCCGGATGGCAATCGTGCGGTGATGCTTGCGGATGGTTCCATCGGCAGTCCGTTTTTGACTTTGATGGGGCGTTCTGCTCGAGACTCGGGCGCGTTGGGGGAGCGCAATAACCTGATCAATGCGAAGCAGCGGTTGTTCTTGTTCAATTCTGGGAAATTGGCGCAGCGATTGAATGCGGTCAATCGGGATCGCGTATTATGGAAAAGTCTGGATGATCGGGTGCACATTTTATATTGGCGTTTCCTGTCCCGTCCGCCGCAGAAGGTGGAATTGGAGGCGATTGGCAAAGCGGTGAATGCGTTTCCGACCAAGGAGCGCTGGCGGATGGTCAATGACATTGTGTGGCTGTTGGCCAACAGCGGGGAATTTCTTTACCGGCATTGAGTCGGGCGCGAGGCATCTTTCGGTGCATCCCGGTGAAAAAATGTGTTATTTCTTGCGTGTGCGGGTTGAATTTTTTGAATAATGTGGTATTTTATCAAAACTTGATCTGGAGAGATGGCCGAGTGGTCGAAGGCGCAGCATTGGAAATGCTGTGTGGGGGCAACCTCACCGAGGGTTCGAATCCCTCTCTCTCCGCCATTTTTTTTGCCCCCGTCAGAATCTACCGGAAAAGTTAATCCTCGCATACCATCGTCAAAGTGCGCTCATTACGAAAGACTTACGCATTCTTGTGCGGTGTGTTTGAAACACACTTCAGAATCCAACCACGCCCGTTTTTTCGGCAAAAATCCACCCGTTTCATTCTGAATTCTGAGCTTTCTCAGCCGCCCCCTAAAAAAAGTTAATCTATATAACTCGTTCATCATGAACAATAATGCGTTTTTGAAGATT
>JAQUYX010000129.1 GCA_028691615.1 Victivallaceae bacterium
CAGATACTACAACTCGCTGGGGGATCGAATTGTCGCAGGTTATCCCCGCGACGAGGCGGCGGAGTTTGAAAAGAAACTCGGCTATCACGATGATCTGCTCGACTGCGGGGAAATCTTTCACTTTCTGGTATTGGAAGGCTCCAAAGAGATTCTTGACCGGCTTGCGTTTGAAAAATGCGCATTGCATGTGGTTGTCACCGACGACCAGACGCCGTACCGGACGCGCAAGGTACGCTTCCTCAACGGCGCGCATACCGGCAACGTGCTGGCGGCCATTCAGGGCGGCGTGACCTTTGTCGATGAAATGATGGACGATCCGGTCTTCGGCAAGATGACTAGAAAGATGATCTATGACGAGATCTTCCCGACCGTGAAGCTCCCGGATGAGGAGAAGAAATTCTTTGCCGATTCGATTGTGGAACGGTTTCAGAATCCCTTTGCCCATCACCGGCTGCTTTCGATCGCGCTCAACAGCGTTTCCAAATGGCGTGTGCGCGTACTGCCAAGTCTGCTCGATTTCACGCAGATGAAGGGGGAATTGCCCGCATGTCTGGCGTTTTCGCTGGCGGCGCTGCTGGCATTTTACCGTGGCAAATATCCTGCCGACGATTCCCCGGAAGTGCTCTCCTTTTTCAAGGAAGCACAGGCGCAATCCACCGGAGATTTTGTCCGTTCGGCACTGGGCAAAGTCGACTTCTGGGCAATGGATTTGAACACCGTTCCCGGTC
This sequence comes from Victivallaceae bacterium, assembly GCA_028691615.1. Taxonomy (GTDB): domain Bacteria; phylum Verrucomicrobiota; class Lentisphaeria; order Victivallales; family Victivallaceae; genus JAQUYX01. The sequence goes on from JAQUYX010000129.1 coordinate 729, forward strand.
TGACCGACTTTGTGACAAAGAAACTGGCGTTGATCGAGAGCAAGGGAATCCGCTTCGCCGCGGAATCCGTGCTCTAAATGATTGCATGGGGAACGTGCGGTGGGGGATTTTTCCCGCCGCGCGCGAACCATGCCTATGACAGCAAAAGAGAAGAATCCCATGCAATCCATCCAGATTCATCCCGACGACAATGTGGCCGTCTCTTTGCAGGAAGGCAACGACATTCCGCGCGGACACAAATTTGCGCTTCGCACGATTGAAAAAGGCGAATTGATTGTAAAATATGGTATGCCGATCGGCCATGCGCTGCGCGAGATCGCAAAAGGCGAGCATGTCCACACGCATAATATGGCGACCAATCTCGAGGGAACCCTGGAGTATTCTTACACGCCGGAGGAATGCGCCCTCCCCGCCGCGTCCGAACAAGTTTTCTTTCAAGGGTTTCGAAGAAGCGACGGGCATGTGGGAATCCGCAACCACATCTTCCTTGTCCCGACGGTCGGCTGCGTCAATCAGCTGGCGCGCAAACTCGCCGAAGCGATGAATCGGGAACTCGCGGAGGATGGGCCTATTGACCACGTGCTCGCGCTGGAGCATCCCTACGGATGTTCCCAGCTGGGCAGCGATCATGTCATGACTCAGGAAATTTTGGCGGGGCTGGCCAAGCACCCCAATGCCGGAGGCGTTCTGATTCTCGCATTGGGATGCGAAAATAACACATTGGCGAGTTTTCAGCAGAAACTCGGCTCGTGGGACGCCGCTCGCATGAAGTTTCTCGTCGCGCAGGACTCCGAGGACGAAATTTCCGACGCGATGACACTCCTGCGGGAATTGGCCGACACCATGCGCAACGACGTTCGGGAAGCGATTCCGCTTTCGGAACTCATTGTCGGATTCAAATGCGGCGGTTCGGACGGGTTGAGCGGCGTGACGGCCAATCCCTTGATCGGACGCTTTTCGGATGCTCTTGTCGCACACGGAGCAAGCTCCATTCTGACCGAGGTTCCGGAGATGTTCGGCGCCGAAACTCTTCTGATGAAGCGCTGCCGGACGCGGAAAATCTTCGATCATTGCGTCACGATGATAAACGATTTTAAGCGGTATTTTCTGCGTTACGGCCAGCCGGTCGGCGAAAACCCGTCCCCGGGCAACAAAGAGGGCGGCATCAGCACGCTGGAAGACAAATCCATGGGATGCACCCAGAAATCCGGCTCATCCCCGGTTGAAGGCGTGTTGCGTCCGGGCGAACAAGTCACCGCCAAAGGACTCAATTTGCTCACCGGTCCGGGAAACGACATGGTTTCCGCAACGCTTCTGGCGGCATCGGGCGCGCATTTAATTCTCTTTTCGACCGGACGGGGGACGCCCTTTGGAAGCATCGTTCCGACGCTGAAAATCGCGACCAACAGCGCTTTGGCTCAGAAAAAACGCAACTGGATCGATTTTGACGCCGGGCGTCTCCTGACGGAAAAAACACCCCATTCCATTGACCGGGAATTTTTCGATCTGGTGCTGGCGACCGCATCCGGGCAAGAAACCGCGAACGAGCGTGCCCGCTGTGAAGAAATCGCCATCTTCAAAGACGGTGTCACGCTCTGAGGTTTCCTTTTCTTCGGTGCAAAAATCCGTGGATCAGAAATCCTATTGGGCGACATCCGCCGGATCAAACGATCCATCCAGCGCGGCAATCGCCGGCAAATATTCGTCAAGCACCACATCCATATCGAATTGCGGTTGCCCTGCAAGCAGATGGTTGATCCCTCTTCGCCCGTCGGCAAGAGTCCACTCAATCAGAAGCAGTCGCTGCTCGGTCGTGCAGACTTTGAATGCCGCGAGTTTCTTCTTGGCATTGGACTGCGCCTGGAAATCGCCCTCGATCAACACTTTGTTTTCATCAAAGGAGCGGACAACGTAGTGCCCCGCGACCGCTTGATTGGAAATGTTGTTCACCACGACCGTATGCATCCAGTCTTTGGCGTCCGTCACCATCAGAAGCACCGGCTCCTGACTGCGGCGGATGATGTGGTAGGCCAGTTTCCGATTGCCGTAATAATCCACCACGGCATCGGAAAACTGCGGCCAGCAGTCAATCAAATTCCACCAGACCAGCCCCGACATCTTCTCGCGGGAACGCACCAGTTCAATGAAAAACTTACAGGCCTCCGCCTGACAGAATTGACTTGCCGCGGCAAAGCGTTCGATCGATTTCGGCACGCTACCAAACATTTCCCGCACTTGATCGAGCATGAGATAAGTCCGGTAATTGAGCGTATCGTTGCTGGACAAAAAAGGATTGCTCGCATGATAATCCCAATATTTGTTGTTCTCCGCCGGCCAGATTGCCCCTTCCGTGATGAATTTCCGGATCGACGACACGCCCGGACAGCCGTGATAGCCGATCTCGCTGGCAAAAGAGGCGCTCGTATTGCGATAAAAGTCACTGCGGAAAAAATCGCGCGGCCCCCAAAGGTGCTGCTCCGGCGCATAAGAAGCCGGATCTCCGCCGGGACCGGCGGCCTCGACCGCCGCAGTCGAATACCACGGGGAACTGGGCAGATAACTGCGGGTCGGATCCCAGCGCCGGACAATCTCCGGGAGGACTTCCCGGGTCAGCCGATTGCGATTGGCATCCAGCTTGAGCCCCGCCCAGGATGGCACGCAATCACACTCGTTGTCGCCAGCCCAAAGCGCGATCGACGGATGCTGGCGCAGCCGGCGGACGGCGCTGGTGGCCTCCGTTTCAATCACGGAAGCGAAATCGGCGGACTGCGGATAATTCGCGCATCCCATCATAAAATCGTGCCAAATGAGAATCCCCATTTGATCGCAACGATCATAGAAGGAGTCGGATTCGTAATGCCCGCCGCCCCAGATTCGGATCAGATTGCAATTGCTTTCGTCAAGCAACTTGAAAAAAAGCGGTTCGCGATTACGGTCATTGCCGTGAAGCGCATCCAGCGGCACATGGTTTGTGCCGAGAATTTGAACCGGAATTTGATTGACCACAAACTGAAAATCCGGTGTCGCGCTCTTGCTGACCAGCGGCTTTGCCTCGAGCTTCACAGTGCGCAAGCCCACATGGAACGATTTTTGCGCAACACTCACGTTGTTTTTGCGCAACGTGACGCTTACTTCATACAAATTTGCGTCCCCGTAATGCCGAGGAAACCATAGTTCCGGATGCATCACACTCGTGCGCAATACCCCGTAGCACGACCAGAGATCCGTTTTCATCTCAAACGAGCTGTTCCGGCATACGCCCGACACTTCCAAGGTGTACCCTTCGATCACCGCGTCGGGAATCGCGACTTTGTACGTGACCATAATTTGCGCGGAATCCTCACCGACCGACAGCGTTTGAAGGAACGCTTCTTCCACACGGTACGCGGGAATTTCTTCCAGCCGCACCGATCCGAAAATTCCCCCCAACGCCAGGCGCGGCGCAATGTCCCATCCCCATTCATGCGCGGGACGACGGACAAAAATCGACTCGTAATTAAACGGATAGGAGCTGAACGCGGCTGCTTCCAGCGACTTTTCCCGGACTTGATTGTTGGCGCTCCGAAGCGTGACCCGGAGAAGGTTCTCCCCGGTCTTGGCGACCTTCGACACATCGAACCGATGCGTCAGAAAAGCGTCGGAACTCTGGCCCACCGGGATTCCGTTAAGCTCATATTCCGCAAATACATCCACCCCGTCGAAAACCAGTTCGCATCGTTCCGGAACATGGTCGAGTGTAAAACGTTTCTCGTAGCACCAGTCGTAAAATTCATATTTACGCAACTTCATTGCATTCAGATCCAGAAACGGATCTTCGACCATTTTGCCGCGAAAAAGCGTCGTTTCGATGTTTTCCGGGACACATGCCTCGAGCGTCAAGGCCTTCTCTCCCGACAAAGAACCGGACAACGACCAACTACCATCAAGCTGCAGAAGCACCATAGCTTCCCTTTCTGAAATCCGAATCCATTTTTTCCGAAACAAGATCAGTCTTGAATCCGCAACACACCGCCGGTGTCCGCGCTGGTGGCCAGCGCAGCATATTTGGCCAGATACCCGTGCTTGGCCTTGGGCGCGGGGGCCTTGAAGACCTTCCGGCGCTCCTCAATGACCGCGGGAGCCACTTCCAAAGTGATTTTGCGGTTGGGGATGTCGATGCTAATCAGATCCCCCTCTTCCACATAAGCAATCAATCCGCCGGCCGCCGCCTCGGGACCCACATGACCGATGCATGCACCGTGCGTTCCGCCGGAAAAACGTCCGTCGGTAATCAGCGCCACGCTTTCGCCCAATCCGCGTCCCATGATATAACTGGTGGGCGCAAGCATCTCTTGCATGCCGGGGCCGCCCTTGGGGCCTTCGTAGCGGATGATGACCACATCGCCCGCCTTGACTTTTCCGCCGAGAATGCCTTCGCAGGCCTCTTCCTGACTGTTGAAGATCACCGCAGGTCCACGATGCGTAAGCATGGCCGGAGCCACACCCGCGGCCTTGACCACGCTGCCATTGCTGGCAAGGTTGCCAAAGAGGATCGCCAGTCCGCCCTGCTTGCTGTACGCATTTTCCTGCGTCCGGATAATCGTGCCGTCCGGAGCGGGCGCAGCGGCGAACTCTTCGCCCAGCGTCCGGCCGGAAACCGTCGGCGCGCTTCCGTCAATCAATCCCGGAACGCGGCTGGTCTCCTTGAGAATCGCCATAATCCCGCCGAGCTTGGCAATATCGGAGATATGATATTCACTGGAGGGGGAAAGTTTGCAGATATTGGGGGTTTTCCGGCTGATCTGATCGAGTTTATGCAAATCGAGCTTAAGTCCGGCCTCGGTTGCCACCGCCAGCGTATGCAGAACCGTGTTGCTGCTGCCGCCCATCGCCATATCCAGCGCAAGCGCGTTGGCAAAACTTTTTTCCGTGGCAAAACTCTTTGCCGTGGGCGACTGAGGATCTTTGGCCAGCTCCACGATCCGCCGGGCCGATTTTTTCCAGAATTCAACGCGCGCAGGATCAACCGCGGCGATCGTTCCGTTGCCGGGAAGCGCAATGCCGAGCGCTTCGCAGAGACAGTTCATACTGTTTGCCGTGAACATCCCGGAGCAGGAACCGGGGCCGGGACATGCTTCGCATTCCAGCTGTTCCAGACCCGCATCGGAGAGTTTTCCGATCCGGTGCTGCGCGACGCCTTCGAAAATGGTGATCAGATCGGTGTCTTTGCCCTGCCACGGTTTTCCCGCGAGCATGGGGCCGCCGGAAGCAAAAATGGTCGGAATATTCAGCCGCATGGCGCCCATAAGCATCCCGGGAACGATTTTATCGCAGTTGGGAATGCAGATCATCGCGTCGAACGGATGAGCCATGCCCATGCTCTCCACGGAATCGGCAATGATTTCCCGGCTGGGCAGGGAGTATTTCATGCCGCTGTGTCCCATGGCGATTCCGTCGCAGATGGCGATGGTGTTGAACTCATAAGGCACACCGCCGGCCTCGCGAATGGCGTCGCAGACAATCTGGCCGACTTTCTGCAGATGGCAATGTCCGGGGACGATGTTGGTATAGCTGTTGCAAACCCCGATAAAAGGTTTGTTGATGTCCTCCCGACGGATTCCGGTGGCCATCATAAGACTGCGGTGGGGAGCCCGTTCCTCGCCGACTTTCATTTGATCACTGCGCATTTTGTGTGACTCCTCTTTATGAATGCGTTCCGCACGTTGTATAAAAGATAAAGTTTTTTAATTATAGCACAAAACGGGCGGATTGCAAGCAGGATCCACGGTTCTTTCCGTGGAAAAAAGGGCGCACCCCCCCCGACAGCACTGCCCGGACGCTTTCCCGAAATCAATGCGTCTGTGCAGGCAGGGGATGAAGTGTTTCGCCGGGAATCAACGTCGGCGAAAGCCTGCAGCGAATGGTGGGATCGAGCACAAAGGAACCGTTCTCCATCTCCTCTGCGATCTCCCGGAGCTTGGTCGCCAGCGGCACGGTTCCGTGGGTCAGCGTATCGATCGGCGGGAAGTGCCGTCTGGCCTTCATCGTCCCGTCAAAAGCCAGCACGCCGAAGCGAGGCGCTCCCTTTCCCTCAATGAGTTCATCCGCAATGGAAATCCAATCGTCGCACAAGAAAAAGGCGCAGTCAAAATTCTGAAGCGGAAGCTTGTCGAAACATTTCTGTGCGAGCATCAATTCTTCCATGCCGCCGTTGAGATACGACAGGAAAAGCCCTGTATAACCGCCGCCGCCGCTTTCCCATGCGTCCAGAAAACCTGCGATTCGCCGCCGGAAATCATGCGAGGAGGCATTGACCGTCGGTCCCATGATCGCGGCCTGCCGGTAGCCTCGCGCAAGGAGCGTCTCGGCGGCGATGCGGCCGACTTCCCGATTGCCCAGTGCGTACAGCGGATAATCGGGAAGCTCGTCGGTTTCATTGAGCAGAAACACACAGCTCCCCTGCGAACGCAATTTTTCCACCACCAGCTCCGACCGCGGACGACCGACCAGACTCAAAAAGATGACATCGTAATCCCGGAACGCTTCCAGCTGCTCCGCAACGGAACTCCCGTTGGGATAAAATTTCAGCAGATCCACATGCAGATTGGCCGCCGCGAATTGCTTCTCTAAATGCTCCCAGAGTCTCTGGTACGCGGAAAACCAAAAGGCCCCGTTGACCTCGTGACAGCTGGCCAGATACCCGTAACGGTGTCGCTGACGCTGCGGCAGCAGCCGCGTCCCTCCGTGGGTGCGGCAAATCCGCCCCTCTCCGGCAAGCACGTCCAGCGCCTTGGCAATCGTCGGGCGTCCCGCACCGAAGCGTTCGGCCAATTCGCGCTCTCCGGGAAGGACTTTGCTGCCGGAGTGTCCGGCGTCCCCGACGAATTTGCGCAACGCCGCAAGGATGTCCGCAAACTTTTTGTATTGCTTATCGGCCAAAATTGTTCTGCTTTCTTTGATCTTTTTTCCGACTAAAAAACGTTTTGCGTCGGGGGACAACCGCAAAGTTCTCCGGTTGTCCCCTCCCCGATTCACATCTTGCGCTGGAAAGTTGCCGCCGGCAGCAACGGCGCGGCAAAATCTCCGACGCCCAACCCCGGCGCCACGAAGAGGAATCCTTCCCGGGCCCCGAAATCGCTGTCGTTGACAATCAAGTTGAAACGCACACCGCGATCCAACTCTGCGCCGGAAGTACCCAACGCCGAGAACGGCATCACCAAACGGTATTTCGTGGTTTTAGTCGCCTCGTCCCGCGAAGTGGTCAGCTTGAACTTTGCCAAAGACTGCTTGGTTTTTGCCTCGTCAAAAGGCGAGATCCAAGCGAAAAGCATCGGGTTCCCTGCTTCGCTTCTGGCGCAACCGAACTGCCAGATCCGTTCTTTCCCCGGCAACGCCAGCTGGATTTGCAGCGAATCGCCTTTCCACAGATCCCGGGCAATTTGCTTTTGTTCGTGAATGTCGTCACGCACAATCGCTTCGATGACTGCGGAATCCCTGGTTCTTCCGAGGAAGATTTTCGCACTGAGATCGTCCGGTCCCTGATAGTAATATTTTTCATGACCGGGCGCGTCCGGAATCAGCCGATGGTAACGATTTTTGCCGGAGAGTTCGAAATCCGGCTCCTTGGCTCCGCGCGATAAAACCGCAGGAATTCCAAAGGTTCCATTCGATCCGTCAGGAAGTCCCAATTGAAGAAGGAACCCCGCACTGCCTGTGGCAAAAGAATCCGTCGCCGCGGCGGCAAAATGCAATTGTGCATCGCTTTTCGCCGGGATCTTTATTTTTTCCGGCACTGCGCCAAGTTTCACGCCGGCGGGTGCGACCAGCGAAATTTGCAGCACGATCTCCCGATCCGTCGGATTAGTGAAACGAAGTTGCTGCTCCGTCGCACGATTT
>JAQUYX010000006.1 GCA_028691615.1 Victivallaceae bacterium
CAAAGCCCACCCAGCCGTCGGAAACAAGCGTGCCCGCCGCCTTAACCGTACCGAGATCGCCGACATCGCCCTTCCCGCCGACGCTCTTGAAATTGGTCCAATCGTCGGAATTGTCGCGCCGCACCCGAAACGTCTGCGTCGGGCTCCATTCGGAAACATTGCCTCCTGCGTCCACCGAGCGAACCTGATAGAACCAATCTCCCGTCGCCAAATCGCCGAACTGTTTCCCGCAAACAGTCAGAAATTCCCCGTCGCCGGACAGCGCCTCGGCATTGGCGTAGCGCAAATGATATCCGGCAATTCCGGAACCGCCCTCGTCGGCGGCGGCCGACCATTCCACAAAAATCCCGTTCCCGCGCCCATAATCTTTAAAATTCGCGGGCATCTCAGGTGCCGTCGTGTCGATGTTGGATACGACATATTGCGCCGTCGCAGTATTTTGATTGTCGTCAACCGCCTGAAAATAGATCGTGGCATTTGCCGTGACCGTGACGCCGTCTCCATAGTCAAGCCACTGCCCGTCATCAATCTTGTACTGCTTATGAAGCAGCGTCCCATTGTCCGCAAAGACCGCCGTGACCGTAACCGGCTGATTGGTGAACGCAGTCTGATCGGCAGAAATTGATTCAATCGTCGGCGCGGTCACATCCAGGACATTCAAGGTCTTGACGGTGCTCCACCCGGAATAATTTCCGCTCGCATCATAAGCCCGCAATTGGTATTCGTGCGCCCCGACCGCCAATTCCCCACAGCGATAGGACAATGCCGCAGTCCGAAAAACAGCATCCCCGATTTTCAGTTCATACCCGGCCACCCCGACATTGTCCAACGCCGCGCGCCACGTGAACGTCGCAGTATATTGCCCCGCATTTTGAACCGCGGACGGCCCCCCATTGAGCTCCGGCGCAATGACGTCGGGAGGCAGGATTCCGCTCACCGAGAGCACCGCACGCTGCTCCGCACCGGAGATGAGCTTCGAAAATTGATAGGTTGCTCCGTTCAGAACCACGTTTTCTCCTGCAGATAATGTCCGGGAAACCGTTCCAGAAGAGAGCGTAATCCGGCTCAGATCCCCCAAATTTGCCCCCCCGACCAGAGTGTATCCTCCGTTGGAATCCACCTCGGAAACGTCCACTGTCAGCGAAACGAGCGAATTCCATGTGCTGGTATTGACCCGAATCCCCTCCAGCGCCGCGTCCGACAACACAATTTTCATTCCGGTGGAATACGAAGAAATAACGTCCGTGTACAATCGCGCATTGCCCTCGATCAGGATGGAGGAACCGGAAGACACCGCAATTTTACCAATCACAAGGGCATTGCCGGAGAACCGCAGATTCCCCGTCCCGGTCGCATAGACTGCATACCGATCTTGCGCAAGCGCAAGCAGTTCAGTTTTGTTGGCCTCAAACGCAGCCAATTTCTGCAGGATGGTATCCTTGTCGTTGACGCCTTCGAAGCGGCCGGCAAAAATCGTTCCCGTAACGGTAATGTCAATCTTCTTACTGTAAATCGCATAGGCATTTGTTTCCGCGCCAACGGCAATCAACCCGGAGATTTCTCCGGAAACCACCAGCGCCTCCTGCGCATACAGTCCGTAGGCCGCTGAACCGGATGCGTTTCGACAGGAAAGGAAAATCGTTCCCGAAAGATCCCCGTTGACCTTCAGCACGTCTCCCGACGAAAACCCGTGCAGCGCTCCGTAGCGGTTGTATTTTGCGCCGGAAAAATCGAAGTGATTGTAAATCGTCCCGCCAAAATCACCGTTGATCGTCAAATCCCCGTCGGCCTTCACGCCGCAAGCCCGATTTGCCGCGGTATTCAATCCGTTCGTCGCCTCAAAAACAATGCTCTCAGCACCCGAAGCCGCCCCGACAAAGTTGAGCGTCAAATCATTGCCGACAATTCCCGCAGCGGTAATGCAGTCGGATACCTTCGAATCCAACGTGATATTCTCTCCGGCAAACGTTACCGTGCCATTCCAATGAGGCCCGTAGGAATAGGTATCGACCCACGCGGCGTCGTCGCCAAACAGAATCGCAGCGTTCCGAATCGAAGAGCAGGAGAGCGTGTTATTTCCCGCCAGCGTCACGGATATCTCGTTGCCCATCAGTTGCAACGCCGCCGGATATGACGCGCGAATCGTTGCTCCGTCGGCAAGCACAACGTCCCCCTGAATTGACTGCGTACTTGTGAAAGTCCCGGAAATCGTTCTGGCGTAATCCACCGCGACCTCCGACGCAGCGGTCCACCCGGAAACATTGCCCGCCCCGTCAACCGCACGCATCCGCCAATACCATGTCCCGGAGGGAAGCACAATGGAAATGTCATTCGAAATGGCTTCCTGCATCTGAGAATCTTCGAAATTGATATTTTTCGAATATTCAAGTTGATAGGAAACTCCGGAAAAGTCCGCCACCGGTGTCCATGACAGCGCCAAGACGTTGTCGGTGAGCTTCTCCTCCAGCAGCTTGGGCGTCTCCGGCGGCATCTCGTCCGTACCGGTGACGGACAGCACCAAGGTCGACTCCGCCGCCGCAAGCGACACAATTCTGCCGTCCGCCAGCGAAACCATGCCGCCCACCGTCAACGCCTTCCCCTCCCCGCCGGAATTCACCGTGATCGATGCACTTTGGATTTGGGAGAGATCCCCTTCGATCAGCCAATATTCCCCCCACGCGTTACTCACATCAACCTGAATGACGGTATTTGCCGCCGGACCGGAACCGTCGGAAAAATAGAGCATCGAGTCTCCGCTCGGTTTCGCAAGATCAAACAGGAGGACATTCTGCGCCAGAATCGCACCGGATTGCACCGCGACCCGTCCGCCGATCTTCCAATCACCGTCAACTTGTCCGCCGGAACTGACAAAGACTCGGCCTCCAAACTCAATGACCGAATCCGTAGCCGTCCCGCCGGACAATACAATCTGACTGCCGCCGGAGCAAACCACGGTATCGTTCGCGTTCCCCTGAAGCCCCACATACTGCCGACCGCCGGAACTGACCCGCGTGAAGTGCGTAATCCCCCCCGCCGTACCGTTGCATACCCTCAGATATTGGATTCCGCCGTCATAAACCTCGGTGTTGTCGGCGGTCCCGCCGTAATAAACATATTCAATTCCGCCGGAGGACACGACCGTATCCACCCCGGAACCGCCACTGCTGATAATCTGTGTCCCGCCACTGGATAAGTGCGCAGAATAAGTCTTTGCCCCGCTATTGATGATTTGATGGGAATAATCCCCCCAGACGCGCGTATTGTAACTGATCGCGCCCGTATTCAACCACATCTGTCCCGCCGCCAGCACCTGCGTATGATACGCTCGCGCTCCGCTGCCAAAACTCAATCCGACCAGGGAATAAACGTCTTCGGCGGTTTCCCCGTATATCATGCAATTGCTTGCCACCGAACCGATGATCGAAAAATCGCCATCGGGATTGGTCCCCGTGATCGTCCTTTGATATTGGTCTCCGATGTAGCCGGAGAGGATTCCGCCGGATTCCTGCACAAGATCACGGATTGTGGCCCCGGGGGTCCACCCGAGATCAAGCATCCCCCCGCTGGCGATGGTCGTGGATACCACATTTGCACTGCCGTAAACTTTCTGTTGGGAGAATCGATCCAAATAAGTGTCGATGACCGTTCCCCCCGAAACATATTGCACGGAATCCTTGGTGAAATCAGTCGAGGAGGTTCCCGACAACGTCGTCCCCGACGCGCTGCCGCCGGAATAAACATACTGCGCGCCATTCATGATCGAAGTATTCAACGCGCTTCCGCCGCTGCTGACAATCTCGATTCCCCCGGAACCAATGTCCGTCTGCGCGGCGACGCCTCCATTTTTGACATACAACGTGCCGCCGCTGCCAATCAAGGTGGAAGTCATCTGCCCGTTCTCAAGCGTCACGCTCGATCCACGGATGATTCTGTTGTAATTGGCGGTCGCACTGGCGACATCCAGAATCTGCTCGGTCACATTGTTGGTGCGATTGGTCTCCGCCGTGAGTTTCCCGTCGGGATCGATGACAATGGCGATTCTGTGACTGCCCTGCGCAAGTTTTCCGATGGAAATATCCCGTTCCAAAACATATTCTCCGGCGCCGACCGAGAGGATGGACACGGTACTGACCGTCACGCCATCCACGGTGACGGCCGCTACGAACGCGCCCGACGCGGTCGTGCCGAGATTCTGCACTGCGAAATTGACAAAAAGCTCCTTCTGGGCATCGGGCGAACCGGTCTGGGTCAACGCGCCTCGGGTATCGGAGATCACCAGCGCGGAGGACCATCCGGCAGGAATGTAGGTTGCATTCAAATCGACGGCGTCGACGGTGAATACCACCGTGGAAATGGAGGTCAGCGGCCGGTTGGCGTAGGAAAAATAATAACTTCCGTTCCAGCTCATGCGCTGATCGTGCCGATAGGTGTCGTCGAAGATGATCTCCCGCGTGTCCGCGTCATACCCGTAGCCGATCATGCTGTGTCCTTCAATACTCACAATCACGGGTCTGCCCGCATCAATCTCCGCCATGTATTTTTCAAACGTGAACGAACCGCCGTTGCCGTCGACCTTAAATGTTCCCGATTTGGCGGCGTCCAGAGAATACCCCCGGGAGTTGACATACAAATAGAGTCCGTACATCATGCCGGTATCTCTGGAGTACATGGTTCGCGACACGCCGCCGGCACTCACCGTGATGGTGTTGGTGCTGGCCAGTTCCCGCTCCAGCGTCGCATAAAAGAGGCAGGTCGCATAATCCGTCTGTCCCCGCCAATATTGTCCGGTGCCGAGATAGTCCGCAAGGCAGTTCCATTCGGATACGTTCAATTCGGAGATTCCCGAATCGACACCGCCGCCGACAAAGGTGTATTCCAGCTCTGTTTCGGGGGTTGTCTCAAAAAAACGTCCGACATACTCCTCGGAGGCGATGAAACGCCCCAACACAGAGGAGAACTCATTCATATTGTAGGCGTCTCCATCGGAGCCGCGGGAATCGACCGTGATGGTTCCTTCGATCAGATTGGAGAAACTGCTGTTGGAATAGCCATAAAGGTCATAATAGCCAAGCAGCATTCCCATCGCAGTGGCGGTGCAGCCGTACATATATTCCGCTTCCGGCATGGCGTTGGGCAACAATACTTCCGCCGCGGAAGAGGCCAGTTCGCTTTGACTTTCCATTCTAAAAATTCTCCCTGCGTTTGAGCACCAGGAAATCAAATCGCGTAAATTTTTTCGATCCCTTCATCGCTCATGATACCAATAGCACCGGAACAATCGTTTTCTGTCGCAAACTCTTAAAGATCAAGCCAAAGGAAGATCATTTTTCTGCTTTTTTTGGCATATCGACTAATGCTCTGCAATGTCAAATGGAACCGTTTCATTTTCACAATAGTCTTACTTTGAGACAAATGCAAAAACAAATGCAAAAAAATATAAAAAATCTTGTCCCGTCAAGGTTTCAGATTGCGTCCTTTTTCCTTGCCCGCCGGCGGTAGTCGCTCGGCGAGACGCCCATGCTCTCCTTGAACACCCTGCTCAGGTGAAATTCATTGGCAAACCCGCAGCGGCCGGCAATCACCCGCAGCGGGAAATCCGTCCCATTGAGCAGATACGCCGCCTGGTCCAGACGATATTTGCGCAGCATCCGCGAAAAGGGCTGCCGGAATAATTTCTGGACGACCACGCTTGCGTAAGAGACCGACAGATGCAATTCCGCGGCAAGATCCGGCAGTCCGATCGGATCTGCAAAATGGCGCAATAAATAATTATGAATCCGGATCGCCTTGCTGTCGGGATCATCCATCAACAGTTTTTTGCGCTTGAGATGATGAATCAATCCGTCCGAGAACAGCTCCAACAAAGGCAAATACCGGTCGCCCTGAGACTCCGACCAGACCGGAAGCCGGTCATATTCCAAGTAGAACTCCTCCGGCAGCGTCGCATCCTTCTCCGCCGGACACTTCCCGGCGGTTTTCCACGTTCCGGCATACAGCATCCCGTAATGGAAATTCCGGTCAATCAACGGCACGACCAATTGCACGACGCCTTTCCAGCAGCAGGACGAAAAGGGCTGCTGCCGTTCCAAACAGATTTGATTCATCCGATAGCGGCAGTTGTCAATGCAACGGTCGCAAAATCCGCATCGGCACACCATGTTTTTTTGGTGCGATGCCCGTTCCAAAGTAAAGATCGATTGGCTCTGACGCCAGCGTAAAATTCCGTCCTGATCCACGATCGTCAATTTGAGGGAAATCGTCTCTTCCAGAAGAGCGATCTTCCGCTCCAACTGCTCATATTCTCTTTGATCCATTAGGATATTCGCGTGCGGCGTCCTTCCATGATGCGGGGCACCCCCCTTTTTTTTAGAAAAAATATCTATATTTATCCAAAACAATATCAATATATATGAAAAACGAAAAAATAGCCATTCCTTTTTGAAAAAAAAATAGTATAATATCTACCAAAAAAAAGGATCCGTCATGTCCGCAGCAAATGTGACTTCAAAAACCGCAACCGCAATCCTCAATTCCTGGCTTGACCGGCTCGACCAGTCCCTGACAACGCCCGCCGAGGCGCCGAACGTGCAATATTACGGAACCGGCGAGTCCACACACTGGGCCATCCAAAGCAACTGGAATGTCGTCGGAGCGCTCACCGCACGGGGGGTGCTGCAAAAAGACCCGCGCAGCATCCATACTGCGCTCGCGATCTTCCGCTATCTCCTCGGCACCCACCGGACCGGCGATCTTGTGGCGACCGACGGCAAACAGTGGCAGAATCACTGGATCAGCGTTTTGGGAATCGAGCGCGCGGCGTGCTGCCTCAAACTGTTGACCCCCTTTATGACCGCCGAAGATCAACTGCGGTTCAAAAATCTTCAGCTTGATATGGCCGAATGGCTGCTCGATGAATACGATGTCGCCGCCGGACTGGATGGCCTCAGCGGCAGGAACCGCCCCGAGTCCAATCTCTGGAACGGCGCATTTCTTCATCGCATGTGTCTGGATTATCCGGATCATCCCCGCTGTCATGAATTCCGCAAAAAGGGGACGAAACTGCTCCTCAACGGAATCTCTCTGGAACAGGATGCGAGCAGTTTATCGCGTTTCGATGGCATCGCATTGCAGGAATGGCATGTCGGAGCGAATTTCACCGAGAATTATTCGCTCGACCATCACGCCTATATGAATATCGGGTACAGTTTCATCTGCCTTTCCCACGTCGCCTTCACGCATTACTACTTCAAGCTCTCCGGCGCACAAGCGCCGGAAGCGCTTTATCTGCACGCGAAAGAGCTGTGGCAGACGGTGAAAAACTTTGTTTTTGCCGACGGCAGGCTTCTGCGAATCGGCGGAGACACCCGCGCAAGATACACCTACTGTCAGGTCTATGCACTAGTCGTGTTTCTTTTTGCCGGCGATTATTGGCAGGACGAGGAGGCCCGGAGTATGCAGTCCGGCTTGCTTGCGATTTTGGACAAGGAACAGCAAATCAATCAGGACGGCAGTTTCTACGGAAAACGGCTTGCCAATATCCGGCAGCAGTCTTATTACTATTATACCCGTCTGGAATCCGATCCGGCGGTGGCGCTGGCGAACGTGCTGACGATCTCCGATCGGCTGGGAATTTCCGATTCCGGAACCATCGGAGGAAAGCAAAATCCGCCCTGTTTCTGGACGGATGATTTTCATGCCGCGGCGCTCTTGAGAACCGGCAATAGCATCCGATCTTTTGTCGCCGACGGCGGACAGGGGCCGATGGCGCTCTGTCTTGCTGCGGATCGCAGCGACATGGCCGAATGGCAGAGCAATTTCTTTTTTAATTTCGGGCTGCACCGAAATCAGCATCACGTTCTCCGGCACAACATTCTGCGGGGCAAAGATCAATTTGTCGGCACCTCCGTTACGGAATGGAGCGAAGAGGAACCGTATGGCGAAGGCGAAGAAGTGTACCGGGTGATTCGCAGTTATGCCGCGGTGGCGGGACTGCCGGACGGAAAAACGCTTCTGGTCTGCGAATATGTCATTGCGATCAAAGATGCCACGCTGGATTTCCGCCAGACGGTCAATTGGCAACTGCCCAACGATTGTTTCAACGGCGGCAAGCGTTGGTATCGCGGCGGCAACAACTTCACCTGCACGACCGCGTCCCGTCCGGGGCAATCGCTTCTCATCCCCACGCATACGACCTTGCTGCATGTCGACGGCACAACGCTCGAATCGATATACGGTGTGGAGCAGTTCTTCATTCGTCAGCGCGAAACCCCGGCGATCGTCGGGCAGTCGATGCGCGCACGAAAACTGCATTCTCTTTTCACCGACGAGATTTGTGGAGAATATCATCCGTCCGCCCGCGTGAAGAAAGGCGCATGTCTGGCGGACACTGCTTTTTGCATCACTGCGGACACGCAGTGGGAGCAGTCAATCGCCAATGCGGGAAAAACACAACAACTCCCAACCGAAGGATTGCTGCGGGCGATGCTCTGTCGGGGCGTCAATCGTGTGCAATATGGGTTCGCCGTCAACTTTGACACCGTCGCGCACAAAGAGTTCAACCGTACGCTCTCTCCGGGTGAAGCGATTCTGGTGGAAATATCTTCCTCCGAGTTGGAATCTCAGGCAATTGTTCACGGCCGGTGAACCTGCCGAGGGATTCCGGATGGATCGGGAATAAAGGATAAAAGCGAGGATTTTGATCAAAAGTTGCTCGGCAAGTTTCGACCGGGAAGTTCCCGTTTCAGGCCGTTTCAAGATTCCGAGAGACACGGCGCGAATTTTGCGGAAAGCCGTCCGCCAGTAAAAAAATAAAAAAATCAAGCACAATCAATCGGAAATGATTTCCGTAAAGGTACGACGCGTGGCGATTTTGAACAAGCCGTTGCGTTTGAATTTTCCTTTATCGACCAAAAGATAGCTCAATTCCGCTTTTTCCAGCACCTCTGTCAACAGCAGCGAATGATATTCGTGGTTGGTCGTCACGCGTTCCTCCGTTACACCGAACGCGGAAACAAACGCTTTGCGGATCGACAGCCGCTCCAGCTCCCGGATGGCAGCCTGCCCGAGAAAGGCATTCAGCTGCAAATCGTAACTTCCTCCCAGCGCGATCAGAACATAGTGCGCCGGAAAGCGATGAAAATTCTGGATCACCGACACCGAATTCGTCACGATCGTCAGATTGGAAAACGCCGAACCGATCAACCGTTCTGCAAGGCATCCGACAGTGGTGGACGAGTCCAGATAGAGGATGTCCCCCTCGCAAATTCGCTCCAGTGCTTTTTGCGCAATCGCCTGTTTCCCGGCTCTGTTCCATTCGACGCGATCCAAAAACGGCGACGACATTTTGTCCGCCCGCGCAGGCGTCTCGATAAACGCCACACCGCCGTGCATCTTGCGCAGCACATCCCGCGCCGCCAGCTTGGCAATATCCCGATGGATGGTGGCTGACGAGACGCCGAAATGCCGTCGCAATTCATTGACAGTGCAATATTTTCGGCTCTTCATAAAATCAATGATGGCAAATTCCCGGATCGTTTGCATGCGTTCGCGCTTCCCCTCTCTTTTTCAAAGAGAAGATACTTCCATCTCTTGAGAAAATCAAGCAGAAAAAGCACAAGAAATGAGAAATTATGAATCATTTATCATTTTGTTTCATTTTTATTCTAAACTTCTCATTCCAAGCCACTTGTTTTTTTACGTCGCGCGGCTATACTTCTTCTATAAAGCGACAATCGTCTTAAGGAATCTAAAAAAAAATGGCATCCTTGAAACAATTTGATTTCGTCGGACTGGGCTTCGCCAGCAATGACGACCTGTCGGTTCTGCCTTGCATCCCGATTGACAGCAAGGTCAAGATCCTCCATCACATGGTACAAGGCGGCGGACCATCTGCCAATTCCACCGTCGCCGCCGCACGGCTCGGTCTTTCCGCCGCATATCTGGGCGTCGTCGGCGACGATGCGCCGGGAACGGCGATTCTCGCCGATTTTCAAGCCGAACACGTCGATATTTCCGGAATGACCGTCCGAAAAAACCGCACCTCCCCTGTCGCCTACTGCTGGATTGAGGAACCGACCGGGAAACGCAGTGTGGCATGGACGCGCGGCGATTTGGAGGAACTCGAAGCAGACGAAATCAATCTTGATTTTGTCCGCGGAGCAAAGATTCTGCACCTCGACGGCCACAATCCGAAAGCGGCGATCGCGGCGGCGCGCGAGGCGAAAAAGCACGGTGCGCTGGTCAATTTTGACGCCGGAACCATCCGCGATGGCGTCGACGAGCTGCTGAAATTGGCGGATCTTCTAATCGCCTCCGAAGAGTTCGCCAGGCGCTACACCGGAGAGGACAAGCTGGAAAATGCACTTCACAAGCTCGGCACATTCGGTGCGCAAGTGACCGGAATTACCATGGGGGAGCAAGGTTCCATGGCACTGGATGGACAGGTTGTTTTGCACTGCCCGGCTTTTCGCGTCCGGGCGGTCGACACCACTGGTGCGGGCGACGTGTACCACACCGGGTTCGCGGTGCGGTATCTGGAAACGCACGACTTGATCGAGTGTATGCGTTTCGGCTCGGCAGTTTCGGCGCTCAAGTGTCTGAAAACGGGCGGCCGCACCGGGATTCCGGCGCGGCAGCAGGTAAATGATTTTCTGGCGACACATTAATCTTGCTTAGAAAAGGACAGATTGGATGACAAAGAATTTCAAGATCGGGTATCTGCCGCTGACCAAGGCGAATTGGACCAATGATACGCTGGAAACGGCGCGCAAAAAAGCAAAATTATTTTTGCAGAACCTTCCCGGCGTGAAGGTCGTCGGCGGCGACCGCATGATCGACTTCGAGGACAAAGCCATCGCCGAGTTGGATTTTTTTGAGAAGGAACGGCCCGATCTGATCGTGGCGCATTTCATGACCTTTTCGCTCGGAGTGATCGTCCCAATGTTCGCTCAGCGTCTGAAAGTCCCGGTCGTCCTCTGGTCGATGAAAGAACCCGATCCGGCGGGAGGCCGGCTTCAGAACAACTCGTTCTGCGCGGCCAACATGAATTCGCATTTCCTGTACCGCATGCACGTTCCTTATTTCCACATTCACGCTGAAGTCGGTTCCCCTCAGGCCGACGCCGGACTGGAAAAAGCGATCCGTGTCACCCGTACGAACAACGTCCTGCAGCGAATGCGCATCGGGGTAATCGGCGGCCGCGTGCCGGGCTTCTTCACTTCCAGCTGCGATGAGATGCTTTTGCGCACCAAGATCGGGCCGGAGGTGAAATTCATTACAGAACACGAGGTGATTGAGGCGGCGCGAAGCCTTTCGGCAGCCGAGCTTTCCGAAGCGAAAAAAACCATTCTTTCCGACGCGTCCGTCCATCCGACCGACGGCCCCTGCGGCGAGCAGCTCGATAAATCCGCAGCGCTTTATGCCGCCGTACTCAAGATGAGGGACAAATTCCTTGTCGATACCTTTGCCATGCGCTGTTGGCCGGAGTTCATTTCCAGCGATCTCTACGGAATCGCCGTATGCTCGACCATCGGACACCTGACCAACCACGGCTGTCTGACCGCCTGCGAGGGCGACGCATACGGCGCGGTCATGATGCGGATCGAGCAGGAACTCACCGGAAAACTGCCGTTCTTCTGCGACATGATCGTCATGGAGGGAGAATCCGGCGTGGCATGGCACTGCGGCGCTGCTCCATGCAAACTCTGCAAAGACGGCTTCCAGCCGCAACTCCGGCGCAGCGCCACCATCGAGGGCGGCGGTGTCAAAGGTGTTACCGACGAATTTCCGCTCAAACCCGGTCGGATCACGCTGGCGCGCCTCGGAGAAACGCGCGACGGCGAAAAATTCCGAATGCTGATCGCGACCGGAGAAGGACTGGACACCGATCTTTTTGTCCGTGGGAATCCGCTGAGAATCAAATTCGACGCAGGCTGTGACAAACTGCGTGAGGTCGTGATCGAACAGGGATGGGAACACCATTACGCGCTTTGTTACGGCGATCTGGTCCCGGCACTGCTTGACCTCTGCCGAATTCTGGAAATCGAAGCTGTCGTTGTGCGCTGAACAGAAAAAAGGAGATTCGTATCATGCCGAATTTGTTGATTCATCTCGATCCCCAACAGGGATATAACAATGTGTTTCAACTTGGCGAATACCAGATGAAGCTGACGCGCTTCGGAATCGTCCGACTCGCGAAGGGAAGTTCGCTTGAAGCCGACACCGGAGAAATGGAAGCCGCGCTGGTGATTCTCGGTGGGAAACTCTCAATCAAAGGCAACAACTTCGCATTCGACGAAGTCGGAAAACGCCGGAATGTTTTCGACGGAACTCCGCATACGATCTATCTGCCGCGGCGGACAAGTTACACTGTGACCGCGCTGACCGATGTCGATTACGCGCTCAATGAGTCCCCCGTTTCGCGCGATACGGCCAGGCCATGCGTAATTGCGCCGGAGCAGACGCGGTCATTTGCCATCGGGCGCGACAACTTCACCCGTGCCGCCACAGTCATGATCGACGAAAAATTCGACTCCGAACACTTCTACATCGGAGAAGGCATGATTCCGTCGGGCAATTGGTCCGGCTATCCGCCCCACCGCCACGATTTTGACAATCTTCCGGACGAGATCGACATGGAGGAGACCTACTTCTACCGCTTCGATCCGGCGGGGGGATTCGGCATTCAGAAGGTCTATCAGCCGGACGGGAGCATCGACGAAACCTACACAGTCAAAAACAACGACACCGTCGCCATTGCAAAAGGGTTTCATCCACTCTGCGGCGCTCCCGGATACCGGATGTATTATCTCTGGACCATGACAGGCAAAAACAACCGCGGCTTAATCTCGCTCAAAGATCCCGCGCACAGCTGGGTGAAATAGCCCCATGAAAAACGACGGAATCCTGCTGGGAATCGACTTCGGCACGGGGGGATGCAAAGCCTCCGCCGTGACCATTTCGGGTTCTTTGCTCGGCGATGTCAGCGTCGAATATCCGACCGAGTTCGCACATCCCGGCTGGGCGGAGCAGAATTGCGCCGACTGGTATGTCGCCATGTGCGATGCGTTGAAGAAACTGCGGGAAAACGGGGTCGACTTTGCCCGAGTCATCGCCGTGGCCTTCGATGGTTCGACGCACAACGCAGTCCTGCTCGACGGCGCGATGAAGCCGGTGCGCAAGACAATCATGTGGACCGACCAGCGCAGCACCGAGGAGGCTGCGGCTTTGTCCAGGGAGTACGGCAGAAGCATTTATGAGCGGGCATTTCAAATGCCGTCGCCGACATGGACGCTCCCGCAGCTGATCTGGTTGAAAAAACACGAGCCGGAAGCACTGGCGCGCACAAAGCATTTGCTGTTCGTCAAAGATTACGTCCGCTATCTGGTTTCCGGCGTGGCCGCAACGGACCACATCGAAGCGCAAGGAACGCTTTTTTACGACATGCACAACAAAACCTGGGCGGAGGATCTGGCCGCCCTTGCCGGATTGCGCGCCGCGATGCTGCCGGAATTGATCGCGCCGACCGACCGCTGCGGCAATGTGACCGCGCAAGCGGCGCAGGCAACCGGGATTCCCGAAGGCACACCGGTTATCTGCGGAACCTCGGACTCCGCCGCCGAGGACTACGGCGCCGGCGCAGTCGAACCGGGGGACTGCATCATCAAACTTGCGACCGCCGGAAACGTCAACGTCATGACCGATGCGCCGCATCCGTCGGAAAAAACCTTGACCTATTCCCATGTGATCCCCGGAATGTATTACAGCGTCGCGGCGACCAACGCCGCCGCGCTCTGCCAGCGCTGGTTCCGCGACGCGTTCTGCGAGGCGGAAAAAAGCGAGGCTGCACGCAGAAAGATCAATCCGTTTCTGCTGCTGGATAAACTTGCATCCGCGTCTTCTCCGGGGGCTGGAGGCGTCCTGTTCCACCCCTATTTGCAAGGCGAGCGGTCGCCGTACTGGGACGCAAAACTGCGGGCGAGTTTCACCGGAGTCTCCATTTCCTCGACCAAGGGGGATTTCCTTCGCGCGCTCTTTGAAGGCGTCGCCTATTCGTTGCGCGACTGCCGCACTGTACTGGATGAGATGCACTTGCCGGTCAAACGGGCGTTTCTGATCGGCGGCGGCGCGCGGGGGGCGCTTTGGAGTGAAATCGTCTGCGGCGTTTTTAATCTGCCGCTGGCCGTACCGACGCCCGGAGACGCATCGTTCGGCGCGGCGCTGATCGCCGGAACCGGAATCGGAGTGTTTCCCGATGCGAAAACCGCCGTAAAACAGTGTTTGCGCATCGACAAAAATCTTGTTCCAAAGCAAGAGCTTGCGGCGTTTTACGCGCATGGATTTCAACGTTACCGGGCAATTCACGATGCACTTGCCGGGGTCTATTCCAATTTTTGAACAATCAACAGGACGGCAGTGCCGGAGCACAACACAGCAAGGAGAAAAAAATGCTGGTATCGAAAACAAGTTATATGTACGAGATGATCCGTACCGAGCTGACCGACATCCTCGGCGCGGAGTTCGTTCGTACCGGAGAAGCCGACAAGTTCGGTCACTCAGTCGATTACTACTGGGTTCCGGAGATGTGGCACGACCGCGGCATGGAAACACCGAAGCCCGACTTCATCGTTCACCCGGGATCGACCGAGGAGGTCGCCAAAGTCGTCAAGCTCGCCAATCATTACAAGATTCCGGTCGTCCCGTGGGGCGGCGGTTCCGGTTCGCAAGGCGGCGCGCTGCCGATCTACGGCGGCATCATCGTCGACATGAAGCGCATGAACCACTTCATCAAGCTGGACAAAGAGTCGCTCACCGTCACCTGTCAGACCGGCATAATCGCCCGGCACCTGGAGTGGCAGTGCAATAAAGAAGGCTACTCCACCATGCATTTGCCCGCCTCGATCGCATGTGCGACAATCGGCGGCTTCCTCGCCCACCGCGGAACGGGAGTGCTTTCGACCAAATACGGCAAGATCGAAGACATGGTCATGAGCCTTGAAGTTGTCACCGGCACAGGCGAAATCATCCGCACGCTGCCGGTTCCCCGTCACGCCTCGGGGCCGGATCTTACCATGCTCTTTCTCGGCAGTGAAGGCACGTTCGGAATCATCACCGAAGTGACGCTGAAGCTCCAGCCGCAGCCGGAATCCCGTCAGTTCCGCGCCTATATCTTCAAAGATTTCCATACCGCGATGAGCGCGGGTGCGGAGCTGATGCGCAGCCGGCTTCAACCCTGCGCGGTGCGGCTGTACGACGAAGAGGAGACGATCCACCATGTCCGCAAAGTATTCGGCATGGAATTGGATCAGGGAGCGTATCTGGTATTCGGCTTCGACGGGCGAACAGAGATTGTCGATCTTCAGATGAAATACGCTCGCGAAATCATGGAGAAGAAGTATAAAGGAAAGGATCTCGGCAGCAAAGGAGGCGAACTCTGGTGGGAGAATAAATACAAATTCTTCTATCCGCCGTTCATGTTCCACATACCGCAGGCGTTTGGCACGCTGGACACGGTCGCGACCTTCTCGAACATCGAAAACGTTTACTGGGCAATGAAAAAAGTCGTCAACGAGAACTTTCCCGCCGCTCGTTTCATCGGGCACTTTTCGCATTGGTACGAGTGGGGATGCATGCTCTATGCGCGCTTCATCTTCGAGGAAAAAGATGTGCCCAAGGACCCTCGCGAAGCGGTCGCTTTGTACAACCGCGTCTGGGATATGGCCATCCGCGCGGCAATCGCCAACGGCGGAGTAATCAACGAACACCACGGCGTCGGTTTGAAGCTTGGACATTTCATGAAGGAGCTGTACGGCCCGGCAATGCCGGTTCTGGAGGGGATCAAACAGCAGCTCGATCCGAACAATATCATGAATCCCGGCAAGCTCGGTTTCAAAGGTCTTTGAGAGAAAGGAAAATTGCATCATGCATATTGAAAATTATACCGACGCAACCCAAAACTGCCGTTTCTGTTTTATGTGCCGCCATCTCTCGGGGATCGGCAATGTGACCTTCACCGAGGCGGACACGCCGCGCGTCCGCGCGTCGATGATCTACGGCATCACACTGCACCCGGAGAAACTGTCGGAACCGGACTTCATCGACACGATCTACCGTTCCGATCTTTCTGCGGCCTGCCGTTTTCACTGCGTGAGCCACTTCGACGAAAACGGCCTGAATCTGGCCGCGCGCGCCGACATCGTCGAGGCCGGGCTTGCGCCGGAGTACGTCAAAGTCATCGCAGAGGAGCTCAAACAATCCGCCAAGTGGAGCTCATCGGGACAAGGGAATGTCCTCTATTTTGAGGACCGTTACACGTCGGAAGCGAAAACCGTCTCCGCCGCGTTCCGCAAAATCATGAAAAAAGCGCAAATCCCCTACATGACCATTCAGGGCGGTTGCATCGGCAAAGCGCTTGCCGTCCTCGGGTTCGGCAAGGATGCCAAAGAAGTGACCCAAGCCTTTGCGGCCGCAGTCAACGCAACTGGCGCAAAAACGCTGGTCGTCTCCAATCCGGCGGCTTACGATGCACTGACGAGCGACTTCCCGACGTTCGGGGCGAAGTTAAACGCCAAAGTCCAGCACACGAGCGAATACCTCGCGTCGCTGAAACTCAAAGTCACTCAAAAAGCGCCCGCCGTCTATTATCTGGAAAGCGATTTCCTTAAAAATTACGACGGCAATCTTCCCGGTCCGCGCGCATTGCTGAAGGCGATGGGGGCCAAAGTTCTGCCCTTCGGCACGAACAACGAGGAATCCTACACTTGCGCAGAAGGAGCGGTCGTGCTGCCGAAAATCGACGCCACGCTGGTCGAAAAGCTCGCTCATTATGTTGCCGCACGCGCCGATCATCCGGATGAGGACGTGATCGCGGTCGCTTCTCCCTACACCAAGATCCAGTTGGAAAAATACACCAAACTGCAGGTAAAGACGCTCGAAGAGCTGTTTGCCGCCGCGCTCTGAAAAAGGATTGACTCATGTCGCTTGTCACGATGAACGAAATTCTGCTTCCCGCGCGCCGGAACGCACGCGCGGTCGGAGCGTTCAATGTCGCAAACTACGAAACCGCTCTTGCCGTCATGCTGGCCGCGGAACAGGAAAAATCCCCGGTCGTCATCCAGCTTTACATGCGGCTGTTCGACTCGGAGAAGGCCTCCGATCTGGCCGGAATGCTTCTGCGTCTGGCGCGCCGCTCGTCGCAGCCGATCGCGCTGCACCTCGACCACGGAGCGAACTTGCGTCAGGTGATGGTGGCGCTGCGCGCCGGGTACACCTCGGTGATGCTGGACGGGTCGCGTCTGCCGTTCGAGGAAAATGTGAAGATCACGAAACTCGCCGTGGAGCTGGCGCACGCCGCCGGAGCCAGTACCGAGGGGGAAATCGGCCATGTGGCACAGGGCGACAAAACAGCGTTGACCGAGGTAAACGAGGCGGTGGAATTTGCGAAAGCAACGCAGGTCGATGCGCTGGCAATTTCGATCGGAACGGCGCACGGGTATTATCAAGCGACGCCGAAAATCGATGTGGAGCGTTGCCGCTCAATCGGAGAGGCATTGCCAAAACTGCCGCTGGTGCTGCACGGCGGTTCGGGAACTCCGCTGGAGGATGTGCGAAAAGTGATCCGCGCCGGAGTATCCAAGGTGAATATTGCCACCGAGTTTCTAGACACTTATCTGAAAGCCACCCGGCACGAATTGAACACGCTGGACGGAAAGTTTCTGCCGGTGGACAAGTTCTATGATCCGGTTGTCGACGCTTGCGCGGCTCATGCGGCGCGTCTGATCCGCTTCTTCGCGGACTGAACTTGCGGGATGGCACTGCCGTCGTTTTGCGGAAGCCGTTCGGACAATTATGCGGATGAATTCTTTGCCGCTTGACGCAAAATGAGCTTTTTAAGCAACATAGCCGTCGGGCTGTTCCTTTTCTCTGTCGCTCCGGCATTTTCGTGCGGCCAGATGGAAAAACGGAATCGCCGCAAGTTGCATTCCACAGGAAAGTGCCGCCATCGTGAAAATGGAAATCGGATAAAGCACCCCCATTGCCCATGATCCGAAGAAAAAGGCGATGCCAAAGCCGGTCTGAAACACCCCGTACCCGGTGGAGCGTTTTTCCTTCGAAATAATCGTGACCACCGCCGCCTTCAAAATGGACTCCTGCGCCCCCATCCCAATCCCCCAGAGCGCCACGCCGATCCAGAGCCATCCGGAACTTGGCACGGCGAAAACCAGCCACGCAAACGGTGCGGCAAGCAGAGTGGAAAGCATCAGGACATTCAATCCGAAGCGGTCGTACAGCCACCCGAAGAACAGCGCGGCAAAGGCATCCACCAGCATTGCCGCGGCATAAATCAGCGGAATGGCCGTTTCGGAAATCAGGCCGGTCTTCATCGCATGCATGGTAATCAAAGGAAAGCCGATGAAGCCGAAGGCGAAAAAGCAAATTCCAGCCATGTAATAGAGAAACGCCGAATTTTTCCCGATAGACCCTTCGCTTGATTTTGTTTCCGGTTCGAAATTTTCCGGGTTCGGAAACTTCCGTCTGGCGTAAAACAAAAGAAAAATGGTAATCAAAGCCGGGATTCCCAGAATTGCCAGACATAGTTTATAAGCCCCAAAGAGATCGCCTCCCCGCTTCCACGTCAGCACCCCGAAAAGCACCATCGGACCGACAAATGCCCCGATCTGGTCGAGCAGCTCCTGAATGGCGAAACTCTTTCCCGCGCCATATTCGGAGGCCGCGAACGACAAAAGCGTGTCCTTGGCCGGCTTCTTGACCGCCTTGCCGATGCGCTGAATCACGATCAACGCACAGGCCCAGATCCAACCGCCCTGCGGCACCAGAGCCAGCAGGGGAATGGCGATACAATCGACAAGATACCCGGCAATGGTAATCAGCCAGTAATTTCTGGTTTTGTCGGCCAGAACGCCCGTGACAATCCGCAGCGAATAGCCGATCAAACCACCCAGCCCGGTGATAAATCCAATCATTCCCGCAGATGCCCCGGCCAAGCTCAGATATGCGCCGATAATGCTGGCGGCCCCCTCATGGGTCATATCCGAAAACATGCTGACCACACCCATCAGGACAATGAATGCGAAAACGGCACTTTTTCTGCTGTCGATCCTCTTCATCTTCTCCGCTCCCCACAATTCCATCAATATAGCAGAAAAACTACTTTTTTTCAACCCACAGCGGACGATCGGCGGAAAAGATACAGGGGGGCCGTTTCTGTTTGACATATTTTCGTTTACATGGCATTTTAAAAGATAATTGCGAAGCTCACAAGCGCATGTTCTGGAGAGGGAAAATGTATTCCCGAGACTTTTTTGAAAAACACCTTGTCTTTTTTAGCCTGCTGTTTTTGCTGCCCCCAAGCAACGGAAATTTCCGCGATGTGGTTCCCCTCCGCGGAAAATCCGATGGCGGCCAAGGATGAGCACAGGCATAAAAAAAAACGCGGGACGGAAAAAGCTCCGTTCCGCGTTTTGTCTTTTTTACCGTCACTTATACCCTTTGAGAAACGCTTTTTCCGCGGCGAAAAGTTTCCGGGTCATCGCCCGGATCTCCTCGGGGGCACAAACTGCCGCCGTCAAGGGGTCCAGCATAAGCGCCCGTTCCGCCTGCAGCTTGGACTTCTCAATGCAGGCGTCCGCGGCAAGATTGAAGAACGACTGATTCGACGCGCAAATTGCCGCGCACTGGCCGGGAAGTTTGCCGAAATAGGTCGGGAAAATTCCCTTGCGATTGACCAGACACGGCACTTCGACGACGTTGTCGGCAAAGAGGTTCGGGATCAATCCGGTGTTGGGCACGGTCAGATGCGCGACAAACGGGGCATTGGTCTCCATCGCTTCAATCAGAAAACTGGCGTATTCCCAGCTGCGCGAAGTGTCGATCGGCTCCTTGCCGGAGACAAAATCGTGCTTCTTGGCGTCGCTGTCGATCCGCCACTGCGGCCAGTTGTTGGCATAGAAGGAACTTTCCCCGAGATATTTTGCGCCGCAATGCTTGCGGATCAGCTCCGGCCGCTTGCGGTAATAGGGCAGATATTCGCTGAAATGTCCGCTCGATTCGGTGACGAAATAGCCCATGTATTTCATCATGTCAAAGCGCACGGGATCCTTGGCGAGAAGTTCCTTGTCCGAAGCCAATTTCTCCCGCAGAATCTCGTACACGTCTCGCCCTTTGTGTTCCAGACGGGTGAACCATGCCAGATGATTGACTCCGCCGCAGTTCCAGATCAATTCGGAATAGGGAATCTGGGCGTAATCTGCCAGCTGATGACTGGTTCCCTGCACACTGTGGCAGAGCCCAACCACATGAAGTTTCGGATAGGCGCGCATCGCCGCAAGGCACATGATGCTCATGGGATTGGTGTAATTGAGCACCCAGGCATTCGGACAGAGCCGGCTGACGTCTTTGAGCACCTCCAGAAAAACCGGGACCGTCCGCAGCGCTTTGAACAATCCGCCCGCGCCCATCGTGTCGCCGATGCACTGATCCACGCCGTAGGAGGCCGGAATGTCATTGTCGAACCGCACGCAGCTGGTGCCCGATACTTCAATGCAGTTGATCAGATAATCGGCCCCTTCAAGCACCTCTTTGCGCTCAGTGGTTCCAATGACTTTCCAGCCGGGGCGCTTCATCGCCGCAATGATTTTTCCGCCGAGTTCCACGGAGAGCTCCAACCGTTTGCGGTCGACGTCGACCAGCGCGATCGTCCCGTTCTCCGCGCCGGGAATATTCATAATGTCCGTGAACACCGGTTTGAAGAAACCGCTGCCCGCGCCGAGAAAAACAATCTTGAGCGGCCGCGATACCCCGGAGAGGATGCCGAGGTTATCCGCCTTTTTCATGTGCTCCTCGTGTCCGAATTTTTTCTCCGCCATTTTTTCTCCTTGAACGTTTTTTTTGAATTCGCCTTGTAATATCACGAAACTGCCATTAATATATCTCCCGGGTCCTACGTTGTAAATACTAAAAATGCGTAAATGATAGAACTTTTGCGACATGGAAAAATTCAGCAACATTCGAGATTTCATCTTCTCCGGCCATACCGTCGGACTGCATTCCATGCTGGTCAACGCCGGCTGTCAGGGGATCACCGGGGATTATAACTGGGACGGACTGCGCCGCGGCGACCGCGAATTTGCAATCTGGCAATACACCCTGGCCGGACGCGGCATGCTGCGCTTCGGCCGGACAGAATATGTTCAGGAACCGCATTCGTCCATGCTGTTGATCGTGCCGGAGGATCATTGCTATTTTCTCCCGGACGATTCGCCGTACTGGGAGGTGCTTTTCGTCACGATCCACGGCAGCGAGTGCATCCGGCTCGCGGTCGAGTTGCGCCGAAGGCTCGGAACGCCGTCGTTTCCGCTCTCCCCCGACGGACGCACCGTCCAGCTCGCGCGCAAGATTCTCGCATGGGATGAACCCTTGTCCGTGCCCGACCGTTTCGCGGCCTCGCTCAAAGCCTATGAATTTATGCTGACCTTGTTCTCCGAAGCGGAAATTGATCCACCCGGATCGGGCAAACAAAAACTCTTCGATCTCCTGCGCAACTATGTCCTTGAACATCTCGACGCGCCAATCTCGATCGACGATCTATCCGCAGCGGCGAACATGAGCAAACGCAAGCTGGAACGGGAATTTCGCGCCGGAGGGATGCCGCCGCCGAATCAATTCATAGCGGATCTGCGGATGCGCAGCGCCCTGCGGATGCTTCAAACTACCTCCTTTTCGATCAAGGAGATCGCCGTGCGCTGCGGCTACGACTCTCCCAGTTACTTCATCCGGCGTTTTCATGCGCGCTACCGGCAAAGCCCCGGCGCCTTCCGGAACCTATGAAGGCAATTGCAAAAACACCGCCCGGATGATATATTATGTGTTATGATGAAACGACCTTTCGCCAGCAATGAAGTTCCGCACCAACCGGGCGTCTACGTCTATCGCGACCGCTTCGGCACGGTCATTTATGTCGGCAAAGCCCGCGATCTCAAGCGCCGCATGTCCAGCTATTTTCAGCCGTCGCGCATGGTGCGCGCCGACGCGAAACTGCGTTCGCTGGTCAACTCCATCGACGACTGGTCGTTCGAGGTGGTTCGCACCGAAGACGAGGCGCTGATCCTCGAATCCCGATTAATCAAGGAT
Organism: Victivallaceae bacterium; assembly: GCA_028691615.1. Lineage (GTDB taxonomy): Bacteria > Verrucomicrobiota > Lentisphaeria > Victivallales > Victivallaceae > JAQUYX01. The sequence goes on from JAQUYX010000006.1 coordinate 22,147, forward strand.
TTCGCCCCGTATTACAACATTCTCATGCGCGACGACAAGCGCTATCTCATGCTCAAATGCGACCTGCGTGAAAAATATCCGACTTTCCGTCTGGCCAGAATCAAACGACCCGGCGCAATTTATTTCGGCCCCTTTCCCAACGGGACGGCGCTGCATATGACCTTGGATTTTCTGCTGCGCTACTTTCGGCTCAAAAGCTGCAAATGCGACGCGCCGAACGCCGACAACCGCAAACACTGTCTCAAGCATCAGGTGCGCGATTGTTCCAGCCCCTGCGACGGAAGCATCTCGGAAGCGGATTATCGCGCGAAAGTCGAACAGGTTCTCGCGCTGCTCGAAGGGAGCATCCGCCCGCTGGTCGACAAGGTCAAAGAGGAAATGCTCGCGGCCTCCGCCGAGGCGAAATACGAGAAGGCGGCCATGCTGCGCGACGTCATGGTCAACCTCACCGCCGTCTTCGGGCGCAAGAACCGCTCCTTCGAAAACCCGGAACTGCCCGGACGCGCGACCAACGCCGACGCAACCGAGCTGGCGCAGCTGCTCGGCATTCCCGTGCCGGAGGAGATTGTCTGCTTCGACAACTCGCACCTCTTCGGGACTTACGCGGTCGGTTCGATGGTGCTCTTCCGCCACGGTCGGCCCGATCGCGGAGGATACCGGCGCTTTCGGATTCGCAACGCGCAGACAAACAACGATTTCGCCATGATGACCGAATGTGTTTCCCGCGCGCTGGCGCACCGCATCAAAGAGGGAGGGAAACTCCCCGATCTCATTGTAATCGACGGCGGCAAGGAACAGTTGAAAAGCGCAATCGCGGGGATGGCCGCTGCGAACGCGCCGCCAGTGCCGATCATTGCGCTGGCAAAACGCGAAGAGGAGATCTACGTACCGGGCAGGGAAATTCCGTTCCGTCTCGACCGTCATGACGGCGCGCTGCGCTTGATCCAAAGTCTGCGCGACGAAGCACACCGGTTCGCCGTCGGCTACAATCGGCAGCTTCGTCAGAAACGCATCAGCGAATCGGCGCTCGATGAAATCGGCGGCATCGGACCGCACCGCAAGACCGCGCTGCTTCGCGCCTTCGGGTCGGTGAATCGTTTGCGCAAGGCATCGGCGGACGAGATTGCCGCGCAGGTTCCGGGAATCGGCGTATGTTTCGCGGAAAAACTTCTCGCTCGCCTCGGCGCCATGACCGATCCGCCGCCCGAAGAGGACAGCGCGCGGAAGAAAAATTCCGAAAAAACACTTGCGAAAGTCCGCCACGGAGAGTAAATTATCGCTGTGTCAATTCCAATTCAACCATCTTCCGCAAAAGCGGAACTTTACCAGAGTTTTTTTTATGAAGTACAAGGCACTGCTTTTCGATTTTGACGGGACTGTGGCGGACACCTACGATCTTTGTGTCGAATCCTTCCGTCTGACCTTGCTCGAAGCGCTCGGCAAAGAGCTTTCCCGCGCAGAGATCACCGCCCATTTCGGCTACAACGAAGAGGGTGTGCTCCGCCGTTTTCTCGGGGAAGAACGCGCCCGCGAAACGATGCCGCTTTTGTTGACGCATTATCGCACCTTGATGCAGCAGCGCAACGCCGCCCCCTTCCCCGGCGTCCGGGAACTCTTAATGCAATCGCGCAAGCAAGGCTATCGCATCGCGCTGGCCACCGGCAAAAGTAAAGCGACAACCGATATTTCCCTCGATTGCTACGCATGGGGCGACCTCTTCGAATGCGTCACCACAGGTTCGCCGCTGACCCAGTCCAAGACCGGCACGATGAAGCAGGCGCTGACGCTGTTGAATGTCTCCCCGGAAGAGGCCCTCTACATCGGCGACGCGCCAAGCGATGTTACCTCCGCCCGCGGCGTTCCCATGCGCATTGCCGGAGCAGGCTGGGCGGCCTCGACCGACATTTCGTTATTGAAAAAAGCCGAGCCGGATTATCTCTTTGCCTCCATTGCAGAGTTGTCGCAATTTTTATCGGGAGACGCACAATGAAAACTTCGATCCTCTTTGCCGCCGCCTTCTCGGGAATCCTCTTCGCCGCCGGAGCCGGTACGGTGGTCTATCGGGTCAACGGCAGTGAAAAAAGTATTTCCGACGCCAAGCTCATCAGCATCGACAACAAAATCGTCACCTTCAAGTACAACGGGGGAACCCAGCAGATCTCCGTGGGCAACCTGGTCAAATATTACGACTCCGATTCCGGCATCTCCGGCGGCGCGTTTGACGACGGGACGCTGGATTACAACGTATCCATCCGGGATGTCACCATGCCGGAGCGCGGCATGACCAGTTCCCACAAGAACCGTGTCGTCGCCGAAGCGAAAATCCGCTACGTCGTCGATCCGAAGCTCGAAAAAAATCGCAAGATGGTCATTCGCGAACCCTATTTCTATCTTTTCGTGCTCTCGGAGAGCAAAGACGGCAGCCGCCGGGCGCACCATGTGTTCAGCTATCCGGCCGCGGCGAAGTATCGGACCAAATATTACAACGAGCCGGACATTCTCAAACAGATCAATTCCCCCGACCGCGCACATATTTCCGGCGGCAACTTCAATACGCTCGGAGGACTTTCGGGCGAAAAGAGTTTCAAAATTGCGCTCAAGGGAATCGGCGAACGCAAAATCGTCGCCTACACCGTGATCGCCTGGGGCAAAGACCGCGAGGCGGGCCGCAAAAACTGGACGCGCAGCGGACTGAGCGTCTCGGAAAACTGGTTCATGCGGATTCGATAGTTCCCCCCCCCTTTCATCCTTCAGGAAAGACCGACGACATGCATAAAGTAATCACCCGGCACCTGGTCAAGACCTTCGACATCGGAGTCAATGGCAATCTCTACGGCGGACGCCTTCTGGACTGGCTCGACGAAAGCGGAGCGCTTTACCTCAAGGAAACTTATCCGCATTTGCGCTTTGTGACCTACCTGATGGGGGAAACCGTCTTTCACAAGCCGGTTCGGCAGGGCGAGATGCTCACCTTCGTGGTCACCGCAGCTGTCGAAGGCGCGCATTCGGTGAAAATGAATATCAGCGCCATGCGCGCGGAAGAAACCGTGCTTTCCACTGTCACCGTCTTTGTCTGCGTCGACGCGCAGGGGAGCAAACGCGGCATTCGCGATTGACTTTTTGCCGATTCGCCCGGAAAATCCCGACCGAAACCCGCACGGAAATTACCGGAGTTTCCGCAGTTTGTCGAGCAAAGTACGCGCCTTTTCGCCCACTTTCTCCAGAGAATCATTGCCGACGGAAATCTGCAAGTCGCGCATTTCCGGCGCCTCGCTGGTTCCGTCGATCCGCATAAAAATGCCCCCCAGCAGCAAATCCAGCTCGGAAGTCAGCGCCAATCCCAATGGATCGGCCAGCAAAACCTGCCCGGTAAAAGCGAGTTTCCGCACAATTTTTCCATTCAGCTCGAATTTTCGAATCATCCCCTTGCCGCCGCCGAAGAATAAGTTCATCGTCCCACGGTCAAACCAGATCTCCTTGTCGAGCCTGCCGATGCCGCCAAGCACGCCCGCATGGGGAATTTTGTCGATCATCTGAAACGGAATCGCAAAGATCCGACCGACCACGCTTTCCAGAAAATGATGCGTCAGCACCACCTTGCCCGTCTCCAGTTCCACCGATCCGGCAAGCCGGTTGAGAAGCTGCGTCCGGGTACGGCCTGAAGTATTTAAATTCCATTGCGCCCGGGTCAGCACACCGACGAGATCGTCGAACTGCGGGGAAATCACCAGCAGAAGATTGCCGAGATTCATCGCCCCCGAACTTGCGGCACGACTGCGGACAACCCAGGTTCCATCGGGCTTCGTAGTCAAATCAAAATTCCCGGCCACCTGTCCGGCGGACTCCCGAAAAACAAATTCCCGACACAAAAGCTCTCCCCCCTTGAGTTCCGCCCCGAAGCGAAAGGCAAAATTGTGATTCCTGCCCGCAATGATCCGATCCAGTTGTCCTTGCAAAATCACCCGGCGCGGCCCGAAATCAAGGCGTGGAAGCGACTGCGCTTTCTTTGCTTCGGAAGCCCCCGCCGCCGTCCCGGAAGATGCGGATCCGGCGGATTTTTCCTGCGTTTGGGGCAACTTTTCCCCGGAGCTGGTCGCGCCTCGAAGGTCCAACAATTTGGAAGAAAGATTCACCGTAACGGGCTGATCCAAATTGTCGGGGACGACGCCATGAATGGACAACTGGGCCACGTTCGAGCGTTTGTGCGCGAGATCGCAACTTCCTTGAATTTGCAACTTTCCCGACGCACGCGTCAGGGTTATTGCACAATGCCCCTGCACCAGTCGCGCTGGGTCAACCCATTGGAGCGCTCCCACCTCCAACTCGGCTTTCGCCGAATCGAAACAAAAATCGGAGAACCGGCAGCGAATCCTCCCGGAACTAAGAAATCCGGGCGCATCGCCAAACCATTGCAGCAACCGTCCGTCCAGACGAACCATCTCCCCGTCCGCGGAAAAATCCCCTTTCCCCGGCAGATACCGGAACGGGAGCTGAACCTCGAAGAGCGTCTTCTGCTTCTCTTGGAGCATCATCCGACAGCGGGACGCGACAATCTCTCCCTCCGGCCGCACGCCAAGAACAAAATCCACAGTGGCTTCCGGAGTGATCGGCCTTGAAATCGCGCGCCCGGAGAGTCGAAGCGCTTCCGTGGAAATTTTGCCGGACAAACGCAATCCGCCTCGAGAGCGCGCATAGGATAAATGGAGTTTTCCATGCAGCATTCCCCCCGAAATCGTCACCGGCGATTGTGGGACGGCACTGCCCAATAATTTTCCGGCATCGAGCGACCAGTCCACGTTTCCCCCGCCGTCAACCGACGAGGCGTCCAGCTGCCCGGTCAATACGCTGTCGAGAGCTCCCGTCGGCAACTCGAACCCGTTCTGCAGCAGTTTTCCCGCGTGGAAATTACGCATCACCACCTGCGCCTTCGCCCCCTTCCGGATCTCGCCGGAACGCAGATGAATCCGAAGCGGCCGCAGCAACGTTCCGGTGCAATCGCCCCGGGACGAATCGACGGCGCGAAATTGGAACTTTTCGACCCGGAGCAACTTCTCCGCGCCGCCGGAAATTTCCAGCGACACAAGACAAGTCACCGCTGCGCCCTCCTTCAACCGCAGCGAGGCATTCCCCCCGATCTGAAGCTGTGACGCATTGAAATCGACTTTGCCTTTGCCGTCAAACCGCCCCTGTCCATACCGCCTGCCCAACAGAAATTCACAGACCGTCGCAGTCGCCAATTCTCCCGAATGCGCCTCAAACGCGAGTGTGCCGCGCTCAAAATTGGTTTCCACCACGCCGGTGGCAGAAAGAATCGCATCCGGGTTTCGTCCGGATTCCCCGGCGGTAAGAAGCATCTGACCAATCCGGTACTCCTTGGCATCGACACGCCCGGACGCATCCAGTTGCAGATCGCGATTGTGAAACTTGCGCCCGTCAATCAGCGCGGTGAAACCTGCGGCGTTCGCACGCAGCTGCCATTGATCCTCGCCCTTCGTGCCGCCTTCCAGCGCAAGACGCGGAATCTCCAGAAGCGTTCCGGAGCGCGCACGCAAGGACACCTTCGCTCCGCCGGCGATCTGAAATGTTTCCGGCGTCAGACAGCAGAGCGCCAGATCCACCTGTTCCATTTGCAAGACGCTTGCGTCCGCCTGCCGGATTGAGAGCGCGCCGTCCAGAATCCGGGCGCGCCGGATGTCGATCACCCAAGGATTGCTCCGGCGTCCCTCCGACGGTTCGGGAATGGGCGCGTCCTTCGGCACATTGACCACCGCGGGAAGCGCCGGTTGCTCCGGCTGATCCAAATTGATCTGAAGGCGCGGCTTCTCCAAATGCAAATCGGCCAGCGAAAAAAAGAAACCGCGCCGATAGCCCCAGCTGTACCGTCCCTCGGCACGCGCGGCGGTAAAAAGCACCGATTCGCCGTCCTGCCACCGGCAATCCCGGAGCGACACCCTGCCGCTCTTCGGGTTCCAAACGCACTCCCCGGCCGAAATCCGGCACCCCGAGACGAACCCGAGGAAAGGCAGCGTCACATGCCGCAATCCCCAAGGAGTCACCGACACGCCGAACAGCACCGCAGCTGCCCCGACCACGCATGCAAATACGATTCCAGCACGGAGGCAGAGCCTTTTGACGCGACCACTACTCACTGCGGCGTTCCATCCTTCCTCCTCCGCTCAGCGCGAAAGCATCGCCTGCAGTTCGTCCTGAAATGCGATCGCATCCTCTTCGGTAGGTTTGCCGTTGACATTGTCCAAACTGAGTCGGCCCATCCGGTCGACGAACCAATCGGCCGTGGCGCCCGAGGCAAAGACCACGGAACCGGAAATTGCCATGCCGGGACGGGCGATCTTGCTGATTTCGATTTTGGTTTTTCCGGCGGCGGGGGCAGCCTCCCCCGCGGCGGGAGAAGCGGCGTCCGCCATCGCGGGATCGGCGGCGGGCTTCTTCTCCTCCTTGGGCGCGGCGGGCTTCGGATCGAACTTGCCCCAATCGATCTCATCGAGGGTCGAAGCAAGGATGCGGATTTCCATATAGGTATATTTGGTGGAGAACTTTTCGTTGACCATCTGCTGCACCTGCGAAAGCGATTCGCCGTTTTCGATCAGGGGCGCCATGAACTTCTTGATTTCATTTTCATTTGTCATAGGAAAAAAACTCCTTTGAAAATGTTTTTTTGTTTGCCTATTTCGGTTTTCAGTGTAATTTACCGTGTCATACTTCTTTTTTCAACAGGAAAGGCAAAAAAATGACGGCGAAAAACAATCCACGGCATTCCCTCCCCGCACGGAAGGATATCCCGGTGAATATGACTTGGGATCTGGCGGCGCTTTACCCGGGGGAAGAGCTGTTCGAGAAAGATTTCGCGGCCATGCAAAAGGCCTTCGAACGCTTCCTCTCCTATGAAGGCAAACTCGCGCAGTCCCCGGAGATTCTCCGCAGCGCCATCGAAGCCGAGGATGAATACAGCCGACTGGCGGAAAAACTTTACACCTTCCGCCACCTGCGCAGCGACGAGGACGTGGCAAATTCCCGCAACCAAAGCGCAACGTCGAAACTGGAGGTGCTCTTCGCTTCGATGGAGGCGAAATCCTCTTGGTTTGAACCGGAAATCATGCAGATTCCCGAGCCGAAAATGAAGGAATTTCTCGCCTCCGACGCGCTCAAATTCTACCGCCGGAGCTTGGAAGAACTGCTCCGGGAGAGAGCACACATTCTCTCCGGTGCCGAAGAACGCATCTTCGCGGCGCTCTCCGACGTGCTCGCCGCGCCGGACCGGATCGCGGAAATCGTCTCCGACGCCGAACTGCCGATGGTCGCCGTGACCGATGAGCAAGGCGAACGCCGGAAATTATCCAGCGGCAATTACCGTGTTTTCATGGAAAGCGCCGATCGCGCGGTGCGCCGCAGGGCCTATCGCGGCATGATGTCCGCCTACGGAAAATTCAAACAGACCTTTGCCGCGACGCTCGACAACGCGGTCAAATGCGAGGCGATTTCCGCCCGGCTGCACCATTATGGATCGAGTCTGGAAGCCAGTCTCAGCGACGATAACATCCCCTGCAACGTTTACACCGATCTCATCGACGCAGTTCACCACAAGATCGGGTATCTGACAGAATACCTCAACGTGCGCAAAGAATATCTGAATCTGACACGCCCGGCGATGTACGATTTGTACAATCCGCTGGTTCCTTCCTGCAAGCGCACCTATTCTTACGACGAGGCGAAAGCACTGGTGAAGGCGGCGCTGGCGCCGCTGGGCGCGGAATACGCCGCGCTGCTGGATCGCGCGTTCAACGAACGCTGGATTGATGTCATGGAGAACAAGAACAAGCGATCGGGGGCCTATTCCGGCGGCTGTTACGACTCCTACAGCTATATTCTGTTGAATTTCAACGGGACGCTCAACGATGTCTTCACGCTGGCGCATGAGTTGGGGCATTCGATGCACAGCTGTTTTTCCAACGCGAACCAGCACTATCATTATGCAAATTACAGCATTTTTGTGGCGGAGGTGGCCTCGACGACCAATGAGCTGTTGCTGTTTGAGTACCTGCTCAAACACAATGGCGGCGACCGGGAGTTCCGCATTTACCTGTTGAGTACGCTGGCCGACGAGATACGCGCGACGATTTACCGGCAGACCATGTTTGCGGAGTTTGAGCTTCTGACGCACCGTCTGGCGGAGCAGTCCGTTCCGCTCGACGCCGACCGGCTCTGCGGCGAATACCGCAAATTGAATGATCTCTATTACGGCGGAGCGATCCGTTCCGATGCATGGATTGCCAATGAATGGGCGCGCATTCCGCATTTTTATTACGATTTCTACGTCTACAAATACGCGACGGGGATGTCGGCGGCAATCAAGCTTTCGCGCAATATTCTTTCCGGCGACAGGGAACTTTTGAAGCGTTATTTTGATTTTCTGAAGGCGGGCGATTCGCGGGATGTTCTGGACATCATGCGGGATGCGGGAGCGGATCTCTCGACGCCGGCGACGGTGGAGGCGGCGCTGGACTATTTCGGTGAAGTAGTTGCCGAATTGAAGTCCTTGCGCAATGCATCCCCCGAAGCGCGCAGCTGACGGTGCTGACAAGATTCGCGACGGGACTTTTGGCAGTGCCGTCGCAGCTGACCGCGCAAAAAAAATATTTCTTTTTTTAACATTGCCCTCTTGACACGGGCTTTCTTTTCAGATATAATATTACATGATGTAACGATTCAGCATAGAGTACATTCGCAAAAGGAAAACCGCGGATATCATGACGCCAACCCTGAAAACAGTCGCGCAAGAGGCCAACGTCTCCGTTTCCCTTGTTTCGCAATACCTTTCCGGATCTCCTGCGGCCCGCATGAAAGCGGAAACGAAAAAGCGGATCGATCAGGCCGTTGCACACTTGAACTACCGCCCCTCCGCTATTGCGCGCTCTCTGCGGCAGGGGCGTTCTCACACCATCGGGATGCCGATCGCAAATTTGCGCAACCGCTACTTCGCAACCATCGCCGATCTGGTGCTTGCGGAATGCAATGCTCACGGCTATCAACTGCTCATGGGATACTGCGGGGACGGCAGACAATCCGAGCTGGCGGCGACGCAGATGCTGCTGGATCGCCGAGTCGACGGAATGTTTTTGCTTTTGTCGCAGGAAGCACTCCAATCCACGCATATACCGGCAATCGCTTTCGATTTTGCCCAGGACGCAGTTCTGTGCGCGACGCGCGATTACCGGGATGCGTTTCGTGCGGCACTGAGTGCGCAGTCCGCGAAAAGCTGCACGCTTCTGGCGCCTCCTTGCAATGATTGGAACAGTCAGCTTTCGGAGGTCTGCCTAGAGCGGTCAATTCCGCTTGACATCATAGAATTTGATTTTGCACAGATCAATGACAAGTCCAATTTTTTACGCGAGAATGTACTCCTGCGCGCACCCGAGACAATCTTTTGCCGAGGCTGGGCGTCCGCCGCGGCATTGATCCATTTCTGCCGCGAAAAAGCTCCGGACTTCAAGCCGCGGATCATCACAGACGCCCCCTTTTTCTTCCCGGAGCTTTGCGACGAACGCATTGCGGGCACAGCCAGTGTGGATCTCGCACTCTTTGTTCATCGCTGCATGGAAGAACTGATCGCAGAGATCGAACGGGGCGAAGGAAAAAATTTCTCATCAAAGGCTCGATATTTCCCGGCTGCCGACTTCGCGAAACTTTTTCCAGAAGGGGAACGAATCTCCGAATAGGAAAATCTTATTTTTTCAATTGTTTGCTGTAACGTTTTATCAAAAAAAAGAGAACAAGGGAAATTAGCTGATGACAGTGGACGATTATCGGAAACAGTGTCTGGGGAAAGTGACCTACTACACGAATTATGCGGATTTCGCGGAAGTGGAAATCTCCGAAGCGGGCGGCTGGCAGCTGGAGGAACGCACATTCGAGTCCGGTCAGCGCACCGTTCATTGCGCCAACGCACGGCTGGGATTTGAGTGGGATCTTTCTTTCCAGGAGGCCCAAGATTCCCTGATTCTCAGACTTCCGGTCGCGTCGATCCGGGAAAACAAACAAAACAAGCTAAAAAGTATCCGGCTTCTTCCTGAATTCGGGCGGCAAAAAATCGGCGACGATGGAAACTTCATTCTGCCGCAACAGTCCGGCGTCGTCACCTATTTCAAAAACCACGTGCGCGCATGCCACACAATCGGGATCTACGGCGGCGGCGTCTCGGAATGCACCATGCCGATCTGGGGCATCCGGGACGGAAGCAGCGCACTCCTCTGCGGCATCATCGCCTCGGGCAACTGCGATGCGGCATTGGTACTTGCCATCGATCAGGGGGAATTGCACAGTTGTACGCTCTCGCCGGAGTTCTATTTCCGTTATGAATTCAGTTTCCGCCGTCCCGATTTTCCGATCATGGCGGAAGACATTGAAGTGCGGTACAAGCTGCTTCACAACGTCGCGGCCCCCGGATACGCGCAGCTGGCAAAGGAGTACCGCAGCTATCTGCTGTCTACGGGACGGGTTCGATTGCTGCGAGATCGGGCGGCGGAATCCCCGGAACTGGCCTATTCGATGAACGCCCTGGAAATTCGCATCCGCTGCGCAATCAAGTGGCCGTATCCACCGAAGATCACCGAACAAACCCTTGACAACGAACCGGAAACCCATGTGCTCTGTTCGTTCGAACACGCAGGAGAGATTGTCAATGAAATTGCGCGACAGGGGATTGCCCGGGCGGAATTCTGCATGGTAGGCTACGGTCCGGGAGGACATGACGGGCGGTGTCCTCAGTTCATGCCGCCGGAGGAGAAGTGCGGAGGCGAATTATCGCTGCGCAAACTCATTGAACAGGCGAAATCCTCGGGATACGCGATCGCGTCGCACGACAACAACCACGACGCCTACACTGTTTCTCCCGACTGGGATGAAAATATCCTTGCACGGTCGCAGGAGATGATGCCGTTGAAAGACGGGATCTGGGGCGGCGGACAGGCGTATTTGCTGTGTCCCGAGGCGATGCTGGCAAAATATACCGTCCGCAATCTCGCCGAGGAGAAGGCCTTGGGGTTCCGCGGATTGCATTTCACCGACTGCCTGAGTACAACCGGCTTGCGTCCCTGTTACGACAAGCGGCATTTTCTCAAGCGCAGCGACACGGCAAAGTTCCGGCGAATAATTTTGGAAACGGCGCGATCCTATTTTGGGGGCGTCCAATGCGAGGGGCCGTTGGACTTTGCGATTCCGGCGTTGGACCGAATCATGTATGTGGAAAGCGCCGATGACGCACAATGCGGGCTGAAAACGCGCGATTACGTCGACGCGATCGTTCCATTGTGGGAAATGGTCTATCATGGAATTGTCGTATATAACGTGTCGACGGACAGCATCAACGCGCTGCCGGGAAGCAACGAATATCTGCGCAATCTCGAATACGGCGCGATGCCCCTCTATTACTTCCACCGGAATTTCAACAGCGAAGATCGCGAACCGGAGATTTTGCCGGAGGGCTCGCCGGATTTTCGCGCAACGTCGCCGGAGAAACTCGCGATGGAAGTGGAGATCATCCGTCGCGGGTATGAGGATTTCTGCGTCACCTTGGGCGACCGGGTGACAACTGGGATTGTGAACCACGAACGCCTCGGAGAAACTTTGGTGCGAACGACGTATGAAGACGGGGTCTGTATCTACGTGAACTACGCTTTCACCGAGGAGAAAGCGGACGGCATTGTCGTCCCCCCCCGGTCATTTTATCGAAAAGCTCTCCAAATATAACCACAAAAAGGAGGAATCACCAAATGATGTCAACAAAAAAATTCACATTGATTGAGCTCTTGGTGGTCATTGCGATCATCGCGATCCTCGCTGGAATGCTCCTGCCGGCGTTGAATCAGGCAAGGGAAAAGGCCAGAGCGATCTCGTGTGCTCAAAAACTCAAACAGCTGGGACTGTATGCCACTATTTACCAGCAAGATAATGACGACTGGTGTCTGGGGCAGCAACCGAACCGCGACATCTGGATGTATCACCTGCAAAAAGCATACAGCATGCCGCTGGAAAACACCACACAGTGTCCTTCGGAAACAACCCGGTACAACACCAATAATAACGTCTACCAGTCCTCCAGCTACGGCATCAATAAACACAGTTACGGGGAGGCGGATGGAAATGTCAATCGGCCACTGGTCAAAGCATCCATGGTGATGCGGCATAAAGGTGGTCAGGGCGCCCTTTATTTTGCCGACAGCTGTCCCAAAAAACGCAACGGCGTCACTTATCAGGCGCTTGACGGTAATATCGTGGCGCGCGGTTATGTTTATTTGCATACGGACCCGGTCAATGCAGGATGGACCTATCCTATCTTTGCCCGTCATTCCGCTCGGGCAAATTGTATCTTTTTTGACGGACATCTGGAACAGGCTGGCAAGCCGGAGCTGACGGACAACTCCGATTCGATCTCTGAAAACGATCGGAAATACTGGTTCCCACGGTTCAGCACCGGGGCAAAATACACCATGTCAATTTGGTAAAGGAAATTTTAATGAAACATCTTCTCTTTCTTCTTATGGTTCTGCTCTTCTGCTGCGGAAATGTCAATGCCGATCTTTATCTGGCAGGCAAAACGGATAAAAATCCTCTTGCATACCGTGTCGGAGAGACCATAACGTTCCGCGTCGCCCTGTTTGACAACGGCCGGATGGTTCCTGGAAAACTCCTTCGCTGGACCCGATACGGCGACGACGGAAAAACACTCAAAGGAAAGGCCGCGTCCGACCGGGAATTGGTTCTGACGACCTCGATTGACCGCCCCGGATTCATTCGTCTGGAAGTCTTTGCGTTTGATGCCGACGGTAAAAAATTACGGGGCTATCCGGATCATCGGGAAGTGCGTTTTCACGGAGGCGCCGCCGCCGATGTGGAAAAGATCTCATCATGGCCCGAGGTTCCGGGGATGGATGAGTTCTGGAAGAAACAACTCAAAGCACTTCGCGCCATCCCTATGAATTTGAAATTAGCGGCAGCTCCCGGCAAGGCCCCCAAAATTCGCAGTGTAACATTTGAGTCCCCCATCGGCCCTGACTTTCGTCCAGCGACAGGATGGATCAGTATGCCGGTCGATGCAAAACCGAAATCGTTGCCGATCACGCTCTATTATCACAGTTATAGTTGCTATGGGATTCCGCCCTATCACGGCTATGTGTTCAATCGTGGAGGACAGATTGTAATTTCCGTGTCGGGATACGGTCTGCCGGCGGTGAAGGATGTTCAAATTTACCGCGATTTTGAAAAAAACCACCTCAAAGGATTTGGCTGGCGCGGGAACGACAAGCCGGAAACTTGTGATTTTCTCGGCATGATCCTGCGGGATGTGCGTTCTTTGGATCTTGCCAAAACGCTCCCGGAATGGAATGGAAAGGATATTATAGTCTCCGGCGGAAGCATGGGGGCATTTCAAGCTCTCGCTGTCGCCGCGCTTGCGCCGGAAACAGTAACCGGTTGCGAGGTGACAATTCCGTGGATGACCGGGATCGCCGGAAAGAGTAAACAAAACCGATTGGGCGGCTGGGCTCCCGATTATACCGAAGCGTTAAGTTTTTATGACACGGTTAATTTTGCAAAACGCATTTCCTGTCCCGTAACGATTGTCGCCGGATTGGGAGATTATATTTGCCCTCCGTCCGGGCAAATCGCGTTGTTTCACAATCTGCGCCGCGGACCGGTGAAGTTAAAATTCTATCAGAATATGGAACACGGAAAGCGTTATCAGCCGGGAGATTGCGGGTATACACTCGCCAAAAACGGAAAAGCATCCGCTGTTGTGGTTCAAAGCTTTGAAAGCGGGTCGAACTGGGACGAAAAAACCATCTTCGAAACAAGTTTGGATTCTCCTCTCGATTTCTACAACTGGCCATGTTGGCCGAATTTCGCCGCCACCGAGGAGTCTGCGACAGCACAAGTGCTGGCAATTCGGCGCGCTCCCGGAGTCGGCGGGGATCTTACCGTCACAAAGTGGTTCGACAAACGGGAATTTTCCCAATGCAGCGGCAAACGCATCAAGGCGGCCGTTGACGTCAAAGGCTCCGAAAAGGATTTAGCCGCGCTCCGGTTCGGTCTTCTTCTGCGTGCCATGCCGACACCGGCACAAAAATCACCGGTGGTTCAGAAAGAATTCGGAGACGGATGGAAGAAGATCGAATTTTCGGCGAATCTTGTTCCGGAGGCAAAGGGCGGCGGCATTCTGCTCGGTCTCACTCGTGATGGACAAGGTCCGGTTTACTTTCGAAATCTCAGCGTCATTGTGACGGACAAATAATCAGAAAGGTCCTCGGCAATGTTTCTGAAACGTATGTTATTGTTTTTTTGCAGCCTGTTGCTGTTCCATTGTTCCGCTGCAAAAAAACATCCGCATTGGGATATTTACAATAAAAGCGGAGGGGCGACGCACGAACTGATCGAATCTGCACCAGGATCCTTCACGTTGAATATCCAACGGGTGGACCAGACGAAACAAGCTTCCGTCGTGGCGATCACCAATATCAGAAAATCCATTCCAAGTCAGCATTTTCTGCTTTTCAGTGCCCGTTGTAATGGGGCTCCTGTTGCTCTTTCTCCGTTGATTTCCTCCAAGAAAAGCGGGAAATTCGGTCCCCGGTTCACGCTTTCCAGTTCCGCCTGGAAAAATTTCCGGCTTCCGCTGGACACAACGTTCCAGCTTCCAGACGGACTGTTTGACCTGCGGCAACTGAAATTTGCCTGCAATATCAGCGACCTGCCCGTCGGAGCCAAAACCTCGATCGAATTGAAAAACATTAGAATTGTTTCCCCGGAGGATGCCGGTTTTTCTGGAAATGAGATCCAACATATTCTGGTGCTTTCGCCAGCTCCGGAAATCAAACGGACAAAGAACGCGCTGAAAGTCTTCTTTCACCTTGATAATGATGACGATTCCAGATATCATTACAGCAATCGCCGCCCGAAACTCGAGGACAGAAAATCCAGAATGCGCGGGTTCCGGGAAATGCTGCTCTCCCCAGTCGCAGCTCAGGTTACTTTCGCGAATTGTCCCGAGGAGGCTGACGTGATTGTATACTCCAGCACGACTCCCGACACGGAAATGGCCGGAAAAATTGCCCGGGCGGTGGAATCCGGGGCAGGCTTATTTGCCGCTTCTTCGATCATTGATCCAGAAATTGCCGCATTGCTGCCGGTGCGTATCGTTTCACGTCCGGAGAAGGGAATCCCGGAACGGCGCAAAATCGTATTCACCGGCAACAACCATCCCCTCGAAAACGGCGGAGGTTGGAGCGACGCGGCATTCGGAATCTACCAGGATCTGGAGCCGAAAAAAGAGAGCCGCGTTCTGCTTAAATTCCGGGATGGAGGAGCCGCCGTCGTCGAAGGCGGATTCGGACGGGGACGGGTCATATACTCAACATTCACGCTCGGCGCGGATCTGATTCCGGGGAAAACCGCACATGACGCTTTTCTCATCCGTGCGCTCGGTTATCTCGGGAACAGGAGTCTGCCGGAGGCATCCCTCCCGATACAATCCCCGGATAAGGATTGCTTTCTTCCCGGTGCACATCTGGAGAATTTCGGGCGTTTCGGGCATTTGCTCGGAGATGGATTGCTGACGGAACAGATGACCAACAACTTGTTGGTATGCAACGGCGGGGCGGAGTATTCGTTCCTGGACGAAGGCATTCCCAAAATCAAAATTGAACGGTGGAATTTCCGTCTTCCGAATGCCGCCGGCACGGCTGAAAACGGAATGAAATTGTGGAATTTCAAATACGCTGCAATTGGTCAGGCGGAACTGACGGCAGAAACGATCATTCCAGAAACATGGCGGGGAAAACCCCTATTCTTTTCGGTTGCCGATGGCATCGATGACACTGCGGAAGTCTATTTCAACGGCGTTGCCATCGGGAGCATCACCGAGACGACACCGATGCATTGGCAGGCAGCACACCGTCACCGGATTGCCCCCGAATTGATTCGCTTCGGCAAAAAGAACACGATCCGCATTGTTACGAAGAATTTGCGGGGGGACGGAGGGTTCAACTCCTGTCCGGAATTGATTTCCGATCACGTGGTGCCTGCGAGAAAAGTAAGGATTGACCGGATCAATTGGATCGGAAAAGGAGGAGTCGTTTCGAGTGGGGACAGGAAGCTGTTTCGCTTCGACACAAGTCTGGGATTCCCGGGCATCCGCTGGGAGTTTTTTAATCCAAGAACAATCCTAGCCTGCAGCAACATTGCGGATTATGCCGCCTACAAAGACAGAAACGGAAAGATTCAGACGCTGGATCTTCGACAGGTCGAGCAAATTCCCGTCACCTGGGGGGCTCCCTATCTGCTTCTCTTCGGCAGAGAAAATCCGTTGCTTCTGGTCTTTGCGCAGGCACCGGGGCGGATTATTGTGAACCGGTCGGGGGAAAATGTGGACTCTCTGGAGATAATATCCACAGCGAAAGATATCCCCGTCGGCATGATCGTCCCCGTGTGGATCAGCGGTCGCCGTACAGAAGAGAGCCAAAAATGGTTTCCTGCTCTTCCCGATCCGGTGGTGCGATCCTCGGATGATCTTGCCGCATTGGCGTTTCGTTATCCGCTGCAGGTTCATGAGTTTTTCCGAATAGACAGGAATGAGAAAAGAATCGAAATTCGCAGCGTGTGGAAATATAAAACAACCGGGAATCAATGGAAGATAGAAGCTCCGTTCTATGCTCCGGTGCCGCCGCTAGCATATCTTAGTGACGGGCTTCTTTTCGCAACATCCGATCCAATGGAGGTTACGCAGGTCGCTTCAGGAATCGGTCCGTTTGTTCTACGGCGCGGCTCGGATACGGTCAATTGGTCGCTGCCTCTTCCCGACGAAAACGATGGTGCACCGACCATACATGTTGCCGGATTCGATTTGATCGAACGCT
The DNA here is from genome assembly GCA_028691615.1 of Victivallaceae bacterium. Taxonomy (GTDB): domain Bacteria; phylum Verrucomicrobiota; class Lentisphaeria; order Victivallales; family Victivallaceae; genus JAQUYX01. The sequence goes on from JAQUYX010000006.1 coordinate 39,069, forward strand.
ATGCGAACAAATTATATGCCGACGGCATCCGGTGGGCGGCCGGAGGACGGACAAAACTTGCGGATTGGTCGATGGAATATCCGTTTGGAAAAAACTTTCCGAACATGAAAAACATCAGTTTCTATGCGTGGATGATGGGCATTCCTCAGAGTCTTGCCGCGCCGTTCGGTCTTGATGCGACGAACCGAGCGGCTCTGGAGGATCGCATCCGGATCCGGTATTATGCGCCGATTGAACGCAATCAATATAAGGCGGCAATTCGCTGGCGAGAGGAACCGTTCAGCCGGATCTGTTATCCGATCTACTTCAACAGTTATTATCCGCATCGCACCTGTTATCAGGGCACGGGCGGATCGTTAGTCGATTTTGGCGATCAAAATGAGGCGTCGATGATGATTCTTGCGATCGCCAGAAGATTGGCCGATTATCAGGGACAACGCGAATTTGTGCGCGCAAACTGGAGTTTTCTCAAACATGCGGCAAGGATTCATCTGGTCAGCGACGATTGGGGACACATGTCCTGCCATTGCCGGGAGTCAGGCGGTCCGGCATCCATCGACATGCTCAATTGTGAATACCCGGCCATGTTGAATCTTGCCCGTTGCGCCGCAATTGCCGGAGATGAATCTCTGCGCGATCAGGCTCTTTACCGGGCGGCACGGCGGGCAGTTGCAACCATTGGTCGATATCGGATGCCGGACTATGTCAGAAAAGAGCGTTTGGCGATCTCTCCTGAAGATATAGATGCCGCGCTCGGTTATACGGAAGAGGGCTCGGTTTTCCGGAGATCCCCGGAGGTTCTCGGCCCGCACCATCTCTTTGATATGTCGCAGGGAACCGCCCCGGAATTGATTCGCGTTACCCGGCAGTATGCGGGGACTCAGATCGGAAAAATTCTTGACAACCAACTTGCGCTGATCCAAAACGGACGTTATCAGCCGGAACACGACCAGATGGAGGTGATCGCCATGCTCTGTCCGCAGGTGACAAACAACCAGTTGCAAGAGTTTATGGCAAAACTTATGCGCAATGAATCATTTAACAACTGAAGTTTCCCTGAAAATGCTGGGGAAATATCATGAAGCGTGAGCGAAAAGAGATTCTGCAACGAATTTAACGGCGGAGTTGATGAATTCAGGGCAACGCCTTGAAGAATTCAGTTCAGCCCTG
>JAQUYX010000130.1 GCA_028691615.1 Victivallaceae bacterium
CTGCGTACTGTTGCCCGGCCCGCAACCGACATCAGAATGTGTTTCGGATTGTTTAAGGCAATCCGGTTCGCCAGATCGTGCGGCGGTTGAGTCCGTTCCCGCTCAAATTTCAAATATTGCTGGGAATCCCATTCGGCGGTTTTCATGATACCTCCGGTTGTGCTTGGAGTGGCGGATTGGATTTTCCGGTAATGTTCTTCAAAACCAGCTTCCAAACGGCGGTCATGCCGAGCACGGCGTCGGGAAACGTTTCAAACGGCTTGTCCGCATATTTGTTGCTCAACGCGAGCAGAATGCGCTTCTTCTCGGCGGGTTCATCAACCAATTCCATATTGCCTTCTCCGGCCACGGAAAGATAGAGTTCGGTCATGCTCCGGCTGCCGTCCGGCCTTGACTTTTCCCGTGGGCCGTCGTCGCGTTCGGCAAAGAAATAAACCGATGGATTCGTCGCAAGGATTTCCGTCTTTCGTCCAGCTTTCGCCCCATGAAAATAAAGTGTTGTAACACCGTCTTGTGTTTCCGCAAAATAGTTCATTGTTATGCCATAGGGTTTGCCATTGTCATTCATTGCAAGGTGACCGATTGGCAACGCTTCCAGTATGCGCCGGATCGTTTCAATGTCTTTGATTTCCCGATCTTGTCTTCTCATTCTATTTTTCCGCTTTGTCTGCAATATTTTTTTCGTAAAAGTATCTCCACCTTCAATGGCGGCTTTCATCTTCTTTCGGCATCGTTCGATGTCATTATCTTTAAGGATATAATATACCACAATTACTCCGAAATAAAACGTGGAACTATATTGTAAGGCGCGGTTTGCTCGGGGGGGGAGAGTTGGTTTGCTCACTTGGGGTGGTGTAGGTAAACCTTTTGTCGGGTTCGTTTGTTTTTGGTTTACTCATTTTAGGGATATAAAAAAGCTCCGGATGAATTTCCCGGAGCTGTTGTGTGTAAACTATTGTGCAGTCAATGGGGGATTGTCCGGCGTACTGCTGCCAGCGCCGGAGGCGGAAACGGAAACGTCTTTAAATGCCGCGCCGATGATGTCGGAATGAGCTTTTGCAACGCTCCCCGCGTCGGCTTGCCCCGTTGTTACCTTGCCGGCCGCGAAGTTCAACGATCCTAAATGCAGTTTGATCGTGGGCGTTGGATCTTCGGTCGTCGCAGTGCTGGCGCTGATATAAGCCGCCCAGCCGGTACGAACAACCAGCCAAGATCCTTCGGAGCGGCCCAGAACGTCTGCCAGACGATCCCCCGTGGAACGTTCGGAAACGGTCTTTTCGACCAGATTCCCCGCTTCGTCAAACTTATATTGCGTTGTCTCCGTAACGCAACCAGGCAATGCCAGAATCACCGCCAGCGTCAGCGCCAGAATCACGATCGCCAATAAATATTTCCTCATGTCGTCTCCTCTTCCTTTGTTTCTTTGAAGCCGCGCCAGCCGAAAAGCTGGCACAACACCGCCAACACAATCCCCGTCCCCGCAAACGCCCACGCCAGGCGCGTCAATCCGTATCTATGGATATTTATAATACAGCTATTGATCGCAAAGCGGGCATTCGCCACGGTGAATCTCCAAAAACTCCGGCGCGCCGAAGCATATTCAAAATCATGCACATACGCTTCCAGCTCGTGCCGGTTCAAAATCAGCGTCGCCAATTTCCGCGCCCACGCCGGCCACGCCTCCGGCCCTATCCCGTTGTAACACTCCCCCAGAAAAGCGTCGCTCGCACCCCAAAACTCCGGAGGCGCGATCACACCAAGCTCCCGGCACTCGGTTCGCATCCGGCGCGCCTCTTCCGCTTTTATCATTTTCGCGCCTCCCGTCGACCTTAATAAAGGTCTATCGTAGTTTTGATCTCTTGAAGCACGGGGTACCAATTCGCGCGGTCAACAACGACCATGCGTGCGTATTTGCGCTGCGCCTTGATCAGAAGCTCCTTAATTTCGGCGGAAGAGACTTTCTCGTCGTAGACGCCACAGAGAAGCTGAACGCAACGCTGCACGTCCTTGAACCCAAGTTCATTCTTCAGCAGCCGCAACTCGGCACTGTCGAAGATCTTTTTCCCGTCGCCCTGCTTCTGCGCTGCATTGAGTGCCGCGCCGTAATCCTTCTGCGCCATAAAAATACTGTACGCCTCGTCCAGATCCGCGTTGTTCCGGCTGTTCGCCCAGAGAACTTGAGCATACAACATCCGCACCCGGTCGTCCGTCGCTCCCTTGACCAGCTCCCTTGCCCTTGCAAGCCCTTCGGCGTCGGTGCAGATGTTGCCGTTTTCCACAGCGATGCATGCCGAGAGCCGAGCGCAAAGAAAGACCTTCTCATCGGTGACGTTCGAAAGTTTCACCAGCTCGACCGTCCGGTCTTCCGCCTGTTTCAGCGTGGTGATCAAGCCCTTCTGCACTTCCGCGCGGATGACCTGACGTGCCATCCAAAGCCGGTGATGGCATGCGGCTTCATAATAGCGCGGCGGGAATACCTTCATCAGTTCCACGGCGATCGTTCCGCGTTCCGCGACATCCTGCGTTGCGGAAAACGATTTCCAAAGTTCTCCCTCCGTTGCGGCGGACACGATACAGGGCAATGCGACGACGGCGGCAAGACAAAACGTTCTGACAAAATTCTTCATGACAACTTTCTTTCTTTTTTTTGATTTTACGAAAAAACAGGACACGGGAAAAAGTTTTCTTTTTTTATTCCTCCTTTTGCTTGTTTCGCGTCATGTCGTCAAGCGACACGTCGCCGTTGCCATTGAGCGTAATTGTGGCGCATCCCGCGCGGCGCCATCGTTTTTCGAGTCTCCTTTTGCATTCAAAAGAGGTACGCGCGTACGCGCGTTCCCCCAGAATCACCGTGAGGATTCCCCCCGTGTCACCGATTTTCGACCGGACTTTTCGCACGATCGACTCGACGGCGAGGTTGGAATATCCCAATCCGGTAATCACGGCGCCGGAGGCGTTTTCCGGCACGCAGGAAGTCAAGACCGTCCCCCCCGCCGATTCCGCCGTCTCCCCGTAATAAACCTCTCCGAAAACGGGGATCTTGGGATTGCCTTCCCGCACGCATTGGGTGAGATAAGCCTGATATCCTTTGTCGGCCAGAAAGAGGTGCGCCGACGTTCGCCGCCACGCCAGAAGGAATCCGTCGCAAAGCTCCCCCATCCTTGTAAGACATTTTCCGAGTTTGTCCGGCTCTGGATAAACACTGTCGCGCAGCGACTCCCCCGCCCCGAACGTGAAGAAGATCCTCCACGCCGGATGCGTTGACCGGATCTGATAGACCAGCTCGGAAAGCTTGTATTCGTCGAGATCGTCAATCCCGAACACCAGCAAACAGCCGTTGTATCCCTTCTTTGCGTAGAAAGACAGATTGGCGAAGAGCGTTTGCCGTGCTTCGTCGTCTTTCGGAAACCGCACCTCGGCGGCCATGCGCAGCGAGGCGTCCCGGAACGGGACGAACTCCATTTGAAAATCCTCCCACTCGCGAAATATCTTCATCCAGCGCTCGAAAACGCCCCCCGGCGCAAGCGTTGACGCGTCGTGCGTCAAGTTCCTGAGATCGCGGAACTTCCTCCGTTCGGCGAGGAAGCCATCGAGCTTTGCGTCGTCGAGCGCTGCGGGCGCGATCTTTTCGCCGGTGATTGCGACTGTCTGAATCTCCGGCGCGGCGGGAAGTTCCACGGCCTCCGGTCGGACCGGTTCGACCGGTCGGACAATTCCGACCGGAAATGCTCCCGCGATTGGGGAAATGGCGACGGTTTCGCCCTTGACGGTTTCTCCGGAGATGGATGCCCCGGAAATGGTTTCTCCGGCGATTCCGACGCCGGCGATTCCGACGCCCTCGATTTTTACGCCCTCGATGACGGAGGAGATCGCCGTCTCCGGCTCGGAATCCGTTGTGGCCCAATAAACGCCCGTGCCGATCGCGGCCGCTGTCACGGCGGCGGCGAAAGTGTTGCCTAGTTTACTCATTTTTATGTACCGCCTTTATTTCCATTCCGGCGCTTTTCGCGTCCGGTATTTGTAAAGCGGCGGAGCGCTTTCCAGTGTGATGGCCGTGCCGTTGATTGTGACCGTCTTGTCAAAATTCTCGGTCAGATCGTTGACCAGATGACAGCGCACGGCGATCACCTCGCCGTCGGACACGCCGCTGACATTGCGCATGACGTTCTGCCCGAACGCGAACTGCGTCTTTCCGAGCGCCTGCGGATTGTCGACGCTTTTGACGGTGATCCAGTCGCTGGCGAAGGTGCCGTTTGCGTTGACTTTTGCGTAAACCAGTGTCGCTTCCGTGGCGGTCGGCATGGTCATCGTGTAAGTTGCGTTGGAAACCATGTCCGGCGCGGACGCCGCGAGTGTCGAAACATTGAACGCCGCCGGAATCCCCCCGATCACATGATTGGTTCCGGGAATCGTGTCGCCCTCCGCCAGCGTCCCGGAGACCACCGGACGGACCATCACCGTGATCGGCTTCGTCCCGGTGGCGGAGTCCGATCCGGACGGATTGACCACCGGCACAGGATTGCTGGAGTATGCCAGGGGAAGCACTTTTTTCCGAGGAGAAAACACCAAGGCGCCGGTGTTTACATTGAGCGAGTAAGACAGAACATTTTGCAGCATGGGGCGAATCTTGGCATCCGTATTGTCCACCAGCTCGTAATAATAATAGGTATCGCCATATTTGACACGGGCATATTTCCAGTTGCCGGGACGTTCCAGCCAGACATTGAAAATAAACGGCACGCAATAAAATCCGGCGACTGGATCGGCCGCCGTCACGCCGGAGAAGGAGTAGGACGGACAATGCGGCTCTGGATGATCGTCGTCGCAGTCCATACGGAAGGATGTGCCGTCAGCGTTTTTGAAAATGACTCCGTCTCGATAGCGAAAACCATATATCGATGAGTACTCGAAGCGAAAATTACCACCGTCATTGACTTCCCCGCTGACGGGCAAGACTGCGGAAAACCAGTTACTCCCCTCCATAGATACATCATACCAGGAGAACATGGCGTCGGTCAACGGAAGTCCATCGAACTCATCAGTGGAATAACACATTTCGTAAAAGAGCTCGTCGAGCGGATAGAGATTGACGCGGAAGGGAAGCCATTCGCTGCGGAATCCATTGTTAAAAGAGTACGGAGCACGACCTCCTCCAACCCAGCAGGCGAAGGACGGCGCGGCGAGAAACACCGCGACAAGAAACGAAAGAAAGAGCTTTTTCATGAGGGAATCCTTTTCTTAAATGGTTGCGCTTTTCCATCCGGAAGCGTCCCCGGTACCGTTGATCCAACGGTACCGGCAGCGGGTCATGCCCGCGACCGCGGGCATTCTTGCCTGTGATCCGTACAACTCAATGCCGCACGACTCCGCTGCGATCCATTCCCCGTCGGCGGGATTGAATACCTTGCAGTCGGTCAGTGTCTTGCGCACGGCGGCGCTGAAATCGTCGGCGTCGGCCAGATCGATCTCCAGCGTCATCCGGTCGGAGTCGTCTCCGGTCGGGATCTCAAAATAGAGAAAGCGACCGGTCACCGCAGAAAAAGGATGCGTGTGACCGACGACCGAGTAGGTGTTCGAGAGAGCGGACAGGTTGGACAGGTCCGACAAGGTGTGCGTGTGACTGGCGGCTGCTTTGCCGTCCAGATCGGCAAGCGTGGGGATGCGCTCGACCTGATCGATCTCGGAATTGGCGACCGTGATCGATCCGATCAGTTTGGCCTTGAGACTCTTGATTTTATAGATATGGCCGTCCGCCTCGCAGTAGACAAGCGAACCCAGCGACGGGTTCGCAATGTCACCGAAGGCTGCCACCGTCGCCGCCCGGCTTCGAGAATCGAGCGGCGTGTTCGTTGTCCCCGGAATCAGGGACGATGCGACTTCAATCGACATAGATAAATACCTCCGCTGCGTTTAACTTGAATTCTCCATAAACCTTGTATGATTTCCCGCCGATGGTGACATCTGCGCCGTTCGCGCCGGTGCCGGCGGCGCCGTTGTTGAGGCTGAAGGCGACTTTCCCGCCGAAGCCGTCATCCTTCGTGGCGGTTCCGGGGTTCGCCGTCGGAACCAATACGATGACAAAACTCCCGGCGGGAACCGTGCCGCAGGAGGTTTTGCCGAGCGTCGTCGCGCTTGAGCTATGCACCGTCGTTTGCTCAAGATGCGTCGCGGAAACCTCCGATGCGGAAGTCAAGCTATCGTCCGTGACATATCCAAAATAGATCGGATCGTCCGAGCCGGGACTGACTTCGACTGTCCCCGCCGCCGCAGAAACCAGCTGCGAGAGGTAGATTTTCCCGGCGGTATATGCCGGCACATGCGCGCCGAAGTAGATCCGCGCAAGATTGTTGTTTCGAAGAATCCTCAAAATCCCGAAATCACTGTAATATGGAAGCGTCAGCTCCCCCTCGGACGTCGTCACCGTAACTTGCGCCACCATCGCATTGGGACAGGAGGCCAGCGAGATCTCAAAATAATTCGCCCCGCCGGAGGGCGGCGCAAACGCAAGCGCCTCCCGCGCCGCCACGGAGGTCGACTCCGTCGCAAAAAGCGTGATGACCAGCGGATTCGACCAGTCGCCGGATGTTGCCGAGAGCTTCGTGTAAAAATAAAGCGTCGTCGTCTTCGCCGTGGAATCCACTTGCGTCGCCGCATAGCGGAATCCCGCTTCCTCTCCATCGTAAAGCGATCGCTCCGCGACCGTGCCGGAGGCATCGTATTCCAAGCCTTTGCCATCCGCGCCGGGTGCTCCCTTGAGGGAGGCAATCCATTCGGGAAGCGTCCCCTTGTAGCCGAGGCTTTGCGCCAATTCGTAGGCGCTGGCTCCGTTGTCGCCGGATGCTCCTTTCGGAAGCACCAGATTGAGCACTTGCGCCGGCGCCGTGCCGGTGATCGAGGCGGAAGCCGTGCTTCCGGCCGCCACCGTTCCAACGGAAAGCTGCTGCCCCAGTTGCGCAGCGATGAGCGCGCGCACCTCGGCGGCGTTCAAATACTCGGGATCGGAGCTTTGCGATTCCGTGGAGCCGCCCAGGTAAACACGGTTGAGCAGCGTGAGATTCACGCTCCAGGAAAAGACCGCCTCGGCCGCCGTGGAAACAAACCCGCCAAATTCCGCGGTCACGGCGATTTTTCCGGCGACGGCAATCTCTTCGAGAAGCGCGACCGTCGCGGTGTCGGGTAGTTCCGCTTCAAAAATTGTCCGTCCGTCCGAGTCCTGAAAGACCCGGCACCCGCTCAAGCGCAACAACGGCGGCTGGGTCTGATGATCCCAGTCGCCGTCCAGACAGAAATAAAACGATCTCGCCGCGGCGAGTTCCGCGACCGGATAAAAAGTCAGTTTGTCGTTGTCGTCGAACCTGTCGCTGCGCAGGTCAAAACGCAGGAGCACGCAGACGCCTATTTTGATCGCGAGCTCCGGCGCGAGTCGTCCGGCCTCGTCGCAAAGATCCGCCTCCGCTCCGGAAATCCGGAGGATCCTGTTGATTACCTGCATTGCGCGCACCTTTCCTGTTCCATTCAGATTTTTAACTTGATCCGCCCCCGATCCACCGACAGGACGGCGACGATTCGATATTTGTCAAGAGTCAGCCGGATCCACGGCGTGACGCTCCCGTTGACGCGGAACCGCACGGTGTGCAGTTCCGCATAGTTGTAATGCCCTTTCTGCCATTTTGCCAAAATGGAAACTTCCCCGGAAGGAAGGGAAAGCGAACCGAACAGCCAGTCCTCCGCCGTTTCCATTGGTTTCTTCTCGCCGGAAACAAGAAAGCATGTGAGTACGCATTTCGCGTGTCCGCCCTGCGCGTCGCCGGAAATTTCGCACGCAACCGTGATCGCAAGACACGCCTTGTCGCCTTCCAGCAAAAAGCCGTCGCAATTCTCCAGCAAGAATCCGTCACCGTCCGCGAGCAGCATGGAGTTTTCGGGAACCCATTGCCCGAGCACGACCCAGGAATCCGTTTGCGTCTCTGATCCGCCGGAACCAGCTTCGCCGCCGCCTCCGCCTCCAGCTCCTCCTCCAGCTCCGCCGCCGCCGCCCCAGACGCCGCCGAACCCGGCTCCCCAGCCGCCGCCGCCGGATCCTCCGCCACTTACCCCCCACCCGTCGGAAGGCGACGGGTGTTCGTCCAGATAATATTCTTCGCTCATGGCGTCATCCTTTCTGAAGGGGGCATCCTTTGGTTTGAAGGATCAGCGCGGCCGTCACCGGATACTGCGTAATTGTCACATCCCCGGAGTCCGCGTCGACCGCGATCTCCGCGATCGGAAAACTCGTTTCATCCGGTTCGGAGCAAATTGCATAGGCCGGATCGGACCATGTCCCATCGGTCAAAGTGGAAACGACGCACAAAAATCCGGTCGCGGGCGGAATCCCCTCCACGGCTTTCACTCTGAGAAATTCCCCGTTCCGGCGCAGGAATCCGGGCGCGACGGAAAGTTTTCCAGTAACGCGATCGAGCGTTACTTCGAACGGCCACCCGCGCCGGGAAGCCCGGTCCGTCCGAGCCGCCGGGAGA
>JAQUYX010000007.1 GCA_028691615.1 Victivallaceae bacterium
CTCCTTCGGCCCGACATCCTGCGGATCAAGCGCAAACTGCCATGCCAGCACCGACAGATCCAAAGTGGACGGACGCACGCCGTTCGAAACCATGTAGGCCGAAGTTTCCGTGCGGATTTTCACCCCCGCGGAGGTCAGGAGCGCCGCGAGAAAGCGGGCGGTTTTGTGCGCGGCATAGTCGCGGCCGAACAACTCCGGCGCCACCGAGCAGAACACAAAATCTCCTTCGCCATGCGGTGCCCGCAGCAGTACGCCCGGCTTATAGGCGTCCCAGTGAGCGGGAAATCCGGTAAAGACCGGAATCTCATAATCCCGCTCGCAGGCAAAATCATTGTCGTCATATCCCGCCAGCCACAGCCCGTCGGCCGTCCGCGATTGCGCCCGCGCATTGCGCAGCTTCTGACGTTCCAAATTCATCGTAAAAGGCAGCCACGACGGCGAGAAATTCCTGCCCGTCTGCAGATAGATCAGCCGGTTGCCCGCATGGACAAACGCGTTGATTTCAAACCGGTACTTTTCCAACTGCGCAAAATCGGGATCAGCGATCAGAAGCGTATGCACCCCTTCCAGCGATTTTTCGGTGAGATCGGCGATTGTGCGGGCCTCCACTTGCAATTTATCCAGAAGTTTCCGCCCGTCCGATCCGCCAAAAAAGGCGGTGGCTGACGTTTCATCGCGCACGGCGCGTTCGTCCAGATACGTCAGCATTTTTGCCAGCAGCGTCGTCGGCACCGGGTCGGTGCCGAGCCGTCCGCTGATTTCAAGCTGACACCCGATCCACGCGCCGCGATCGCCGCTGTACTCCAGAAGCGGCGTCTGGAAGAGATCGAACCCGGAAGTGAGCAGCGCACGGTAATTTCCCTGCGTCGGACGCCGGAACACCGTCCCGGCCACCATATTGCGGTTGCCCCAATTCGACCATGATTGCCCGACCGAACCGATCTGATAGCCCGGCTGTCCGGCACTGCTGCCGCGCCAGAGCGCAAAATCACAATCGGAGAAGCCCGACAGCACCGGATGCGCCTGGTCGTTCCCAAACGCATACCGTTCGCGGGCATTCATCAGCTCCATTGACGCGGCCTGATCCTGCTCCAGCACCAGCACGCGAATGCCCCGGTTGGTCAGCGCATTCAGGTCCGGCAGATGGGCGCTCTTTGCGAGACTTTTGCGTCCGGCAAGCACCAATGCCCCGTCCGGCAGCGCATGCAAGTCGGAAATCGTTTCAAACGGCACATTCCAACGCTTCAACTGCTCCTTCGCCTTTCCTTCGGGGTCGAAAACCAGGAGTTTCCGCTTCAGAACCGGAGGCGTCACCGGGGGGAAGATTTCGATTGCCATGGTGCGGGTGATTGTGGACTTGGATTCGTCGGAACCAATCAGTTCGGCAATCAGTTTCCGGTCGCTTCGTACGGAAACTTTGGGCAAGGAAAATTCGATCAACTCCAAGTGCGAGGAGAACGCGTCGACTTTTACCGGCCGGGTCAGCAGCACGGTACGGTTGTTCGTCGCGTCGCGCAGCGATAGTTTCAGTTGAAACGAGCGCTTGTGCGGCAGATCATTCATGATCGCGATTTTTTTGCGCACGGTTTCGCCGCTCCAAAACGCGTGATCGCTCTCCCAGAGGTCCTGTCCCGCGCCGAAGAAATCCATCGCCACCGGATTCCATGCGGCCAGAAATTCCGCTCCCGCCGCCACCGGGCGCATGTCCGGCTCCCCGGCGTGGCTGTGCGGCGGCTGATACGCGCCGCGCGAGAGAAATTCCGGCTCGATCCACGGGAGGGAATACGCGTCGGGAATTGCTTTGAGCCGGTCGCTGCGCTCGACGCCCGCCATCAGAAAACTGCCGCTGACGGCATAACCGAAGGCGCCCAGCCCGTTCACTCCCTGCAACCGCCACGCACTCATCGTGTCGCGCATGATTCGCGACAGCACGTCGCCGTAGAGGGCGGAAACGAAGGAGTAGCGGCGTTTGTCGCCCTTTTCCGACTGTTCGTAGAGCACCGAATGCATGGGCCCTGTGACCGGCATATAGCGATACGCGCGGTTGCCGAAGAAACGGACGGCGTTTTCATAATACATCGGACGCTTCTGATTGGGCGTCATGATCGGATAATAATAGCTCATCGGATAGGGGATGTTCATCTCGCCGATGAAAAGCGGCAGAGAGGGCTTGAGCATGTAGCGTTGTGCAAATGCGCGCAATTCCTGCACCGGCGCTCCCCAGGTGTGATACAAATGCGTGGAGTAGACCTGCCCGACTTCGCCGGAACCGCCGGTAATCGCCAGCGCGCCGGGGAAAAATTCTTTGTGGAGACGGTTGATTTTTTCCAACCGGCTCTGGCGTGCCAGCCGCATTCCGGAGACATTGGGATCTTTTCCGGTGCCAGGCACGATGTTGCCGGCGGAATCGAAGTTGGGATACGACGCGCTTTTGCGCGGGATGCCGAAGTATTCGGGATGGTGGGAGCCGGGGTGCAGATTGTACCAGATGTCCGTCACCAGAACGGCGATGGAGGGGTGATTGCGGTAGCGTTCGATTTTCACCGCCTGCGAAAGACCTTTGCGGATGATCGCTTGCGCCTGATCGTCGGTGAGTTTCTCCTGCTCGCGGTAGGGCACGAGGAATACTTGCGGCATGGCGAGGAATCCAACTTCATCGGCGACCTGAAACACCGTGGACTGCTCCGAACGGGTCACATAGCAGCTGGTGTGACGCATACGTTTGAGCGTCAGCAGCCGGTTGCGGTACGCGTCCGGCGAGGTGGTGAATCCCGGTTCCCAGATGGCCGCCATCGTGCTGGAGTCGCACAGCAGCCGGATCGGTTTGCCGTTGAGCAGATAATCCTTTCCGCGAACACTCAATTCCCGGAAACCGAACCGGATTTTTTCCGTATCCAGCACGCGCTTTGCCCCGTCAGTGAGCGTCAGCTCCAGAAAATAGAGATTCGGATGCTTCAGATCCCAGAGCTTTGGTCCGATGTAATCGATCGAGACGCGCTCGGCGTAGGGCATGGTGCGGCGCTCGACCACCTCTCCGGTGGCGGCGTCGCGGAAGGTCAGGGACAGTGTTCCGTCCAGTCCCGGCGCAGCACCCTGAAAGTGGAGGTTTGTTTTGCCTTCGGAAAGCATTGTTTCAACGACCGGCAACCCGAAATTGCGTTCGGGCTGGACATCCAGCCAGATCGCATCCAGCACGCCGCCGCGCAACTGTCCGCGTTTGGCCGTGGAGTGCAGTTTGAGCCGCAGTTGATTTTCCGCGTCGAATCGCACGGCGCTGGAGAGGTCGCAGTTGACGATGAAATCGTCGTCGGGGCCGAATTTTCCCAGACTTTTTCCGTTGAGAATGACCTCGGAATCCGCGCGCAGATAGTCGCATTTGAGCCGGATATTTTTGCCGCGCCAATTGGCAGGGGCAAAGAACGTGCGGGAAATCTCGACATCTTCGTATTCAGAGAAGTTTTTTCCGGCAATCGCCGACACCGGTTTTCCACTCTTGTCGCGAACGGCGGCGGACGCATTGGCGCCGCGCCAGCTCCCCGGAATCATCAAATAGCAAGCGGGCGTACTCTTTTCCGGCATCTTTGCCGGGGCGATCTGCCAATATGCCGCAAGCGAGAAACGCCGCCGTTCGGCGGTGTTCCGCTGCCAGGCGCGGGTCAAATCCCAGCAGATTTTTTTGGCGAATCCGGCGATCGCCGGTTCATTGCCATAGCGAAGAGGCGGCTCCTTCACGTGATCCGGCCCTTCGAGCGTGACGGATTGAAGCGTGATTTTGCTCCCGGCGGGTACGCGCCCGAGCCGCAGACTGGGAAGGCGCACGCGTTCGGCGTCGATGGCGGCAAGGAAGGGGATTTCCACATCCGTCCAACGCCCGGCGGAGAGGGAAATCATCTGCGAAGCCTCTTTGGCAAGCATGGTCCACTTGGGGTGGTTGAGATAACAACTGGCGTTGATCTTGAGATCGCGGTCGGATGTCGCGCGGAAGCGGAGAATATAGCGGTTCCCGGCCACGATCTTGACGTTCGCGTGGGCGTAGAACTCCACCGCAAGAACATGTTTGCCCGGTTTCACCACGGTACAGCATGCTCCGTCCGGCACGAGCGCGAACGAGGCCTCGGCCTGTTTGCGGTTCACCGTCAAGCCGATCGCTTTTTTGCCCGTTTCGGGGGAACGGAAATCGACATGGACCAGTTCCCCTGCAAAGACCGATCCGGCAAGGAGAAGCACTGCGCAGACCCCGGCCACTTTTGTTTTCTGTAAAAAATCCATCTGGTGCTTTCCTCTTTATGACATGACAATCCTGCGAAAACGCGATGCTGCAATCCTCAGTTTTTCATGCCGCATCCAAAAAAGTTGCGATAATCCACGCCCTGCGTATCGTTGTTGATCTGAATGGGAATCTCGGTGGCATTGCTGCTCACGGCATGGCCGTCGAGAAAAACAAGATTGGCGTTCTGTCCGCCGGAGTGGCGGAACCCGACGTTGTCGGTGGATTTCCGGTTCGCCAGCGGGACCAGACCGACGGTTTTGCGCTGCACCCAGCTCTTGTCCGTGATCCAGCCGTCCCACTGCGCGACCGGGCACTCGATGTCGGTAAAAATCATCCGTCCGCTAGGGCGGCTGACGCGTTTCACATTGTTGTTGGTTCCTTTGCGGACATCATCGGGCGTATCGTGTCCGGCCATGAAATAATTGATGCCGTAGTTGTTGTAATGCACTTGCTCCGGGGTGCCGTCGCGCCCGGTGGAAACCGGACAGGTGAAAACCGATATGCGATACCGCCGCCGGGTTCCCCCCAGATTGACGAATTCGCCGTCTCCGTTGGTCCCGCCGAGGTATTGGCACAGCGTGCGCGTCCAGGCATAGCTGGAACCGCCGACAATTCCGATATAGGTGGAAATAAAACCGTTATTGTCATCGGTGTACATCAGTTCTGCGTTGCCGATCTGTTTGAGGTGATTGACGCACTTGATTGCGTTTGCCTTGTCTCTGGCTTTGGACAGAGCGGGCAGCAGCATTCCCGCGAGGATTGCGATGATGGCGATGACCACGAGTAATTCGATCAGGGTAAAATTCCGTTTCATAGATACTCCTTTTTTTGAATGAAGATCGGAAGTCAGCGTGGAAACAGCGGGTGAATCGGCGCCTTGTTTACCAGTCGTGCGATAAAACTTGTCTCTTCGACCAAGGCTCCGGCACAAATATCCTTTTCGGTAATGCACGATAGGTAAATCTCTTTGTCCGTCACCCGGCCTTTGTCGTATACAATGGAAATATGACCGGAATCGTCTTCCACCGCATCGGGATACGAAACATTGTGACGATTGTCCAGAAGCAGGGAGGCCGGCCAGCTTTTGCCGTCGTCAAACGACAGAAACGCCGTAAGATTGGTGCGTTCCTTCGGATGGTTGCTGTTGATCCGCAAAATGTTGCCGGACTTCAACCTCGCGATGTAAAACCGGCTCGGCGGCGCGGTCAGCGAACCGGAAATCCCGTCGCTCCATACCACTCCGCCATCCTGCGATACGCTCTCCGCAATCGTCGCGGTGCTGTTGGTGCGGGCAAACAAATGCAAAGAACCGTCCCGATGCTCCAGAATCATGCTCTCGTCAAACCACGTGGGGATTTTTTTTCCGCCGGTGCAAAGTTCCCAGCTTTTTCCGCCGTCGGACGACTGCGAATACATATAATGATCGCCGCTGCGCAAATAGGCGCAAAGAAGAATCGTGCCGTTCCGGAGGACCGTCGGTTTGCAGCGCAAAAATCCATCTGTAACATAAAACGGTTCCGACCAGACAATTTCGTCCGCATCGGGGTTGTCCGTGGTCATGCACCATGTTTCGTGATGCTCCACTTCGGGGCGCCCCCATCCGAGGATCTGCGTCCAGAAGACGCGCAGCACCCCGTTCGGGTCCATCCACAACTCGACGTCGATGCAGCGGATTCCTTCGGCGGTCACGCTTTCCATGACCAGAATCGGGTCGCTCCAGGTGGCGCCGTTGTCGTCGCTGCGAACGAGCAGATTATAGTTGCGCATATCCGGTTCGCACATGCCGCCGGAGTACCATCCGGCAAAGAGCCGTCCGCCGGGCGTCCGTTCGATGGTCGGACACCCCTGCCACAGCCGCCGCGCAGTCTGAAAGCATTCCGCCGGAGCCGTGTGGATGACGGCTGGAATTTTGATTCTGGATTGAGGATGCACCGGATTCATGAAAAGATTCTCCTGAGTTGGTTTTGCATTTTGTCATAAATGAATTATACTATATTGGGAAAAGGATTGCAATCGTAAAAATCATCGTTCTATTTCAATTTTCGATACAGGGGTTGCGTCTGCCATGAACAGTGTATATGGAAACGAGTGGAAAGATTATCACACCGACCTGCTTTCTCCAGAACAGTTGGCTACGCTTTCGGGCATACAGGAAACGCTTCCGCCATTGGTGATCAATGTATCGCATTGGCATTGTGTCAAAAACTGGCGTGTTCCCCCGCGCCGGATTATGGACAATTTGCTGTTGATCGTCTGCTCCGGGCGCATTGAGGTCGAGCTGGAGGGGGAGAAGAGGATTCTCGGCAAGGGCGAATATGTGCTGATCCCCGAAAATGCGCTTCATTCCTATGGAATTGCGGAGGGGGAGGAGTCTTGTTCCAACTATGTGTTGCATCTTCTGTCGCTCTTGCAGCGGCCGGGGAATCTTTTCGACTGTTTTCGTTCGCCGTTTCGGAAACTGCACCACCCGGAGGCGCTCTTTGAACAGCTGGATTTGGGGATTGCGCTGCGAAATCATGTACGCACTCTGGGGGAATCCTTTGTCGCGCAGGGGATCCGGGTCCTCGCGCGGGAGGCGCTGCTGGACGGGGATTATCTGCCGAGAATCCGACAGGAACGGGATTCCCGGGTTGCCCGTATTCTGGCGTTTATTCATCAGAATTACACCGCCAACATCAGCATTTGTGACATCGCCGCGGCGGTTCAGCTTAAGGAAGTGCAGTTCCGGCGGATTTTTCAGCGGGAAATCGGCATGACTCCGGCAAACTATCTGCATCGGCAGCGATTGTTGCATGCGGTTCCGCTGTTGTTGCGCGGTTCCGAAAAGCTCGATGACATCGCCGCGGCTTCCGGCTTTCACTCCACCAGTTATTTCTGCCGATCCTTTCGCAAGTTCTACCGGATGACACCGGCGCAGTTTCGCCAATCATACCGCTGATGTGCGGAGATCGAAAATTACCCGAGAACATCCTTGGGCAAAACTACTTACGGAACTGTGCTGGAGGGCGTTCTTTCGCTGGCGTTCGGATGCGATGCGCTCTCGTATGTATGGAATGTGCATCAGGAAAATTCTTTGGAGTTTGACTTGTCGTTTTTCCGGCGGATCGCGCGTTGGAACGATTTCTTTCAAAGGCTTCTCCCCCGGCAAGCCCTCACAATTTCCGGACTGAACGCGGTGCGATCTCTGCGACACCCTGCCAATGTTTCGGGCCGGAAATGGTATGAACTGGGCATTTCTGAAGCGCTTGATTTTCTCCAGCACGGAATCGCAGTATTCATGGAGGATGCCCCGGCGGGGAAGGGGCTGTCGTTGTTGACCGCATCTGCAAAAAGAGAATTTCGGCTGCACCTCTTTCGTTTTGGAACATGCCAACGGCCATCGTCTGGCCGTGTGCGGACTTCCCGGAAAATTCAATCGGGAGCTCTCCGAGGCAAAACACCGCCAATTGACGGCACTGGTCGGTTGGATCTCGGCCGGTCAGTGCCGGGTGCTGCCCCAAACAAGCCATGCGCAGGTGCTGATTCCGCTGTTGCGGGAGAATCGTTTGTTCGGGATCGTCGTTCTGAATAGTTCGATTGAACCAATTGCGCTCTCTTTGGAATTGCGCGATTTGCCGGAGGATTGCAGGAGTGTCGAATGGAGAAAAGGAGTTTCTTTCCATCGTTCAGAAATCAGTTGATTTCGGAATGAATTTTCAGGAAGAGTGTGTTGCCCCGGATGATCCGGGAGCGCGGGTTCAAAGTCCATATTCTGGGGATTGGATCACCTTGCTGGCAGGGGCGGCTCACGACTGGTGTCCGGTGGAGATGCGTTGTCCCGGAAGTGAAGCGGCCGGAGCGCTTCAGCGCGAACTCAAGGAGGACGGGATTTTTCTGCTCCGTTCGAAACACGGACCGGACGGTCCTTTCGAACGCACGAAGATCTTTTCCGAGCGTATGGACCTGCAAAGACTTCCGCTGCCGTTGCGGTCCCGGAAGCGGTGGGTTGTTCCCGGTCAGCAGCGGATCGGCTCCTTGCTGGTTCCGGTGGTGCTTCTCTCCGATGACGATGGCGTATCCTGGCGCAAAGTCGTGGTGAAACATCCGTCGATTCCGCAGCAGATCATCCCGCCGGACAAGGGGCTTCGCTGGCTCCAGCCGGGACTCTACACTCTATCCGACGGACGGATGCTGGCGGTGTGGAACAACACCACCCCGCTGCCGGAGCTGGATCATTCGACCCAGCCAGGCCTTGATCGGAGCGTTCAGGACGGGACATGGGAGGATGTGTTCACCAATCGGGACGTGCTGCATGCCGCAATCTCCGACGATGAGGGCAGAAGCTGGCGCGGCTTCCGCGAGATCGCCCTCAACGAGCACCGTAATGACGGGGATTTTCGAACAGTCGGCGGTTCCTGGGCGCTCTTTGACAAGAGCGTCCACCAAAATCAGATTCTGGAACTGCCGGACAACAAGATTCTGGTGCACTTCGGGCAGAATCCGGTTTGTACGCGAACGATGATTTTTGACTTGGGTTATCTGGATGCTACAGAGCGGAAAGGGGATTTTTTTGCCGGCTGCCGGGAGTCCCCAACTGATTTTTATCTTGCTCCACGGTCGAATGTTCTTTGCGAGGAGAAGCGGAGGTGCGCGGTCAGCGGTCGGCGCGCTTGCTTTGTCCAATCACCGGCCAGACGGTGCTGTCCGTGCCGTCTCCGGCACCGGGTGCAAGGCGGAGAAAAGATTCCCGGCGGTCGCTGTCGGATTCGTTGACCAGAGCGTTGAAGCTGAAACGTTCATTCGCGGTTCCATGCAACTGGGGCCACGGAATCGAGACAAGATAGGTGGTCGTTTTCCCGCTCCGGGTGACGTTGCTCCGGAACGTCGCCGATCCCGACCAGCAATGCTGAAGTTGTTTGCCGTCCTCTCCGAGCGCACACCCGATTTCCAGAACCTTCTTGCCGCTGTCAAAAGCGAAGAGCAGTTGGAGGGAATCGCCCTTCCAGATCGAGTCGGCACGGTTTGACGGACGGTGTTCGTCATCGGTGACGACCACTTTGATGTTCAGGTCGGTTCCGTTGTCGGCAAGGAAGATCTTGGCGGAAAGGTCGTCGTCGTTTTTGCGCAGACGGAACACGTTGCCGGGATCCGCGTCAAAGAGTTCGACCAGCTGATCACGCCGGTTCAACTGTGCATAGGGCTTGGCTGTGAACTCCCGCTCCGGCAGAAACAGCGGCAGCAACAGGACACTGCATTCGTCTTTTTCTCCATTTGTAAGGGAATATGCCACGCGCAGAGTCTGGCGGACGGTCTTGGGAGATTCGGAGGAGCCGTGCAAGATTGCTTTGAAATTTTTGCGTTCCTGCGGTGCGAGAGTCAGTTTTGCCGGAAGTTCCGCGCGAATCCCTTCGGGAGCGAATGCCGTAAGCGTCATGGTCTGTTGTTTTTCGTCAGGATTGAAGGCGAAAAATTCGACGATGGAAGGGGTTGAGCTTGCCAGGAGCACCGGGGATGATACGGCGGAGAGCCCATTGGGCCGGATCGCAATTTGCGAAGCATTGCGAAGCCGAATGGTGAAGGGAGTTTTTGAAATCGGACACCGGACCAGATCTCCTTTCTTGGCCAGCGCCGTGATGTTGCCGGCCAGATCAATTCGTTCGACCTGATTCGCGTCCGTTTTCAAATGTAGTTCTTTTGCTCTCTGATGGGGGGTCTTAAGCCATACGGGCAGAAGCAGATCCCGTTCCCGTCCGAAGAGCAGCACGCTCATTTGCCGGTCGTCGACAAGGGTACGGAGGAATTTTGTATCGCCGCCGAAGAGCGTTGTCAACGTGTTGTAGACGACGTAGACTTCTTTGGGATAATAGTCATTGGTCAGCATTCCGTAATTGTGTTCCGGATTGCCCGGATCGAAGCCGTCGTTGCGCAAATCGTACCAAGTGTAACCGATCGAACCGCGGGACCATGCGAAAAGCAGTTTTTGAAATAACGCCTCCGCCTGCGCCGATTCCCCGAAACCGGTGCTGGTCAATGCCGTCTCATGGGCATACCACGGCATCGTCCCGGCAATTCCGATGCGTTCTCGCATTGGCAGAAGCTTCCGGTCAATGATGCTCGCAAAACCCGACTGCGGGCCGTGCCCGTGAAAGCAGTGAATGTCAAAAAGATCTTTGCAGAGCGTCATTGCCCGTTCCTGAAACTGCCCCTTTTCGTTGAAATTGCAGAAGCCTGCGCTCATGAGCTTTGCATGTGGGGCATGTTTTTTGATTTCCTCCCGGGCGATTTCGGCGAGCTGGTGGTATTCCTCGGGAGAAAAGACGGCAAATGTCATTAGATCCGGCTCGTTCCATATCTCAAAATGGTCGACCTTTCCGCCGAATTTCTGAAAGACTTCCGCGCAGAAAGTCCGCCAGAGATCGAGCCGGGGCATGCCCGCCCACGGACGTTGTTTGAGCTGAGGATCCTGCGGATTCTGATTCGCCCAAGGGGCGGAACCGTTAATTAACAGCACTGTTTTGATCCCGCGCGAGAGAAAGACATCCATGGGAAGCGTCTTCAATCCATACCGCCAAGTATTCTTTCCCGGCCAGATGGAACCGATCCCCACTTCATCGCGGATAAAGGAGATCCCCGCTGTCCGGCACGCATCGGCCTCCGTGGTCCAGGTTGTCGGGTCCTGTTTCCAGTGGGTTTGCACCCCGAAGCGGAAATTGCCCTCTTGGTACGGGAGGTCCAGCGTGGCGGGTTTGAAGAATGCAAAGGATCGGGTGACGTTCATCTGGCCATTCGGGATTGCATTGGAGGTGATCTCTGCCTCCACGCGGTACAGACCGAACTTCTTTGGAATTGGCAATGCGAAAAAGCGGCGGGAACGGCGTCCGATGCTGTCTTTTCTTTCCGTGGGCCTGCCGATGATGTTTCCCCCGGCGTCGCGGACGGTGAACTTTACTTGAAACGCATGCTCGGCATCGGTTGGGTTGAAAATCTCCGCATAGCAATAGGTGGATACCAAGCGAACCGGGTGTCCGGTGACAAGATGAAACTCAAAAGGGGGAGGGATGTTTCGGACTGCTTCTCCGGTGAGGGGCGTTGTTTTCTCCTCGATTTTGGTGATGAAGATTTCACCCTCCCCGGAGTCCGAAGGATAATCGAATGCGAGACCATACAAACGCACGGGCTGATCGATTTTTCCGTTTTTTTTCGCGTTTTTTCCGGAGAGCCAGGAACCGCCGACTTTTCCGTCGTGAAGGATGGTATATGTCAAGGTCGCCCGTCCGAGTTCATCAAAGCGTGCGGTGGCCGGAAACTGGAAAACTTCCCCTTCCCGGTCGACCAGACGCAGATCAATGATTTTCGGGGTGGATTTCTCCCCTGCCGCCACGGAAACTTTGACAGTCAAAGTGCGAAAGAAAGGCAATGCTTTTGTCCCGATCCAGCCGAATTCCGCCCAGCGTTTTTTTGACGCGTCCCAGGAAAAAAGCAACGCGGCTTTGCCGTCTTTTTGAACCGGTTCGATCTTCTGTCCGGCCGAGGTGAATGGCGCGCCGGTACGGGTTTTCAGGTCGAACTCGGCGGCGAAGAGAGAAGATACGACGCTGCAAATAACCAAGAGGTAAATTATTTTTTTCATCCGTTCAATACTCCAGAAGGTAAATGCTTGACGATGTTTGTTGGGGCAGCTGAATGATTCCCCGTGAAATTTGGCAATCGATCTTCTCCAGATCGTGATTTTCGTCGAGCACCCGTACCGTCACTTCGGCGGGACAGCCGGACACTTCAATCTTTTGCGGTTCCGTTTTGAAACAGCTGATCAGCGCAGCATGGCGACCTGTTTGATCGCATCCGGCGAGCACGGCGACTTCTCTGGTGTCGGAGTCCGCCTTGAGTCGCTCGCTGTAACGCAAGAATTCCCCGTATGTCTTCAGCGCGGAAAAGCATTTTGTCGTCGTATTTCTGCGGAACGCAAACACCCCCCAGGCGGTGGTTGTCACCGTATAATATGCGGCTTTGTCCAAAGGGGTGTCCTGCCAAAGAGTCAGAACCAGCGTGATGAAAGCCGCCGCGTCCATGTTCTTGAGGTCTTTTTCTGGATTTTTGCTCTGTTGCCGTGGGACATAATGCCATTCGTTGAGGTGGATTTCTGTTTTGGCATAGCCGATCTCGTCGAGAAATGCGCGAACTTCGGCGGGACTCTGCGTCAGAAGCGCGAAAGGGTCTGAGGTGTAACAGTGATAACTGTAAAAATCGAGCGGTACGGCGTTGGCGGCGCAAAAACGCAAAAAATCCCGGGAATCGTCATTCCAATAAGCATGAGCGGGACCGCCGATTTTGAGGTGAGGGAAGGCCTCTTTCAGTGATTTAGCCGCAGTCCGGAAAAAAGATCGGAATTCGTCGCTGGTCCCTGTCCACATTTTCGGTCCGATATCCGGTTCGTTCCAGATCTCCCAGTATTCAATGTCGTAAGTGAATCCATTGGCCCATCCTCCGGTGTAATGCCGGATGATGTTTGCGGCGATTTTGCTCCACTGCGCTGCGTCTTTGGGCGGGTGGGTGAAATATTTGTGAATACTGTG
Organism: Victivallaceae bacterium; assembly: GCA_028691615.1. Classification (GTDB taxonomy): domain Bacteria; phylum Verrucomicrobiota; class Lentisphaeria; order Victivallales; family Victivallaceae; genus JAQUYX01. Next base: position 12,823 of record JAQUYX010000007.1, read on the forward strand.
CTCAATCGAAGGCCCCAGCCGATAAAAAACTTTTGTTCCGGCGGCAATGCAGTTGGCCAGATAGTCGTCAGTCTGTTCGAAGTAATAGTTCTTCGGATCGTCGGCGTCGGCGTCAAAGCGTGGAAAGATCAGATGCGGATCGACCAGACGCATCCCCGGATTCTCAAGCGGCGCGTCATGCAACCGGGCGAACTCCAGATGCATTTGTGCAAACGGCTCCCGGATATTCATGCCGACCTCTTCATTAAAAAGAGGGGGGGCGAGATTGCCTCCGTTCAACGGCTTGATCTTACCGATTTTTTGGTTGGAAAGAGAGATGCGAGGCATGGGAAGGGCGCTCCTTTCTGGGAACGGTTTGCTCCTCTGATGAATCAAAATCAAAGATTGCCTGATGGCAGATGATTCTCGGGAACGCGCATGATTAATTGATATACGTATAGGTGGCGCTGTCCGCTTTCATATATCCGACGGAAAGGGAAGGCAACTTGTGAATCGCGCGAAGGGTCTCGACGAATTCTCCCGGTGCAGTAGCCCCGGCGTGCCCGTCGGCAAAGACGATGTTGCCTTTTCCCGCATGAATATCGACAAAGCCGAAACTTGAAGACTCTCTTACGCCTTGCATCAGGTAGACACTCTCCATCATGGTTCCATTTTTGAATGCGCTGCAGCCCCAGCTGGGGGTCTGGGAAGGCATGGAAAACCGTGCAAATGCCATGGTTCCGTCCCAGGCCGCGCCCGATGAGATAAAGCCATACTTTTCGGGAAGTGTCCGCTTGGTTCCAGCAGCTTCCGGGATTGCCTGTCCATAGGTTCCAAATTCTCCGGGTTGATTGCTGCGCAGTTTCAGCTTGGGGCAGAAATAGATCTTTTCGGTGGCATGAACCGGTCTGCCTTGGGTTCCGCTTGTCAGAAAATCGCGGCCCAAGAGGAAATACGCGCCCTGGTGTGCGGTATTCAACTGGTATTGGAGATGCTGATTGTAGGAGTCCAGATACAAAGTCTGGAGATTTCCCATCTGCTTGAGATTTCCGACGCATGTGACTGCCCGGGCCTTATCGCGCGCCTGATTTAATGCGGGCAAAAGCATACCAGCCAAAATCGCGATGATCGCGATCACAACCAAAAGTTCAATGAGGGTAAAAAAGACGGCTTTTTCTGCTTTCATAAATTCTCTCCCCTTTTCAGCCTTGTGTTGTTTTTTTTCGACTGCAACCTACACTGATCGAATTATATCTTAAAAAAGCGCGATTGCCAATGAAAAACGTGCCAATGTCTATTGTGATTGTGCCATTTGTCCGATTGAAAATTTTTTTTATGAAGTATTTTATAGAAAACCGGAGATTTTCATGAGTCGAAAAATATTTACGTTGGAAGGAGTTCCGCGTTTTTACCGGATGCTCCCTAACGTCATGACGATCGAATTAGCGACGGATCACCTTTATCGGCACAATCACAACGTGCTTCCGACTGTATTTGTCTGTTTTACCGGCGGTCGACGCGGTCCGTCTTCCCAATTTATAATCAATGAAGTCCTCACTTCAACAGGAGAGGGAGGCGCACGATTCTCGGTGCTTCTTCCGGGGACTCAAATGCACACGATCCGGCCCCAGCGGCACGATGAGATCGCAGTCTGTTATCCGGCCTCTGCGACAGAATTCTGGGCGCCATACAAGGAAAATACCGGTAAATTCGAAGAGACCGCCCGTTACGGGCAGTTGCAGGACACCCTGCGGGAGACGTTGCGCCATATCGAGGAGCCGGGGGTGGCCGATCATGTGGATCTGCTGATCCTTCAAATGGTCGCGGAGGTGCTTGCCTCACGGAAAAAAATGCAGCAAAACGGGACTGTCGATCCGCGAATTGAGAACATCGCCAGTTATCTGCGCGGACATTTCACTGAGGAAGTCAATTTCGAGTGGCTCTTCAAGCAGTATGGAATGAGCCGGCGAACCTTCTATCGGCAATGGATGAAAAGCAATACGGTCCGGCCGCTTGAATTTCTGATGGAGCATCGCCTGCAATATGCCGCCAAACTTTTGCGGGACAAAGCGTTGTCGATTCAGGACGTCGCCTTTGAATGCGGTTTTCAGTCCGCCCCGTATTTCGGTCAGTGTTTCCAGCGGCGCTTCTGCGTCTCCCCCTCCGCCTTTCGGCGGAAACCCGAGAAACGGAAGGCGTAGCCATTCTGTGGAAATTTTGTTGCTTCCTGACTCCATTTGACAGCACTGCCAAAAGTTCCGTCTTTTGACGTCGTGACCGCTTCTTTGGTTGACAAATTCTTCTATCATAGCAACAAGGCGGTTCTGGATGCAATCACATCGGATCTGATTGCAGAGATCACGACCAGTGCCAACAACCTCAGCGTCGTTTAGACGGCGTTGGCGGCAATCCATGGAATGGAGGAAGAAAGATTATGAGTATTGCAAGCAAACTTACCGATCTTGAGACTGTGCGCGCTGCGCTGGTAACTTCAGTCAATGCCCAGGGGGGCGCGCTCGCGGCGGGGGCGACGCTCTGGAACATCAAAAGCGCCGTGGACGCGATCACCACCGGCGGCGGTTCTTCGGACTATTACCGCTGCGCGAGTGTGGACACCACCGCGCAGACGTGGACAGGATACAAGGCCGTCCTGACTGACGGTGTTTATTCTTTTGAGAGCACGGTCACGACCGGGTTAACCTACACCAGCGTCGTCCCGGTGGTGAACTCAATCTACACCGCGGACGCGCTGGTGAAAATCGGATCATTGTGGACGGGGATTCCGACAGACGGGCTTATGTTTTATGCGCCGCTGGATCAATCTCACACGATGGCGGGAACGGGGCAGACTTTGAATGTGGTCGGCGCGGTGAGTTACACGACGGAGAACAACGTGCCTTGCGCAGTATTCGCAGGGAACGCAGGAATCTATGCGGCGTTGAACGGGCAATATGCTTCTGCAAGCATTTCTCTATGGGCGAAGTCGGATGCCACGGGAGGCGTCGCCTATCCTGTTGTTGCGATGCTTGGCACTTCCTCCTACAATCAATCATCGAACACCAATACAGTTATGCTCTATGATACAACCGCGAATCTATGCGCCGGAGATGTGGTGACAAATCTTCAAACAGAAAATCCTTTGCCATCATTGAGCCACATTGTCTACACCTATCAGAATAACGAGAGGAAGTTGTATGTGAATGGGACGCTGATCGCCTCCGACACGGCAAGCAGCGGAACGGTCATTGCAGACTACGTCGCTATTGGCTGTACGTCGTATGGGTTGAATGGAAGTCAAGGCTATAACGGAAAGATTGCAAGGGTGCGCGTGTATAACCGCGCTTTGAGTGCGGATGAAGTCCAAAAACTCTATAACGAGATTTAGAAAAAAAGCACCACGGCTTGGGGGAATGGAATTTTCCATTCCACCCGGTTCGTCATCATTTTGGGACAAAAATATGGTTCCGAACCTTGACGACGGAGGTTAAGAGCCAATTCGGGAGCCATCGGCGGAGAAAATTTCGGAAATTCCTGTCGCTGTAATGAAAAGGCGCGTAGGCGGTGTGACGCAATGTCTTAAAAAAGACCGAGCGGTATTTCCCGTTGAAGGCATACTGGGTGGGTTTCCGCCCCGAAAAATGAATTGCCGCCGGATCTTTTTGCGCATCCAGAAAATCCCGTCGCATTTCTTCGGGATACTGTGCCAGCAATTTACGAAGAATCAAGCTCTGGACATTCCAGCAATGGGGAAGCGCCAGCCAACGATTCTTAAAGATCTGATTCAAAAGAGCCTGATCATGCCGCAAATAAGGATTTGCAAGGGCTGTTTCCAGAAGTTCAAGGAAATTCATTTTTCTTAAAACGTCCAGATCCATGAGGCATACGCCCGTATTAAAGTAGCTCTCAAGGGAAAAGCCCAACGCTTCGAGTTCGTCGCGTCTGGCGCCATAATCAAGGCATGCGCCGATCGGAAATCCCTGTAAATTAAAGTCGAACAGGAGTTCAATGTTTTTCACTGGCAGGATGTCGCAGTCCAGATAAAGCACTTTCGACACGTCGGGAAGCCAATCGGTCAAAAATAATCTTGCATTGGCCAGCGGGGACAATGTCGGCAGAGTCGGAATCCCGGCGAGGCTTTCGGGCGTGATTTCATGAAACAGGAAACAACAATCCCGCAGTTTTTGAAGCGATTTTATGTTCTCCTGTGCTTGGGAAGAGAGTCCCGCATGGAAAATATGGAAAATGATATTTCGCGCTGTATTTGTTGCGGACAACAGCACTCCGGCAATCATGACATTGCAAAAAATCGCATATTTTTCGTCCGTCGCGACGACAATGTGAATCGAATCGTCAGGCGTCTTTTCCATGTCTACTCCCAATTCAATCCGGACTGATAATCTCTTGAATGACGGTACAACCATAGAATGGTTCGGAAAACCTGAATCACTCTGGTCATTTTAACAGAAAAAGGCTGATCCGCACCCATGATGAATCCGATTTGTCTTTTCAAGACATTCAATCGCGTCCGGTTCATGCGCTTCACATTCGCGCTGGCATTGTTGGTGTGGCAGCGGTAACGCACCAGCGGAATTTCCGTTTCATGAATGGCAAAACCTTCGAGCAGAAGTCTGAGGTAGAAGTCGTAGTCATCGCAAGGTTCGGCCGCACTTCGGAACCGTAAATGCTTCTGCTCCAGAAACACCCGGCGCGGAATCATGATGCAGCTCGCGCTTTTAATCAGATTGTGTTTCAATAACTCTTCATACTGATTTTGGTCTGCGAGGATGGGTTCATTCTGCGGCGCCACACGACCGTCCGGGAAGAAAAATTCGACCGGCGACGCGGTCAGGCCGGTTTCCGGTTTTTCCTGAAAAACCGCCAATTGTTTTTCCAGCTTGTCCGGCTTCCATAAATCGTCATGATCGAGGAAGGCGAGGTAGCGGCCCCGCGCAAGTTCAATTCCCCGATTGCGCGCGGCGGCCATCCCCCGGTTGTCCTGCCGGAAATAGTGAATCCTCGCATCCGTAAAACTTCCGGCGATTTTTGCGGTTTCCTCCTCCGATCCGTCATCGATCAGCCAAAGCTCCCAGTCCGTGATCGTCTGCTCGCAGACCGACCGGACCGTTTCCCGCAGCATTTCTCCGGTGTTGTACACCGGAATAATCACCGAAACCGTCACCTGATCCATCGGCGGCGAAATCGGCGGCGAAGGAATCTTGGCGACAAAACGCGATCTGCGCAGTTTTCTTGCGACGGCTCGAAGCAAAGTCAGCGGGAACACCAAAAACGTCCCCAGCTTCAACCGCCCCGATGCGAGAATAATCTTGCGCTCTTCAAAGGTTAAAATCGGATCACAGTCAAAATATTTCAGATAGAGGTCGATGTGTTTTCTGAAAATCTTTTTTCTGGCCTCCAGACGATCGGCGTCTGCCGTTGACGAACTCATCAGCGACCGGGCGCGCTGCCGGTAGAAGAAAAGCGGTTCCGGTATGCGATAGACCTCTCCTCCCTCGGCAAGCAGGCGGATCAGCAAATCCCAATCCTCAAGCACCTTCAGCGATTCGTCATACCCTCCGACACGGAGGAGATCTTTTTTGCGGAAACAACTGCAGCAGCAAATCAGATTATTGCAGAGCAGCTGGGCAAAGCTGTAATCCGGCTGCTCGAAAATCCCGTTCTCCACGCCGAATTTCACCGTGATGCAGCATGTTACCAGCACGTTTTCGTGGGTTTTCAAATACTCCGCCGCCCGGATTGGATACGATGGATCGATCAAGTCATCCCCGTCCAGCGGAAAAATATAATCCCCGCGCGAATGGGCAATTCCCGCATTGCGCGCGGAGGCAAGGCCGCCATGCGGCTTGTGGATCACACGCATTCTCGTGTCTTTTGCCGCATAGGATTCCGCCAGCGCCCCGGTTCCGTCGGTCGATCCGTCGTCTACAACAATGCACTCCCAGTCATCTCCGGGAATCGATCGGACGCAGTCCAGCGTTTCCGCAAGATACCGCTCCACATTCCAGCTGGGAATCAGAATCGAGATCATTCCGCCTCCGGGTGTTTCTCTTCGGCAAGCGGAACCTTGATAAAATGCGTCCGCTCTTCGTTTCCGGAATCGACAAGGAATCCCATACTCGTGCAGTTCGCGCAATCGTTTTGCGCTTCCCCTTGGCCGAGTGCCGCGGCATGAGAGGCGCGCCGCAGCAGCCGATAGTCCGGCAAGTTCCAAATCTGGTCGATTCGGCTTTCCAGAAGATTGCCGAACCAAAGGGTTCGCTGTGCGATCCGGTCATACATCAGCACTTCACTTCCCCCGCAGGGATAGACCACTGCGTCCGGCCCCACCATAATCTGAAGATACGGAAAGGAACAGCGCAGCCGGTTCTTGCGCGGGGCGGCAAAAAGCGGCGGGAACTCGCATTGACGGTCAAAATCAAGTTGCTGCGCAACCCGCATGGCTTCCAGAATTTTCGCATCCGCCTTCTCCTGATGGAGAAAAAGCGAGTCTTCGCGATCCGGAATTGAGAAAAAGTCGGGGTTCCCCGAGTCGGAGAAGCGCCGTTTGCAGGAATAAAATTTCATGTATGCGCCCTGAAAACGGCAATTCCCGAGGCTGTGACAGAATTTTACATGTTCCGGCATTTCGTCAATGTTTTTTGCGGAATATGCATAGTAGAGCACAATCGGCAAATCCGGCGCCATCTGACGCAATGCTGCAAGATTTTTCAGCACGCGTTCCAATGCGCCCGGCCGACCGCTGAGAACGGCATGGGTCTCCGGGTGGAGCGAGTGCAGCGAGACGATCACCTCGGAACAATATCGGGCGGCAAGGGAAAGCGAACGACCTTCGAACAACTCGCCGTTGGTGTTGATCGAACGGCCGATCCAAGGATACTTTTCGGCGGTGAATTGGAGCATCTCCGGGAGGGCATCCCACAGCAATGGTTCTCCCATTCCGGAAAAACATACGCCCTGGAGCAGCGATGGATGCAAATGTTTTAAGAGTGTGCGATACTGTTCCGCGTTCATCTGTGTGCTTCTGGCATTGCTCCGGTAGTCGAAGCCGCAGAACGAACAGGAATAATTACAGCGGTACTGTCCCATCAGATGCAGGAAAGTTGGTCTGGAAAACACATACTCTTTTCCCAGATACATTTCCCGGCGGGACAGCCTTTCGTTCCATTTTCGAAGGAAGGACTCACCGATCATGATGCTTGCTCTCATTTTGTCTGGAAAACAGTTTTGCCAAGTGGCTGCGCAGACGAAGCCGTCCGATTCGCAAGCGGATTCTTCTGAGGAAAGGCAAGCCCGATCGACGCCAATTGTACTGGTCAAATTGATCTGCGACCCGAAGCGCCAGCTTCTGCAATTCCGGAAGAGTCATGCCTTCGACAAAGCAGCGCTCCAAGCTGGACTGCGAATATTTTGAGAAATCCATCTCCGGGGAAACCGTTCCCTCGGCAACCAGTTGATCCCAGATCGGCGTACCCGGAAGCGGCGAAAAGACATTGACTTCCGCAGTATTCGGGCGCAGCTTTTCCATGAACGCGAGCATATCAAAAATATCCTGTCTGCGCTCTCCCGGATAATTCATGATGAAAAATCCGCCCCACTCGATCTGTGCCTTGCGCACCAGCGCGATCTGCTCTTCAATGCGGGCGGTGGTGATTCTCTTCCCGACAATTCCGAGCATTCTGTCGTTGCCCGATTCAATCCCGAAGAAGATATTGACACATCCGGCTTCCTTCATCCGGCAAAGCAACTCTTCATCGATCAGATCAAGCCGGGTGATGCATGCGAACGTGAGTTCGGGGATCTGCTTGAGCGCGGCAAGCAATTCCAACGTATATTTCCGGTTCGCGGTAAAGGAGTCATCCCAGAAGTTGACAAAATGCGAACCACTGTGCTTGGTCAACATTTGGATTTCCTCGACCACCTTTTCGATGCTTCTTCTTCTGACGCGGTTGGTCCAGATGGCTTTTGCGCCGCAGAAAGTGCATGAGAACGGACATCCTCTGCTGGTAAGCAAATTGTTTCCGGGAAGATATCCCGGGTTGAGGAACATGGAAAAATCGACGAGGGGCAATTCATCCAGATCGGCAATCAATTCTCTTTTTTCGGTTACGCAAACGGTTCCGTCTTCGCGCCGGAATGCGATCCCGCGAATTTCCGGCAAGGCGCAGTTGTCATTGCGGGTGATCGCATCGATGAGTTCCGGAGTTGTCCGCTCTCCTTCCCCCAGCATCGCGTAATCAAAATTCCTGTCATTCTCCAGAATGTTTTTGGCGAACATGGTGGCGTGGAATCCGCCCACCAGAACGGCGGCTTCCGGGAAGAGCTCCTTGGTCATTGCCGCGATCTTGGTTGCCATGGAGAACTTGCTGGTCATGGCGGTAATCCCGACGATATCGGGGTGAAACTCGTGAATAATCCGTTTGATTTCCAGCCAGACCGGATGATCCGGATTGTGGAGCGCCTCCGGAATTTTGTGCTGTTCGAGGAGGCGGTCGCGATATCCCAGACGTCTTCCAACGAGTGCGGGATCGAAGTCGGAATCGTAAATTCCGACTTGGTATCCGCGCTCTTTGAGAATGCTCCCCAGTGCGCCGAACGTAATCGGATACGTCGGAATGCCAATTGAGAGAAATCGATTATAAGGCGGATTGATCAGAAGGATCTTTTTCATATCCACTTCCCTTCTGTTATAAGATTTGTTCTGAAAATACATCGTTCGGACGTCCCCAGTCTTCTGCATTGATATTGTAGGCAATCTCTCCGGAGTCGATGCCGGACAGAATTTGCGGCAACTGCGTCAAGGGATTGCGATTCTGCTGCGCGGCCCGACTGTGATCGGCGTGGTAAATCACGCATGGATAGAGGAAAATACACTGGCGCATTCCCGCCGCCTGCATTTGGTGGCACATGATCAAATCCAACCCGGTGAATGTATCAATCGTTTCAAAGTAGCCGTGACAGCGCTCGAAAGCGGCTTTGGTGGCCAAAGTGAAATCGCCGGGGGCGGCTATACTGATCTGGTCAGAATACTCCCAAAGCGTTTTATAATAGTGCCTTATAATGGATGGGCGGAAGATGCTTTTCCGCAACCCCTTGAACTTCATCGAACAAGGCCAGAAGCCACTCAACCGATAAAAAGCCCGGCGGAGATCCGATCTGACAGGATAACTGCTTGCCGCGGCATAACACATGAAAACCTGCGATTCCATGACGTTCTCTATCGCTTTCTCCGACAATTTCCCGGAGCTCAGAACATCACGCCATTGATAATCGAATCGGTCGGTACGGTAAACGGTATTCTCGTCCAAAGTACCGCTTAGCAGCAGATCCATCAGACGACTGGAAAAAACGATGTCGGGATTGGTCGTCAGAACCCATTTGGAAGTGGCGCGCCGGATTCCGATATTTTTGCCGGGGTATTCCAAGACCGGCATCTTCCGGGAATTAACATAGCTTTCATGGGTTTCTTTGCCAATGGTGATGATTCGAATTTTGAGGTAATCGCGCTGGGGATTCCACGCGATCGCATCCGCGAGGCCGGGGCGGTCGGAGAGCGGATTCCATTCAACCACGATCAATTCCACGGCACGCTTTCTGCGCGAAGTTTGCATGGCGAGCGCATTCTGGAAGAGAGTCAGGCGATCCATAAAATTTCCGGCATAGTCATCATTGCGCGCGGTAATGACAATGCTTAACTGACAATCGGATGTTGGTGTCATCGTTGCAAAAACTTTCATGATTCACAAAGCCGTTGGGCATGGTGGAGAACCGATTCTATCCGGTAATATAACTTACGATAGACCGGTTTCAAGCAATGTCCAAAGTTTTTTGTGAAAACTCGGGACGCCGTTGGGAAAACAATCTCGACGGCACAGACAAAAGTCCCCGCCGAAAGACGCGAAGCGAGTTCGGTCAGTGCCGTCAATTTCCATGGTGCGCACCAATAAACTTGAATTTTCATTTCATTTGGGTTGTAAACAAACGCAGGGTATGATAAAGTACATTTTTATATCGTTGAAATCTTTCAATTTGGAAAAGGGAAACATCTATGGCGGTCGGAAAAGTCCTGCTCATTATTCCCAGATGGACTGCGTTCAGCGGCAATTCGGATGTCTTTGAGTTTGCGGAGTATTACCACACTTTTCCACTGGGGGTTCCATATCTTTGCGCCGCGCTGAAAGCGCATGGAATCGAATGCGACGTTTTGAATTTGCCTCTTGCCGACGGGATTGATGCCGTCAGGATTCATCAACAGCTTGATTCGACGACCTATTCCATTGTCGGATTCGGCGGCAACAGTTTGATCTATCCGCGGTTGAAGCTGATTGTGGATGCGGTCAGGCAGCATCCCTCCGGACCGATCACAGTTCTGGGCGGCATCGCCATGTCGTCGGAACCGCGCTTTTCCATGGAAGCGCTGCATCCTGACTACGGGCTGGTCGGCGATGGAGAGATCACGCTCCCACGGCTTTGCTCGGATCTTTTCGATGGGAAGGCCCCCGATTTTCCCGGACTGTGGCAGTGGGACAAGACGAACAATCTCAAAGGGAGCCCGACGGACGGGAGCATGATCCCGGATCTGGACAAGATTCCTTTCCCCGATTACGGAAGTTGCGGATTTACGCAATGGCTGGAGCATCTCCCATGCAATTCGCTTCCTGCGCTCCTGTTGCAAGACACCTTTCACAAACGGCGTTATTATCAGATCATGGGAAGCCGTGGCTGCCCGTTTCACTGTTCGTTCTGCTTTCACATCACCAAATACCGGGAACGGTCGATGGAGAATATTTTTGCGGAACTGGAAGAGGCTTACCGCAAATATCATTTCAATTCCCTGATTTTGCTGGACGATCTTTTCTGCAACAGACAGGAACGGGTCATGGACTTTTGCGATCGGCTGGATCAATTCGCACGGAGGACCGGAGAAAAGTTCGAATGGTTTGCACAGGGGATGGTCAATCGGATGAGCCGGGAATTGCTTTTGCGGATGAAGGAAGCGGGATGCCGGGTTGTCAGCTATGGGTTTGAAAGTTTTGATTGCGAAGTGCTTCGCAGTATGCACAAACCGATTCATCCGGAAGAAATTGCCGCATGTTACAAGCTGACGCATGAATGCGGTCTCGGCGTGAGCGCGAATTTCATATTCGGCGATATTGCCGAAACGATGGATTCATGGCAGACGACCATTGAATATTGGAGAAAAAACTGCACGAAAGACATTGATATTTTTCCGATCATTCCGTTGCCCGACAGTGAAATCTACCGTCACTGTTTTGCGATCGGAAAAATTACCGATAAGAATGATTATTTTATGCGGCAACTCCCGTTATCCAATCTGAACAATATGAATTTTACCCGAATCATGACGGATGAGGAACATGCGCAGATGCTTCGGGAGATCCAGAGACTTTCCGGACAGGCGCTTCCTGTCGCAATCGGGGGCGGCTTGCGCAAAAATAGCGACATGCCGTCCCGTTACTCTCTTTCATTGCATTGTCCGTGGTGCAAGAAACGCATTTTGCAGGAGAATTTGGAGCTTAACAGGCGCACTTTGATCGCAAACCGCCACTCAATGCGCGGATTTTGGGGAAAATTTTATTGCCCATTTTGCTCCGGACGATATCTCCTGTTCGGCGGATTCTTTTTCCTGGCATATTGCAGGAGTGTCGTCATCCCCGCAGTGCTGCCCGGATGGCTCAGAACGCTTGGGAAGAAAGCGCTCCGACCAATCAGAAGTTTATGATTTCGCGTTCGGATAGCCGATCAGCATTAATTCCCAAAACGTTCCCGGTCGATGCCATTGCAGTTCAAAATGATAATCCGTAAGCGTTTCCCTCAGAATGGCATAGGTCTGAACAAACTCTTCTTCGCTGTGATAGATCGCCAGGGACAATACCGGACGGTCGCGCCGGATGGCGTCCAGGGCCCCCTGCAAAAATGCCACGCCATATCCCTCCGTGTCCGCTTTGATCATCCCGATCCGCCCTTCGTGCGTCGAGGCAAAATCGTCCAATGTCGTCACCTCCACGCGGGAATCTCCCCCACAGTCCAGCGAGGTTCCGACGGAGCCGTCGTCATCGATCTGCATAACTCCTTTTTGCCAAGACAGAGCGCAGGGGACCAGAAGGTATTTCGCTTCCGGGATCTGATTGCGTTTCATTGCCGCCAGAAACCGTCTGCAATTTTTGGCGGACGGCTCGAAGGCCCAAACAATCGAGGGCGCGTATTTCAGCATCGCCCATGTGGAATCGCCGGAACATGCGCCGACGTCGACAAAAACTTTTCCCGCGCAATACTGCCGGACAGACTCCGGGAAATCGCGCAGTCCGTGGTGATAAACCAGAGATTCCGGAAGCAGTTTGTCCTGAGCCGCCGCTTGAAAATCCGTATTGGCGAGCATGGTTTCGTCGCGCTTTTTTTGTTCCGCGAGTTCCGGAGTGATCGGGCAATCCTCCCAGACGTCCAGATTGACCAGAAAATATTGTTCTGCAATTCCATTGGGCGGATAAATTCCGCGTGTCCGGCAGAATTGATCGGCCATATCAATTGACGCGCAATTCATCCCGATGAAAATTCTCTCCAGATCGGCACGCGTTTGCGCGGCGAAAAACCTGCTGGCGTTATCCCCCCGGCAAAAACGCCACTTACCGCCCAGAATATTCAGAATCAGTTTCAGTTTTTCGCATACGACGGACGGGAAAAGTTCGACAAGCGGATAGAGTCCGGCGCGAACTGCTTTTCTGAGAGTCACGCCCATTTTGCAAAGGTTCCGGCTTGTTTATTGCGGTCATACCATTGAATCATATCCCGAATGCCCTCCTCCAGCGGCATTTCCGGAGTATAATTTCCGACCGTGTCTTGTAAAAACGTTGCGTCTGCGGATTTGCGTTTGCGCCCCTCTGGTTTTTCGGTATCGAACACCACCTTCGGTGATTTTCCACTGACCTCCAGAATGGTTTTAACCAGATCGCAGACTTTAATGTCATTGTCGAATCCGAGGTTCACCGGCCTTGCATCCGTGCGGTTCTCCAAGATCAGCATCATCAGTCGTACGGCGTCCTTGGCGTGGATGAAGTTTCGGCTTTGTTCGCCGGAGCCCCAAACGACAAGCGGATTGTCGCCATCCAAAACTTTTTTGACCAGCATGGGAATGACATGACTGTTCATGCCATGCCACAAATAGCGTCCGCCGTAAGGATTGAACGGGCGGCAAATCGCAATGTCCATCTGATAATTCTCATGATAGTAGGTCGCGGCAAGTTCTCCGACGCGTTTGGCCCAGCCATAGCCGGAATTGACGGATTCTGGATTTCCGGTAAAGACCGGAAGTTCCGGCGTCGGGATCGGCGCATCATCGGGGTAAACGCAGGAAGAACTGACCATCAGAACTCTGCCGGTCCGGTTTATGCGACACGCTTCCAATACATTCAGTTGGATTGTGGTGTTCGAATAAAACATTTCAGCATTGTGTATATTGCTGAACGCCACTCCGAACGCGATTCCCGCCAGATTAAAAACGACCTCATATCCGGCGAGATGACGCACTGCGACGTTGATGTCGCGCAGATCTCCTTCAATAATCTGCACGCTGCCCTTCAGAAAATCCAGATTTTCCCGTGTTCCGGACGCGAAGTTGTCGATCACGGAAACTTTGGCGCCCGCGTTGACCAGCTCTTCACACAAATACCCCCCCAGAAAGCCGCAGCCCCCCGTGACAAGTACGCGCTTCCCGCGATAAAACTCAAACATTTTTCGCGACCTCCCCCGCAATCCATTCGTAGGTGACACGCATTCCCTCTATCAACGGCCGACTCGGACTCCAGTTCAGCTTCTTCCGGATCAGCGTGTTGTCGGAACTGCGCCCGCGGACGCCCAGCGGCCCGCTCACATGATGCAAATGGATCTTCTTGCCGGCAAATTCCATGGCCATGCCGGCCAGATTGTTGATCGAGATCAGCTCGTCCGAGCCGATATTCACCGGCCCGGTGAATTCCGATTGCATCAACCGGCGGATGCCTTCCAGACATTCATCGATGTAAAGAAACGTTCTGGTCTGCTCCCCGTCTCCCCAAATGTCAATCGTACCGCCGTCCGGGCATTCGGCGACTTTGCGGCACATCGCGGCGGGAGCCTTCTCCCGCCCGCCCTGCCACGTTCCATAAGGGCCGAAGATATTGTGAAACCGGGCGATATGAACGTCAATGCCATAATTTCTGGCATACGAGAACCACATGCGTTCGCTGAAAAGTTTTTCCCATCCGTATTCGCTGTCCGGTCCCGCCGGATAAGCGTCGGACTCCTTGAGCCCTCCGTTGAACGCCTCTCGCTGAAGCGTTTCCGGGTAGATACAGGCGCTGGAACTGTAAAAAACTTTATCGATATGATGCCGGTGCGCACATTCGGCCATATTCAGATTGATGGTTGCCGAATTGTGCATGACAATCGCGTCATGTTCTCCCGAGAAGATATACCCGGCGCCCCCCATATCCGCAGCCAGCTGATAGAGCTCGTCGAAATGCATTCCCGACGCAATCCGGTCGCAGAAAACCGGGTCCCGCAAATCTCCAAGGATAAATTCATCCGCAGCGGTTTCCCGGAACTCTGGCGATTTAATGTCTACGGCGCGCACACGATAGCCTTCCTTTTTCAACCGATAGACCAAATGTCCTCCGATAAAACCTCCGGCTCCGCAAACCAATGCTGTTTTCATAAGCGCGAACTTCTTTATTGTTTTTTTTGGGATCAATGGCAAGCGATATTGATATAATCTAGCATGACGACTGGCGGTTGTCAAATTATGAACCGGTCTTCCGCGCGAGATTATTATTTTTGCAGCTGGCAAGACGCTCCGGTAACACGTCTGAAACTGAAAAAAACTTTTCCATTTCAAATATGTAACTTTTTTAATTGCCGAAGCTATAATTTTCGGGTGCATCCCTTGAAAAATGCGAATGCAAAGGTTGGTTTAACATTTAAAATTCGAGGCTGTATTCAGGCGTTTCATCCGCCTACTTCATGGAGGTAATATATATCTCAGAAGAACTTAAAGAGCATTTTCCTACATTTCATGGAATCCTCTCACAAAAAGCGCACAATCCAACCATCAATCTTTCGACTAACTTCTCTCTCTTATTTCAAGAATTACTTATAGTAATTCCGATGCTCGGAATTAATTTTCTGGAAGCAATTCATTCCATCCTGAAAGTCGTCTAATGCGTCCACTACATTTTCCGAACGCCGAGCATGGAAAGAAATAGACGATCTTGTTCGGTGGTTTCAGTAGACCAGCGAGTGTTGACCGTTTCTGTTTTAATCGAGGTTGTTTCGATACAGTCGAACCAATCAATGGATTGTCAATGCCAAGGCACTTCATTTGAGCAATTGCATTTTTCACCGAAATGACATCAGGGATGTTGCCGGGTTGTTTGGCGAATGCAATCGGTTCGCGGTCTTTTACGGAATAGAGAGTCAGCAATTTGATTGCCGGAAGGCCATCCCGGTCTTTGTTGAAGCCTTGACGCGCTTCTCTCTGATTTTCGGAATAGGTCGATACGGTTGTGGAATCCAGTGCGATCACCGGATTTTTGTCAAGTTTGGCGGCACGGCATCCCGGAGAGTTGGGAGGAACAGCGCAAACTCTTCCTTGCGTAAGGGGATCGAAAGGACGCATATATCGTATTATTGACAAATGGACAGCATGACTTTTCACAAACCGGGGTGGTCACTTTGAGGTGGGATAAAGAGCGGGTCAAGTCCCCCCCCGGATTCTGTAAAACTGAGAGAAACTGCCGATTTGAGAAAACGTGCCGTGTATCCCATCGCAAAGAGAGAAAGCAATGATGGTCGTTTTGAGGTGGGTTCGGTGGGTAAAAGGCAACAAAAAAGCCGCTCGGATGAGCGGCGTAAATACAAAAATGGTGGAGTATAGGAGACTCGAACTCCTGACCCCCACACTGCCAGTGTGGTGCTCTAAGCCAACTGAGCTAATACCCCATGTCGTTGTACGACGAAGCCTTAATATAGCTGTTTTTCTCAAAAAAACAACCGCGTTTTCGCTTTTTTTTGAAAAAATACATTTTTTCCTGTTTGAAGCCGGTACTGACCAAACTCGCGCCGCGTCTTTGGGGCCAGCACGGGCAGACCTCCCGACAACCGGGAACATCGCACTTAAAACTTGATTTTCCATGACTGATGCGATATATTGTCTTATTCCGGCATCTGACGTCGGAAGCCACCGAATCGGCCTCCTTCTCAGCCAGACCTCTTCATTAAGGATTTCGGCAAGCTATGAATCTACTGCTCCTTTGTCTTTCTGCTGTTACCGCTCTCGCATCGGTTGCTGCGTTCCTCCTCCTGCGCGATCGCCGCCGCGACGACACCCGCATGGAACAATTGGTTCTCGCCGAATTCGCCCGCGTTCGCGACGAGATGGCCAACCAGCTCAAGAACGTTTCCGATTCCCTTGGGAAAACACTCGGGATTCTCAGCGACCGGCAGGATCAACGGCTGGAACAAATGCGCGTCGCTCTCGAACACAATCTCCAATCCATTCAAAAGGACAACGCGGAAAAATTGGAGAAAATGCGCGAAACCGTCGACGAAAAACTTCAGACGACCCTCGAAAAAAGACTCTCCGACTCCTTTAAACTGGTCTCCGAACGGCTCGAACAAGTTTGTAAGGGACTCGGGGAAATGCGCTCCCTGGCCACCGGAGTCGGTGATCTCAAACGAGTCCTCACCAATGTGAAGGCACGGGGAACCTGGGGGGAAATTCAACTTGGCGCCATGCTCGAAGAGGTTCTTACCCGCGAACAGTACTGTGAAAACGTTTCTACCAAAAACAATACCGAGCGTGTCGAATTCGCCGTTCGGCTCCCCGGCAAGGGCGATGCGGACAACGCGGTTCTTCTCCCCATCGATGCAAAGTTTCCCGTCGAAGATTACCAGCGGATTCTGGACGCCGCCGACAACGCCGATCCGGAAGCCCTCGAAAACGCGGCCCGCCAGCTCGAAGTCAGAATCAAAGGCTGCGCCAAGGATATTTCGGACAAATATGTCAATCCTCCGGTCACAACCGATTTTGCCATTCTCTACCTCCCGACCGAAGGACTTTTTGCAGAGGTCGTCCGCCGTCCGGGACTGACCGATTTGCTCCAGCGCCAATATCGGGTGGTCGTCGCCGGACCGACTACGCTCTGGAGCATTCTCAACAGTCTTCAAATGGGGTTTCGCACTCTCGCCATTGAGAAACGCTCCAGCGAGGTCTGGAAAACGTTGGAGGCGGTCAAGGCGGAGTGGTGCAAATACGCAGAGGCCTTGGAGGCCGTACAGAAAAAAATTCAGCAGGCTTCGGAGTCGATCAGCAGCACCCAAGTCCGCGTGCGCGCTGTCGGCCGTAAACTTCGTGAGGTTAACGCCATGGAATCCACCGCCGCCGCTGATGCGCTGCTGGATTTGGATTCCACGGAGAAATAAGTGTTTCTTTTTTCAGAGCGGATGCTGCAATGTGTCTTGCTTATCTAATACAAGAATACAACTTTACTTTTAAACTCCCGCATTTTTTCCTTGTACTTCCGCCGGGAATGTTGTATTTTTTGAGATGACGTAAAAAAAACGCTCGGAAAGGGGCCTCTATGAAAATTCCAGCTTCTCAAATCGCCGTCACTCTTTACAATCTGCGCGACTATTGCCAAACCGAGTCCGATCTTGATCGCACTCTTGCCAAAGTCCGCGCCATCGGCTATGAAGCCGTGCAGGTTTCCGCTGTTCCGCTGGAGGCCGCAGTCATCAAACGCGCGCTGGACAAGAACGGCCTGTTCTGCTGCGCCACGCACGAAGGGCTCGGCGCTTTGGAGCAGGACACGGAGGCTGTGCTCGATAAGCTGGATGTGCTTGAGTGTGACTTTTCCGCATTGGGTGCCCCGCCGGTCGAGTATCGCGCCAGTGTCGAAGGGCTTGATAAGCTTTGCAGCATCATGAATCGCGCCGGAGAAGCATTTGCCAAGCGCGGCAAAGTGCTCGGCTATCACAATCATCAGTTTGAATTTCAACGGCTTCCCGGACGCAGGGAAACGGCATTCGAGTATTTCTATGACCACACCGATCCGCACCTGGTGGAGTCGGAACTGGATGTTCACTGGGTGACCCGGGGCGGCGGCAGTCCCGCGGCGTGGATCGAAAAACTCGGCAACCGCCTTCATAAGGTGATTCATTTCAAAGATTTTACGATTCTCGACGGAGAAACGCCCGTTTATTGTGAAGTCGGGGAGGGCAATCTTGACTGGCCGGGGATTCTGGCCGCGTGCCGGAAAGTCGGAGTGCGCTTTTACAGCATCGAGCAGGATATGCCCTTCAAAGATCGCGATATCTTTGATTCGATCGCCATCTCCTTCGCCAATTTGCGCAAGCTCGGCGTCAACTGAAAAAACATCCCCCTCGGAAGCCGTTTTTGCCGGAACAGGGGAAATATCGGAATTTTCGCTGCAAGGAGTGACGGGGCGTCGGATGCGTTCGGTCGCAACGAAACAGGGAATTTTCGGGACTGCGGCGGAATGACGGCTTGAAAAATCGTCATTTTGCAGTACCTTATCCGTCATATATGGAGTTTTTGACGGATTTATGACGGATACGTTTTTTCCCATCTACGGAATGACACCGGGACGTTTTGCCGGCGGCCCGTTCCGGCGTTTTGCCGTGGCATTCGGTGTCTTTGACGGAGTGCACCCCGGACACCGAAAGGTGATCGGCGCACTCCGAAATATGGCGCAAAAGCACCATGCCGCAGCACTGGCGGTGACCTTTGATCCCCACCCGCGCGCGGTGCTGGCTCCGCAGGACCCGCCGAAGCTGATTCTGACATTGCCGGATCGCATCCGCAGGCTCCGCCAAGCGGGGGCGGATGAAGTTTTGGTCATCCCCTTTTCTGCGGAAATCGCCCGTCTGGAACCGGTGGAGTTTTTAGATAAATTCTTCTTTTGCCCCGGCATGGAGATCGTCGGAATTGCCGTCGGCGAAAACTTTCGCTTCGGCAACAAAGGCGCAGGCAATGCGGAGACGCTCCGACAATTCGCCGCGGCGCACAAGATGGATTTCGCGGCCGTTCCCATTGAACAATATGGACAGGAGGTCGTCAGTTCCAGCGCCATACGCAGGCTGATCGCTTCGGGGCGGCTGGACGAAGCATCCCGTTTTCTGCAGGAACGCTACGTCATTACCGGCACGGTCACACAGGGCGTCCACTACGCCTCGACCGCGTTGGAAACGCCGACGGCCAATCTGGACCCCGGCAATCTGGTGCTTCCGCCGGACGGAGTTTACGCGGCCGTGGCAGAGCTTGAGTCGGAACAGCGTTATCCCGCAGTGGTCAATATCGGACTCTCGCCCTCGTTCGCATGGGGAGGGCGCCGCCGGGTGGAAGCGCACCTGCTGCATTTCCATGGAACGCTTTACGGGAAAAAACTCTCGCTGGAATTACGCAAATTTCTGCGCAGCGAACGAATTTTCCCAGACGGCGAAGCACTCAAAAAACAAATAGCCCTTGACATCGACGCGGTTTCCGCCGCCGTTGCACAATGAAGATTGGTCCGGAAAGGAATCCTTAACTTATGGAAAAACGAATCTATCTGGTCAGCGATCTCGCCGGAGAATTGGGGGTCCCGCGTACCACCATCAATGATTGGCTCTCTAAATTCGACCGCTACATCGACAGTGAAAACCGGGGAAAACGCAAAGTTTACAACGAAAATTCCCTGACGGTTCTGAAGGAGATTTCCGCCCTGCGCGCGTCCGGCAAGAGTGCCTTCGACATTGAGAAGGCGCTCTCCGCGCGTTACGCCGTGCATCCCGACCCCGTGCCGCCCGCCGCGCAGCCGCTTCCTGAAAATTCCGGTTCTCCAGCTTCCGCCGATTCCAAAGAGCCCTCCGGCTCCCAGACTGACCCCGGTGCCATGCTGATGGTGACGCATGCGGCGGAAAAGATCAGCGCGGGGTTGTTCGATGAATTTACCAAGCTCACCGACCAGATGGCGCGACAGGAAGTTCGCCACAAACAAAGTCTCGCGCGGCTGGCGATGCTCAGCGGCCTTTTGCTTCTGCTGACTTTGGGGTTGGGCGTGATCGGCGGAGCGGCCTTTCTGAAATTCGTCGAGGTGCGCAGTCAATCCGATGCGGCGCTGACGCGCAGAATGGTTGAAGGCACGAATTTGGTCCGTGACGATCTGGCCGAGAAAAACCGCCAGCAGATTCTCCGGCAGGAACAGTTGGCCAAGCGCCAGAACGACACTGTCGACCGGATTATGCTCGGCGTCGATCGCTTTCAGATCAAGAGTTCGGAGCGGGAAGAACGGCTGGAAAAAGAAATTCGCATGCAGAAAGAACTTTTCAGCGATCTGGTGCGCAGAATCGAAGAACAGAACAAGCAAAACCGCGCCGCAGAGCTGGCCGCCGCGCGCAACTCCTTCGAGCGGGAACTCGAATTGGTTCGCCGCACTACCGCCATCGAGATCGACAAATACGAGAAAGCCAGCAGAAATTCGGAACGCACCGCTTCGGAATTGCGTGGCAAGCTCGACGCGACCGATGGACTTTATCGCACGCTCAAACGCGATTTTGAGACGATGCAAAAGGAAAATGTCCTTTTGCGCAAACAGATCGAATTGCTCACGGAAAACAAGAAAAAATAAAGGCTCGCATTTTTATGGAATTTTTAATGATCGCGTTTCTTGCCGCCGTTCAGGGTGTCGCGGAATTTCTTCCGGTAAGCTCATCCGGCCACTTGGCTGTGCTCGGGAAACTCTTCGGCTTCGATCCGGAAAGCAATCTGAAACTGGGTATCGTCCTTCATGCGGGAACGCTCTGTTCTATTTTTGTGGTCTATTTCCCGCGTCTCCTGGCTTTCCTTAAGCCTCCCTATCGGTGGCGTGCGGCCGCAATGGTGATTGTTGGAAGCATTCCCGCCGGTTTGGCGGGGATTGCACTTAAACTCAGCGGCATAGCCTCCGGAATTTTTGAAAACTTCTGGGTGATCGGCTGCGGATTTTTGACAACCGGAATCATTCTCTGGATCGGGCGCCGCGCCGCCGCTTCCGTCGCCGACGGGACCACTG
Source organism: Victivallaceae bacterium (assembly GCA_028691615.1). Taxonomy (GTDB): domain Bacteria; phylum Verrucomicrobiota; class Lentisphaeria; order Victivallales; family Victivallaceae; genus JAQUYX01. The sequence continues at coordinate 33,921 of JAQUYX010000007.1, forward strand.
TGGATCGCACCCGCTGGTACACGCCCATCGTCGTCGGCATCGTTCAAATGCTGGCGATCATCCCCGGCATCTCCCGCTCGGGATCCACCATCGGCGCGGGACTCAAATGCAAATTGCGCGCCGACGCCGCGGCGGAGTATTCCTTCCTGCTGGCAATCCCCGCAATCGGCGGCGCGGGGCTGGTTGAACTGCTCAAAAGCACTGAGCCGATTCAGAAGGGGGAGCTTTCGATGCTCATCGCCGGATTTTTTATCTCCGCGGCAGTCGGAATCGCCGCCTTGAAAATTCTGATCGTGCTTTTGGAAAAAGCACGGTTTCATTACTTCGCGTGGTATCTTTGGACTATCGGCACAATTGTCCTGCTGATGGCCCTTATGGGATACTGAGTTCTTATTGACGGTTGTCCGCGGCAAGTTCTTTATTCTGGAAGAGCGTCACCGCCCACAACGTCCCGATGAACGCGTACAGGAGCGAGTACACCAACGCCGTCAGAACATATCCGAAGGGAATCATCCGTCCCGTCGTAATCGCATCTGCGGTCCAATAGTACTGCCAGTTGGGAATCAGTGCATAGCAGCAGGCAAAAAGCCCGTTCACAAATCCGCTGTCCGTCTGCCGCTGAAAGAGATAACTGGAAATCAGTCCAAGAAACAGAATCACCGCGCAGCAACACAGTGTCGTGACCATATCAAACCGCAAGGACAGGATCACCGCGAAGAGCGTCATCACTCCGACCGCCATCCCGACCAGCAGGAACGCAAACAGGAGATTCCGTAACGACAGCTCCGGGTGCGAACTGCTGAAAAAACATACCGCCAACAGGATTGGCAATAAAACCAACACTCCCAGCGTCGTCGCCGCCGGAAAACTGTAGCCTTTCCAGAAGTTCATCGCCATGCCGAAAAGACATCCGACCAGCAATGTTCCGAGATAGGCAAAATAAATCACCATGTCGAAACGAAACTCATCCGTGGCAATGTAGGTCGCCAGAAACCCTCCGACCATCCCGAGAAAAACAAAAATACCCCCGGCCAGCAGAATTCCGGTGATTTTGGCAAGCACAAAACACATCCGGTTCACTGGCTTGGAAAGCAACAAAAGCACCGTCCCGTTGCGCATCTCGCGCGAAACGGTGTAGGTGCTTGACAAGATTACCGCCAGCATTCCGAAGGTCAGCGTCGCTGCAAGCGCGCCGTCCACCACCAGCTTGAGCTGTTCGGAAAACACAAAGAGCGTGACTGACGGCAGATGACCGAGAATCACCAGCGTGGCCAGCAGCATGATACAGAAAATCGGCTCCCGGATCGACTCCTTGAACGTATTGTCGGCGATTCGAAAGAAATTGAACATCAACAGCACCTCTTTCCGAGAAAAATTTATTCCAGAGAAGGAAGCGCTTCTCCATTGGCGGCTCCCGCCGGCGCGACGCTCGGTTCCGCAGGCGCGGCCGCGTTTCCATCGGGATTGGGAACCTGCGACGACGCCCCGGATTTCTCCTCGCTCTGGCGATTGGGACGGTACAATTTCCCGCTGCGGATTTCCCGGTCGAGCTTCTCGAAGTTGCGATCCAGATTGGAGAGCGCGAGCATGTCCGAAAGCATCACCGCGATCCGCTGATAATTTCTGCCGCTGACCACCGCGATCGGCATGGACGGATCAATCCGGTTCAGATAGCGCTGCGGAACAATATCCGGTCCGCCAATCACCACGATCCGCTTGGGATTGACAAAGCTGATGAACCTGGTCAGATTTGCTTCGGAGACTTCCAGCGCCGGGGACTTCTCCTTCGGAGGACAGAAATAAATCTTGTCCATGCTGCGCGCCGGCAACAGCAGAATCGGCTGGCGGCTTTCCGCCTGAATCAACTCCGCCATCATCCGGGGATACAGCAAGTTGGAGGTGACCACCAAAGTAACCACATCGCGCTTGGGGCCCTCGTAGGGCCATGCTCCGCCGTAAACGACAGACATGCAGACAGACAAAGCGCAAAACATTGTCAAACAAATTTTTCCGATCATCGTGAACCCTCTTGTTCTATCATGGTTGATAGTAAAATAAACCGCATTTAAACATTTCATCCAGACCTTTGCACCCGCTTCCGGGCTCTTTTCGAAAGGTCTCAGGCAGCATCGGCACTACACCGGACAACTCTGCTCTCTTATATAATAAACCAATCCGCAAAAGTTGCAAATCAAAATCCGCTTTTTCTTATGAAAAAAACAGGTTGATTTCCACGCCGGAACACTGTATATTACTTTTGAGCATCCTTTCGAAAAAATCATACCGGAATCGGGCGAATGAACACAAAAGATCCCTCCCGCATCAGCAGCAATCTTGAAGACTATCTGGAAGCAATCGCAGGAATCATCGAGGAAAAAAAACACGCCTACACCCGCGACGTGTCCGAAAAACTTGAAGTCTCCTCCTCCTCCGTTTCCAGTGCACTGCAAACCCTCGTCGAACGCGGCATGGTTCGTCCCTCTCCGCAGCGCGGCGCTCCCATTCTCCTGACCGGCGAAGGCGCCGAACGCGCCGCCGTCATCCGCCGCCGCCACGAAGCGCTTCGCGGCTTCCTCTCCGACGTGCTCAAAATCGAACGCGACGAGGCCGACCGTATCGGATGCCGCATCGAACATGTGATCGGAGAAAAGGTCATTTCCCGGTTGACCGCGCTCTCCGAGGCGATCGTCACTCGCCCCGACTGCGCAGAACTGCGCGCCTTCCTTGACAAGGCCATGCCGCAGATCAAGGTCGATTCCGACGAGGATCTCATCTGTCTGAACCAGCTGCCGGACGGTCGCAGCGGCGTAGTTGTCAAAGTCGACGAAACCTTGCGCGGCCTGCGGAAATTCGCCGATCTCGGCATGGTGCGCGGTACGCTGTTGACCATGGAAGGGCGTGCGCCGTTCGGCGATCTCATCCGGGTCAAAGTGATGAATAGTTCGCTTACTTTGCGCAGCCGGGACGCCGCCTGCATTCAAGTGCGGCTGGTGGAGCGCTGATCCGAGGTTCTTCGATGGGGGGGAGGGCAGAAAAAATTTGCCCCGCGTCTTACTTGTCCACGCAAAGTTCATTGAGCGCCCGGCGCAACGCCAGACATTTCTCCCGGGAAACATGCCGGGATTCTCCTTCGCCTTCGTGAATGTACTCCGACACGTCAACCGCCCATGCGCCGGCTGCTGCGGCTGCGGGAATCCATTCGGGAGTGATGGCTCCGGAAAGCACCATTCGCGTTGAACATTTGCCGATCAATTCTCCGGCAAGCTCTGTAAGATATTCTCCATTTTTCTCCCGTGTTTCCACTGACGGATGAAACCAATCCAGATTGACCGCGTTGAATTCGCGGCAGCGCTCGATGTCCAGTTTCCCGGCGGTCCGCAACCCTTGCGCATGGCAGCAGTCGATCAATTTGAACGATTCTCCGAAGAGATCCCGCAGTTTGCGCGCCTCCTCGACGGCAAGTTTCGAACATTGCACCGTGGCGATTCCGGACCGGCCGACCGCCTCGGCGATCGTTCCGGCATTGTCAAAATGCGTGACCAGCACCCCTGTCACGAATGGCGGCAGCGCCGCGGCCAGACGCGCCGCCGTGCTCGGCAGGATAAAATCATGCCCGGCAAACCGCTGTCCGACCTGAAATCCCACTGCCGCAGGTTCCGCCGCCAGCGCCGCCTCCAGATCCGATTCATCCGTAATTCCGCAGAGTTTCAGAAACATTTTAACACTCTCCCGGCACACACTGCGCCACGCAAGGTAAAATCCATCCCGCCGTCCCGCAATTCCGGCAGCGCTTCCAGATAAAACCGCCGATCTCCTCCGCAGACGACCACCACCGCATGGGGCATTCTCCGGCGGAAATCATTCACAAGTTCCCGCACCATTCCCACACTTCCGAGCATGGTTCCGCGCAGCATCGCCTCCCGGGTGTTCCGGCCTGTCCCCTCTGGAATTTCCCCGACCGGAAGAAGCGGCAACGCCGCGGTGTGATCGTGCAGACTATGCAACAGCAGCGCCCGGCCGGGGAGAATCGCGCCTCCCGCGAAACGACCGTGCCCGTCCAGTGTTTCCAGCGTGATTGCCGTCCCGCAATCTACGACAATTCCCGGAATCAGTCCTTTTTCCCGCAGCGCCAGAAGGTTGGCCGCGCGATCCGCGCCGAACGTCGAAACATCCGCATCGGCAAAGTCAATTGCATGCGCAAGCATTTCCGCCGTCGGGAAGACTGCTTCGTTTGCATTGAAAATCTCCCGGATGCGCGGCACCACGGAAATCACGCAGAATCGGGCCTCCTGCGGGAAAAGTTCACGCTTCAAATCCGCCGTGTCAACCGTCTGAACCGGCCCGGAGAGTTCTCCGGAGCGCACCTCGACAAAAGAGGTGTGCGTGTTGCCGACGTCCATTGCATAATGATTCATGCTTATAAGTCCTCCGGGTAGGTGATCTTGCGGTTTTCCCCCGGACTGGGAACGATTGTCACAATTTCTCCGGCAAACTGCATGACCCCCGCGTCGTCGGTAAACGACGACTGCCCGGTCAGCGTTTGATAAGCATGCCGCAGTTTGCCCAAGGCAAACACCTGCGGCGTCTCAACCGCCCAGAGATCTTCCCGCGCGACCGACGCGACAATCGTCCGTCCATCCCCGCCGGTGCGTTTGAGGGAGTCGCGCACCGCCTTTCCCGGCACCGCACCGGACTGGTTGGCCCAAACCTCCGCGAGACACCGCTCCAGAAGCTCCAACGAAGAATAAGGACGGGCTGCATCCTGAACGACCGCCAGATCGTCGGTCGGCTCCTGTTCCAGCACGGATAACGCGTGCTGCACCGATTCCGTGCGGGTCGCTCCGCCGGGGATCAGTTCCACATGCAATTCCGGGCAGAACTCTTCCACCGCTGCGCCGAACACGGCTTTTTTCTCTTCCGGCACCACCAGCAGAACGCGTCCCGGACAGATTTTCCCATAACGCGCCAGCACATGCGTAAAGAGGGGACGCCCCTGCAATTCGCAGAAGAGCTTGTCCTTCCCGAACCGCGCGGCGCTTCCGGCGGCCGGCACGATCAGATGCCAGATTTTTCTTTCACTTGTGCTCATCGAACAGCTCACGGTCGGTTCCCGGAACAAAGCGGACGCCGAATTTTTGTAAAAACGCAATCATGCTTTCATAAGTCGGCATTTGGTGATTCATCAGATAGTCCAGCGTTTGACGCGGATTGGGCGCAAGCGTCTGGTCAATGTTGATGTACCGCTCAATCTCCTGAATGCGCATGTGAAGGACATAGCTTGCCACCACCTCCCGGAACCGTTTCCGGGTCAGAAATTTCTCCGGCGCGGCGAGCACCTTGCCGATTAGTTCGATCGCCTTGTCCCGGTTGGCGTTGCTGACCATCGTCAGGATGTCCGCACACCCGTAATTTCCGCTGAGAAGCCGGGCGGTTCCAAAGACAAAATAAGCCAGCGCATGTTTTTCCCGCACCAGTTTGAACAGCGGACTCTCCATCCCGGCGGACAGCAGGGTCATTCCCAATTTTGCATAGGCCAGCTCCTCCGCTTTCAAGGAGGTATGGAAGTCGATCACCGTCTTCTCCTCGAAGGCGCAGGGATGTTCGGGAATCAGTTTGCGGTCCGGACGGAAGGAAAAGGTGCGTTTCAACTGCGTCGGCGCAAATTCCATCTTCTTCGGTTCAAACGGCGTGGTCCCGACATAAATCAATTTTGCCGGACGGGAAAATTCACGGTGTTGAAAATCCAGATACGCTTCGTAGGTGAGATTTTCCAGATCTTCGCGCGCGCCGAGCGGACCGTAATAGTCGTAATATTTGCGGGAAAGGTTAATCAGATACGCTCCGGCCTGATCGGTGAAATTGTCCTTGTACTCTTCCAGAACCACTTGCCGCTCCCGCTCGAAAAGCTCCCGCGACGGTTCGAAATCGACGATCCGGCGCAAAAATTCCGGCGCGTGTTTGCGGATCTGGCTCTCCAAACCCTGCAGAAAAAAACGCACGTGCAGAGCGCCGGTGCACGCGTTGGAGGAGATTGCCGACTTCTCGTATCCGGCTTCCAGCGGACGCACGGCATATGACATGATGTGTTCCGCCAGATGACTCACCCCCCGGATCGGCTTCTTTT
>JAQUYX010000131.1 GCA_028691615.1 Victivallaceae bacterium
GGATTCATTCGCGGCTCAAGACAGTCGCCCTCGCGGTCAGTTCGGGCGACGACTTCTTCCTCACCGCCTCCATTGACAATGTAGGCTGCCCACAGCAGTTTGTGGACCGTCTCCGCAAAGAGGTCGCCGCGCTGGAACCGTCGATCGATCCGAGTAAAGTATTTGTCAACGCCATTCATTCGCACAACGCCCCCTCCCTTGCCTTCCAGGACGCCAGCGTCAACGTCGCGAACCGCATCTGGGACAAATCCGCCCAAGGCGAGTGGATCACACCGGAGCTCTACGCCGATTTCGCCATTCCGATCATCGCCGGAAATATCGTCAATGCTTGGCGCAACCGTCAGGCCGGCGGCATCGCCCCGGCGTTCGGCAACGCCCGTATCGGCCACTGCCGCAGAGCAGTTTACGCCGACGGGACAGCGGAAATGTACGGCGACACCACCCGGCCGGATTTCGTCGGCATGGAGGCCGGCGAGGACAGCGCAGTGGAAATGCTCTTCACATTCGACGACAAGGGCCGCCGCACCGGAATGCTGCTCAACACCGCCTGCCCTTCGCAAAGCATGGAAGCGACAAATTATGTTTCCAGCGACTTTGCCGGAGCCGCGCGTGAAAAACTCAAGAATTTGTACGGTAAAGAGTTCCATACCCTCTACCAGATCAGCCCCGCCGGCTGCCAATCGCCGCGCGATCTGGTGCGCCATTACACCACCGAACCGGATTTCTGGCATGCAGACGGCGTAGAAGTACTGGCCGACCGGCTCGTCGCGGCCGTCTCCAACGCGACGCCCGGCCCGATCGAAACGGCCCCGGTCTTCCGTAGCGTCTTCAAAACCGTCTCGCTTCCGCGCCGTCGGGCCAGTTATGTGGATTACAAAAAAGCAGAGAGCGAACTTGCCGCGCTTCTGAACGTCATGTCCGAAGATCAGGCGTTTCAGGCGTTCTGTGACGAAACCCATGCCAGAGAAAAGGTCGGCGGCCCCGGTCCCTACGACAGCAAACTGCATTCCTTCGTCAAAATCAAAAACGCGCAGGCGGTCATCAGGCGTTATCTCGATCAGGACGAAAATCCCCGGTTTGTTTTCCAAATGAATCTCGTCCGCATTGGAAACTGTGTCATTGCCGGCAATCCCTTCGAGCTTTACCTCTCCTACGGGCAGAATATCAAGGCGCGCAGCAAAGCGTTCCAGACTTTTCTGGTCGAGCTCTCCGGCGGCGGCAATTTCCACGCCGGGTATCTTCCCAGCCCCGCCGCCGAGCGCTTCGGCGGCTACGGCGGATTTATTGTGAACGGGCAAGTCGGTTCCGACGGCGGATTCCTGCTCGCCGACCGGACCGTCGAAGAGATCAACGCGTTGTTCGACCAATCCATCAACTAGGAAGGCAAACTGTCCTTATGGCATATCTCGGACTGGACCTTGGCACCACAGGCGTCAAAGCGGCGCTCTTTGCGGAAAACGGCGGTCTTCTGGCGGTCGGCCTCTCCGAATACCGTCTGTCCTTCCCTCGGCCGGAAATCGTGGAACTGGAGCCGGAACAATACTGGCTTTCGGCGAAAGAAGCGATCTGCGAAGCCGCGAAAAAGGCGAAAATCGATCCAAATTCAATCCGTTCGGTCGGCATCACCGGGCAGGCCGAAACGCTTGTTTTGCTCGACGCGGAGGGCCGTCCTGTTCGCAAGGCGATTGTCTGGCTGGACAACCGGGCGGACGAGGAGAGCAAGATCCTGCTGGAAAAATTCGGCGCAGATCCCCTCTTCCGCCTATCCGGACAAACCGACATGCTCCCCTGCTGGCCCGCGCCGAAGATTCTGTGGGTCAAACGACACGAGCCGGAAGTGTTTGCGCGGACCGCGAAATTTCTGATGGTGGAAGATTATATCGCATGGCGTCTGACCGGAGAATTCGGAACCTGCCGGGGACTGATGCCGTCGAGTCTCTATTACCAGATCGGCAGCGGGGAATATTTTCAACCGATGCTGGACGCGATCGGAATTTCCGTTGCCCAGCTGCCGAAGCTGTTCCATCCCGGAGAGCCGCTCGGAGTTTGCCGGGAAAATGATTCCATCCTCAAAGCCGGAACCGTTGTCAGCATTGCGCCGATCGATCATGTCTGCGGCAATCTCGGCAGCGGCTGCGCGGAAAACGGGATCATCTCCGAAACCACCGGGTGCACGCTCGCACTGTGCGCCACCTTTGAACGAAGCGTCTATGATGAAAAACGCCGGATCAGCACGTATCTGGGGTTCCGCAAAAACTCCTATGCGCTGCTGCCTTGGGCGCCGACCGCGGGAATGCTGCTCAAGCATTTTCGCGACGAATTTTGCGACGGCATGAATTTCCGTCAGTTCGACGATGCCGCATCGCAGATCGCCCCCGGAAGCGAAGGATTGATTCTGCTGCCCCATTGCGCGGGGGCGATCTCGCCGGTCTGCTGCCCGAATGCGCGCGGCGTCGCCTTCGGAATCACCCTTGCGCACAAACGCGCCCACTGGGCGCGGGCCATCATGGAGTCGGTGGCATATCTGCTGGCCGACAATGTCGCAGTGCTGCGCGAAACCGGATGCCATGTCGCAGAACTGCGTAGTCTCGGCGGCGGCGCCAAGAGCCGCCTGTGGCTTCAGATCAAGGCGGACGTGCTGAATCTTCCGGTGACCGTGACGCAATGCGAAGAGGCGACCGCCTTGGGCGCGGCGATTCTCGGCGCCGTAGCCGCCGGTGATTTTTCGGACGCGACTTGTGCGGCGGCCAAAATGGTCACCCCGGCGTGGACTGTCGAACCAAGTTCCAACGCCGCCAGTTACGGAGAAATTCTCGAAAAATACCGTCAATTAAATACCCTCATCCTCCCGACATTCGAAAGGAAATCATGAAAAAATTTAACATCAAAGCCGGATTTGTGGGTTTCGGCGAAGTCAACACCCCGCGGGAATTCATTGACAAGCGCTGTGCCGCCGCCGCCGCGGAGCTGGAAAAACGCGGAATAACCCTGGTGCAAACCGCCCCGGTGAGCGACGATCCCGCCGGACAGCAGGCCGCACGCGCGGCGAAGGAACTTGCCGCGCACGATTTTGACGCGCTGATCGTCTGTGTCGCCGGCTGGATTCCCAGCTGGGCGGTGTTTCAGACGATTGAACGCTTCAAGCACAAGCCGATCCTGCTCTGGGGTTTGAGCGGATGGCGCGAGAACGGTCATTTTGTAACCACCGCCGACCAGGCGGGAACCACGGCGCTGCGGCTGGCGTTCTCGGAGATGGGGTATCGCTTCAAATATCTGGTGAATTTCAAAGATTCCGAACCGAGATATGACGAGGCGGCAACCTGGCTTCGCGCGGCCTCCGCCGCGGCGCAGATGCACGGCACGCTCATCGGAATGTCCGGGTATCGCGACATGCGTTTGTTCAACACCCTCTATGACGGATGCAGTCTGAAATCCGTGGTCGGTACAGAGATCGAACACTTTGACCTTCTGGAAATTACCGAAATCGCCTCTCAAATTCCCCCCTGCGAAATTGAAGCACAGGCCAAACGAATCCGCGCCGAGTGGAAATTCATCCGCGAACCGCAGCCCGGAACGATTGAAAACACCGTTCGTCTGGCGCTGGCGTTCCTCCGGAAGATCACCGACCGGGGCTACGACGCCTTCAGTTTCTGCGATGTCGACGGCGTCAAAAAACTGATGAAGTTCGCTCCGGCCGGATCGCTGGCGCTTCTGCATTGCCTGACCGATATTCCAACCGTTCCGGAAAACGACTCCTGCGGCGCGGTCACGGAGTTGATCGTCCAATTTCTCACGGGACAAACTCCGGCCTACATGGAATTTTATGAATTCACCAAAAATTCCGCGCTGATGGGCGTGCCCGATTATGTGCCGAAATCGGTTGTCGACGGCCCGGTGACCGTCATGCCGAACGCGTTTGGTTCTTTCGGCGAAGGGCTGCTCAATGTTTCCAAGGTCAAAACCGGTCAGGTTACGCTGGCGCGGCTGGCCATGGCAGGGGGCAAATATGTGCTGCATACGGCGCTTGCGCAGGCGCGGACGCCGGAGCAATGGGAGGAAGCCGGCTGGGCTCCGCCCGCGCCGCAGCTGCCGAGTCTGGAGATGGTGTTTGATTTCCCGGCGGACGAATTTCTCCGGAATGTCGAAGGGCAGCACTATATTGTCAGCTACGGCGACAATACCGCCCTGCTCCGGGAATATTGTTCGATTTCCGGCATCGAATATCTTGAAACACGCTGATTTTATCCATAACGAAACCAAGGAGAACCCAAAAATGGATTTCAAAGTTTATCAGAAAGAGCTCGAACTGCAGTCCCGCGGATGGATTCCCACCTTTCACGATGTGTCCAAGGAGGTTCTTGAGATCGTCAAGGCTTCGGGAGTCAAGAATGGAACCGTCTGCCTGGCATCGCATCATACCACCTGTTCGGTGATCATTCAAGAGTGTTCGCACGACATTGACTCGTTCGATCTGGAATTTCTTCAGCACGATCTGCTGGACATCATGCGCAAAATCGCCCCTGATTTCAAGGAAGAGCACCAGTATCGGCATCCCGGTCCGATCCATGCCCAATTCGGCCGCTTTGTGAATGAGCCGGGAGATTTCACCAGCATGAATACGGACGGACATCTGCGTTCGGTATTCTTCGGCCGCAGCGAAACCATGACGATCAAAGACGGCGTGCTTGACGGCGGGGAATTTGCCCACATCTATTTTGTGGACTGGGATCAGGTCCGCGCCAGACACCGTCAGCTCAACGTCACGGTCATGGGCACCGCCGACGATCTCAAGGAAGACCGCAAGTGGAACGGTGGAAAGACAATCGATACGCTCCACAAATTCACCGACGAGGAGAAATCCGACGACGTCCACTACACCTTGCAGCAGAAACGCTGAAAAAACATCCGATCATGATCAAAAACTGCAAGATTCAAGCGCCGTTCTTTGAGATCGGCCCAAAATCCTATCTGTACGGGCAGGACGTGATCGATCTGGCCAAAGCCGCCGACGCGGCGGCGGTCAGATACGGGGTCGACATCATTTTCACAACGCCGGTTGTGGAGATCGCGCGGGTCAAAAACGCGACCTCCCATATTCACGTCTTCGCCCCGCACATGGACCCGCTGCGGCCGGGGCGCGGGCTGGCAGACATTCTGCCGGAGTCGCTGAAGGCCGCCGGATGCGAAGGGGTGATGCTCAATCATTGTGAAAAGCCGTTGTCCCTCTCTGTGCTGCGTGCAACCATTCTGCGCGCCGATGAAGTCGGACTGGCGTCGATTGTCTGCGCGGATTCTCTGGCGGAAGCGGCGATGATTGCGCGCTTGAAACCCAATATCATTGTGGCGGAACCGTCGGAATTGATCGGCACGGGCGTTAGCATCGGGCCGGAATATGTCAACGCCGCGACGAGGGCCGTCAAAGATGTGGACCCGGACATTCTGGTTCTGACGGCGGCGGGAATTGCCAACGGAAAAGATGTTTACAACACGATTCTGGCCGGAGCCGACGCCACCGGATCCTCCTCTGGAATCGCCAAAGCCCCGGATCGCGCCGCGATGGTCGATGAGATGATCTGCGCCGTCCGCCGCGCGTGGGAGGAAAGGAAAAAGTGCTGAAATGCCGCTAACGATCGCTGCATGGCAAAGCGCCCTTGACGCATACGACATCGAAACTGCGTGTCTCAAGGAGATGAAAGAATTTCTGAATCAAGAAGCCTTCTCCCGGGCGGTCGAGTTTCTCTGCGCCGCGGAGCGAATCGGCGCGAGCGGATGCGGCCATTCGGGAATCGCCTGTCAGCACTTCGCCCATCTGATGTGCTGCATCGAGCGACCGGCGAGGTTTATTTCCCCGGCGGAAGCCGTGCACGGCGCGACCGGATTTTTACAGCCGGGCGACACGATGCTCTTCGCGTCCAGAGGCGGAAAAACCGGAGAGCTTCTCCCGATTGTCGAAATCTGTAAGGCGAAAAAAGTCCATATCATCACCGTCACGGAGAATTTATCCTCTCCGCTGGCGAGTGCGGCGGATACGGTGCTTCAAATGCATGTCAACCGGGAGACCGACAAATGGAACATGCAGGGCACGACCAGCACAACGGCGCTTTGTATGATCTTTCACGCGCTTCAAGCGGCGATGATCGAAATGACCGGCTATCAGGCCGGACAATTTGCCCTGATCCATCCCGGCGGCGCGGTCGGCGAAAAACTTTGCCGGCAGAAAACCGAGAATGCGACGGACAAGCTCCCATAAGTTTTTTCAAGGGGGGATGTTAGAAAATAACATTTCAAACTATTAAAAAATGAGGACAGGTATTGCCAGAAGACTTTTTTTTCATATAATACCTTAATAAGGGTTATTCTTGGAGATTCGGATTGTTTGAGAAAGGAAATCCTCGCCCGGCATGTTTCGAAGCAGGAAAAAACAGATGAATACAGGGGTTGCGATCCATACAAAATCCAGACATTGCCTTTCCCGATGCCTCCTGTCGGTCTGGGTTGTTGTTTTACTCCTGATGGCAATTCCCCGAACGATCCATGCGGCGAATCAAACGCTGCGACAACCGCAAACGGAAATTCTTGACGCCCGGCTGCACTCTGTACGCATGCAAGTTCTTCGCGCCGCCGTCAAGCGCCCGATGAAAATTTCGCAATCCATCCTCCAGAGCGCGCCTTTGGAAATGCAGGAACTTGAAGCGCTTCAAAAAATCGCCCAAACGTGGATGACTCCCGCGCCGGAAATTACCATTCCCCGCCTCCCAACGGCGCCGGTACTCGACGGAAACCTTGACGAAAACGCTTGGGCGGGAGCGATAAAATTCCACGGCTCCTACGCACTCTCCACCGAGAAACCACTGGACGACGGCTCGCTCTGGCAACTGGGCTGGCACGGAAAATCCATCTACGGCAGTGTGTTTTTCCCCGACCGCGATATGAAATTTTATCAGGGCCGCGCCGGGGACGCCTCCGACAAGACGAAACGCATTTACAACGGCGACTGTCTGGAAGTTTTCTTCCGTCCCGCTGAAAAAATTCCCTATTACGTCGAATTTTTGATGAATCCCGAAACAAAAGAAGCGTGGGCGCTGGATCACGTGATGCCGGAGAGCGGCTACTGGGTCACGATTCATTTCAATTTGCGCACCCGTAATTTCCAATCCGCCGGGGCGAAACAAAAAAACGGATACGCGCTGGAATTTCGCTTGGATCCGGGCGCATTTGATTGGGAACGGACGACCCCGGAGTTGCGCGTCGGAGAAACATTTTGCATGACGATGATCCGGATCGATTGCAATCGGCAGGAGCGTCCCGCAAAAAGTGCCAAAAGTTTTTATCCCTTGTTTTTCTCCGGGCACAATCTCGGCGGCCATGCCTTGATCCGCCTCGGAGTTGCGCATTCCACATCCGACAAAAATCACCCAACATACAATCGAATGAAATAAATAAGGATCTCACAACATTCACCCCCCACGACTGCCGTCCAACGGCATTCCAATTCAAGGAGCAGAGAAATGAATCTCAATTCGACATCTTTTTCCAATCATGCACGCATGGAAAAACCGTTCACTTTGATCGAACTACTCGTCGTCATTGCCATCATCGCGATCCTCGCGGGGATGCTGCTTCCCGCGCTGAATCAGGCGCGGGCGAAAGCGCGCACCATCCAATGTGTCAGCAACAAAAAGCAGACCATGAGCGGCGTATTCCTGTATCATGACGACAACGGGGGATTCGTTCCGCTTGCCCTCTCCAACCGATTTTGGATGGAGTATCTGACCGGCGTAAAGAAGCGCAATCCGTCCGTTTACACCGGCGGATATATCCCGTGGAAAGTCCTTGTCTGCACCGAACAAATTCAGCGCGGCGCCGCCACCATGCTCCCGGAACCCGGCACGGATCTGGGCAGCGGCTGGAACAATCCAGACGGCTCCGGCCGCCTGACCTACGGAACCTCCGGCATGTTCGACGGCATGGCATATAAAAATATCAGCGATGATTGGAAGCTTATCGGCAAAGGGTTTTACCGGGTCGTCACCTCCGGCTCCGAATGGGTCTATCAATTCGGTTCCAACAAAGCTCCGTCCCAGACATACTTTATCGCCGACGCCGGGAAAATAAAATCGGCGGGTGTCCTGTATGGAACCGGCGCATTCACCTTCAAACTGGGGTACAGCACGACCGACTTTGCCCTTTATACAATTCATGAGGACAAAATTCCCACCGCATTCGTCGACGGACACGCCGGAGCGATGACTCCCGGAGAACTCAGGGAAACCGCAATGGGATGCAACTCCTATATTAACAGTGCCCGCGCATATAAAGGATTCTGACCTTCCGTCAGCAACGCGGGGCGCGCCGCCGCCTCTAACATGGCATTGAATAACATAAGGATCCGATATGAGAAGTATTGTTTGTTTTTTCCTCATGTTTGCGTCGCTGCTGCCGCTTTCTGCGGAGATTGCCTATGAAAAG
>JAQUYX010000132.1 GCA_028691615.1 Victivallaceae bacterium
CTGATCGAAAAGTCCCGGCAGGACGCGGGCAATCTTGGGTATGATATTCAACCGGACGCGTTGAACGAAGGCGTTTTTCTGGCGCAGGAGCGCTGGCAGGATCAGCCGTCGCTGGACGCGCATCTGGCGCAGCCGCATTTTCAGAAGTTCGCCTCCGCGATCGAGCCATGGCTCGCCGGACCGATGGCGCTTCACAAGATCATGCTGTAAGGAGAACACCCCCTGCCCAAAGTCGCGTCGTGTCTTCCGGGGGAACTTTTTGCAGGGGGGGACTCCCCTTACTTGGGAGCGTAAAAATCAAGGTTACTTGATTTTATAGTAAGTATTTTCCATGACGTTTTCGCTGAGCTCTTCATTGTAGAGCGCGATGTCGGAGGGAACCCGGACGGGAATGCCGGACCAGTTCCACACCTCGGTGATCCCCGCGTCCACCATCATATTGGTGATCTCCTGCGCCAGCCGGTGGGGAACGCAGACAATGCCGGTGCGCGTCTGAAGGCGCGAAACCAGATTGTACAACTTGTCCAGCGGGAAAATATTTTTCTCGCGGTCTTCCAGCTGCTTCTTTTCCACATTCGCGTTGAACGAGGCCTGAATGTTGATCCCCGATCCGGCAAAACCGTTGCACCCGAGCAGAAGTTCCCCGAGCATCCCCGCCCCTACGAACAGCACATCCGTGCGCGGCTCCGCAGCGACAAATCGTGCCAGACACTCGATTGCATCGGCGATTTTGTAGGGGCCTTCGACCGGTTGGATCGCGTAAATCCGAAAATCGGCGAGGATCTTATCTTTGGGTAAATTCATCCGGTCGGACAAATCCTTGAGCAAGATGGTCGTGCCGCCGCGTCCGAGAAGGTCGTTGAACTGATTGCGATAACAGGCGATCCGCCGGATCGCGGACAATCTGATGAGTTTTTCCTGATTCATGTGCAAGCCCTATCTCCATAGCTTTTTCGGTTGGAACGCCGGGATTTTTTCTCACGCGGACGGAAACAGCCGGTTGAGAATTTCCAACATTCCGTCCGGGGTCATATTGTGATACATCCGGTCGTTGACAATGATGTTCGGGCCGTCGGCACAGCAGCCGGAGCACAGCCCCCCGGAAATCGACAGTTCGACCGAATCGGCCAGATGCCGTTCCTTGATGAAGTGCTCGATCACTTCCACATTGCGCGCATTGCCCCGCGCAAAACAGGAACTGCCGATGCAGACGACGATCTTCAGCTTGTTTTTCATTGCGTTTCTGAACTTTCCGTGTTGCGGAATTGCGGCATCGGAGTCGGGGGACTTTCCCGGCGGGAAAGCCTCACGACCCCCGATGCGACAAGGTTCCTTATTTTCCGTAGTACACCTTGGAATATATCTTCTTTATCTCGCGAATCAAGGGGTAACGCGGATTTGCACCGGTACATTGATCGTCAAATGCCTTGAGCGATAGCTCGTCCAGCTGCGCAAGGAAAGTCTCCTCGGTGACATCGTTCGCATCCAGATACTCCTTCATCGTCTTGGGAATATCCGTCTCCGCCTTGAGCTGCTCGATCTTTTGGATCAATGCTTCGACCAGCGCGTCGTCATCTTTGCCGTCCAGGCCGACACAGCGGGCGACCGAGGCGTAGGCCGCCTTCGCGTTCGGATAGCGGTACTGCGGGAATGTCCCCTGCTTGACCGGGCAATCCGTCGCGTTGTAGCGGATGATTTCGCTAATCAGCATGGCATTGGCCAAACCGTGCGGAATGTGGTACATGCCGCCGAGTTTGTGCGCCATCGAGTGGCAGAGTCCGAGAAACGCGTTGGCAAACGCCATGCCCGCCATCGCGGAGGCATTGAGCATGTGTTCGCGCGCTTCCTGATCCATCGGGCCGTTGTTGTAGCAGCGCGGCAGATACTCGAAAACCAGTTTCGCCGCTTCGTTGGCCAGCGAATTGGTGTAGTCGCTTGCCATGACCGACACTCTCGCCTCCAACGCGTGGGTCAAGGCGTCAATTCCGCTGAACGCGGTCAGCCGCCGCGGCATCTTCATGACTAGCTCGGTGTCGATAATCGCCATCGTGGGGGTCAACGCATAATCGGCCAGCGGATATTTGGCATTGGTCGCCGCGTCGGTGATGACCGCGAAGGGGGTCACTTCCGAACCGGTGCCGGAGGTGGTCGGAATGGCGACCATGATGGCTTTTTTGCCCAGCTCCGGAAGTTTGACGATGCGTTTGCGAATATCCATGAACCGCATGGCGACGTCTTTGAAGGAAACTTCCGGCTGTTCGTACATCAGCCACATGATCTTCGCCGCGTCAATCGGCGAACCGCCGCCGACCGCGATGATGGTGTCGGCCTGAAAACTCTTCAGCCGCTCCAATCCTTTTTCCGCAAGCTGAATGGTCGGATCCGGCTCGACGTCGCTGAATACCTGAGTGGCAATGCCCATGGTGGTCAATTTTGCCAGAAGCGGCTTGAGAATGCCGGTCTGGTAGAGAAATTTGTCGGTCACGATGAAGGCGCGTTTGCGTCCTTCCAGATCGTCGAGCGCGGTGCACAGACAGCCGTATTTGAAGTAGACTTTCTGGGGGACTCGGAACCAGAGCATATTTTCTCTCCTCATGGCTAGCGATTTGATATTCAGCAGATTGCGCGGCGCGACATTGGCGCTGACCGAGTTTTTGCCCCACGATCCGCAGCCGAGCGTCAGCGAGGGTTCCAGCGCGAAGTTGTAGATGTCGCCGATGGCGCCCTGCGAAGACGGCATGTTGAACAGAACCCGGCAGGTGTGCATGAGGTGTCCGAATTCGCGTTTGCGTTCGTCGTTCTGGGTGTTGGTATAGAGCACGGCGGTGTGTCCCAAGCCGCCGTAAACCAGCAGCGCCTTGGCGTTTTCAATGGCGTCTTCGTAGGTTTTCGCCTTGTAAAGCGCGAGCGTCGGAGAGAGCTTTTCACGGCTGAACGGCACATCGGGGCCGACACCGGAAACTTCCGCGATCAGCACTTTGGTCTCTTCCGGCACTTCCAATCCCGCCAATTTGGCGATGGTGTAGGCGCTTTGACCGACGATTTTGGCGTTGAGCTTGCCGTCGATCTGGATGACCTTGCCGACTTTTTCCGCCTCGCTTTTGTTCAGAATGTAAGCGCCGCGGCGTTGAAATTCGCGCTTGACCGTGTCGTAGATCGAAGCCATTGCCGTAACCGATTGTTCGGAGGCGCAGATCATGCCGTTGTCGAAGGTTTTCGATTGCAGGACACTGCTGACCGCCATCGGGATGTCGCAGGTGTCGTCGAAGATCACCGGTGTGTTGCCCGGACCGACGCCCACGGCGGGATTGCCGCTGGAATAAGCCGCCTTGACCATGCCGGGACCGCCGGTGGCCAGAATGAGATTGATGTCTTTGTGGTTCATCAGATGCCCGGAGAGGGCGACGGTCGGTTCGTCGATCCATGCGATGATATTCTCGGGAGCGCCCGCGGCAACGGCGGCGTCGAGGACGATCTTCGCAGCGTAATTCGTGCACTTCTTGGCGCGCGGATGGGGACTGAAGATGATGCCGTTGCGGGTTTTCAAAGCCAGAAGCGATTTGAAGATCGCGGTCGAAGTCGGATTGGTCGTCGGGACGATCCCCGCGATGATGCCGACCGGTTCGGCCGCTTTCATCAGGCCGGAGGCCTCGTCCTCTTCAATGATGCCGCAGGTTTTGGTGTGAAGGTATTTGTTGCAGATGTATTCGGAAGCGAAATGGTTTTTGATGACCTTGTCTTCCATGACGCCCATGCCGGTTTCTTCCACGGCCATCTGCGCCAGAGGAATGCGCTGCTCGTTGGCGGCAAGCGCGGCGGCCTGAAAAATCTTGTCGACCTGCTCCTGCGTGTAGTTTGCAAATACTTCCTGTGCGGCTTTGACCTTGGCGATCAATGCTTCCAGTTGGGCTTGATCCCGGGCTTCTTTTTCGGGATCGACGGTCGGAGGTGTCTTGATTTGCTCTTTCATGGGAAACTCCTTTCGATGGATTGAGTATTCCGAAAATGATATTTTTTTATCATTATGCGATAAGATACATCATAACGGATTTTTTGCAAGTGGGAATTCGCTTTTTATTGATAATTTTTTAGCATAAGAAAAATAATAGGTCAGAGGGGGCGAAAAAATGCCGATTGTTTCGAAGGACGGTACTGTCAAAACTCGCGCCGTCGACGGAACTTTTGTCAGAGCCGTTTTGACGGACGGATTGCGGGAAGGAAGAGAGTTACTCTTCCAGACCGAGCGGCGTCTCGGATTCCCGGCTCTTGATTTTGACGCAGAGCATTGCCAGGCCGCCGGCGAGAACTTCGCGTTGGACAATCACATCGTCGGGGACTTTGAGGCAGATGCTGGCGAAATTCCAGATGAATTTAATCCCCAGCGCGATCAATTGGTCGGCCACCAGCTGGGCGGTGCTGTTGGAAACGCATAAGATTCCGATTTTCGGCGGATTAGCCTTGAGTCTGGTGCGGATGGTGGCGACGTCGTAGATCTCATGGCCGCGCAATTCGCGTCCGATCTTGTTGCTGTCGCAGTCGAAAACCGATTCGATCTGCAATCCGTAACGGGCGAAGTCGTCGTATCCGAGAATCGCCGTGCCCAAGGCGCCTGCGCCGATCAGCGTGGCGGTCATTGGATTGGTCCAGCCGATGTAGTCCCGGATATATTCAATGAGTTCATTGATTTCATAACCGACCCGGCGTTGGCCTTTGATGCCGGTCAGCGCGATGTCCCGCCGGACGACGATCCATTCGATGTTCATGTACTCTGCCAGTTCCAGGGAGGACACATGGGTGCGTCCTTCGAAACGCATGCGCAGAAGTTTGTGCAGGTAGGAGGGCATGCGACGGATGGTCGGAGAGTTCAATATTTTCAATCGTCCCATGATCTCTGGCAATCCTTTCCCGCCGCTTTCCAATAAAGTTTGCGGCGACTGGCCTGTTTTTGTGCGCCGGATCTTCAAGCGTGCTGTTCTTGTATTCGTATTCACTATAGCGCATGAGGACATAAAATGCAAGGCTGAAATGCTAAAAATATATCATTATCGTGTTTTTTGTATCCATGTCAGTTTCGTCTCAAGGCATAAGACGGTGTGCCGAAGTCAGCAGTCGGCCAGCGAGAGCGCCGCGATGTCTCCGATGCTTTCGCCCAGCGCCGCCGGGAGAATGCTGCATACGTTTGCCGCTGCGGGAAGCGCTTCGGCGCGAATATGCTTTGTCATTTCGTCGCGCAGGAGCGCTTCGGAACGGGTGAAGATACTCCCGAGCACAATTCGTTCGGGGTTGAGGATATCCACCAGCACCGCGAGCCCGCGGCCGAGGTATGCGCCGCATTCCCGATAAATGCCCAGCGCGATTTCGTCGCCGCTCTCGGCGGCGTCGCCGACGGTTTTTGCCGTGACCGATTCCGGATCGCGCGCCCAATCGGGGATGATCTGCTGCTGACGGAGCTCTTTCAGACGGGTTGCGGCCAGCTGGACAAGCCCGCCGCCGGAGCAGAATCCCTCAAAAGAACCGCGTTTTCCGTATCCTACGGGGCCTTGCTCCGCCAGACGGATATGTCCGACTTCGCCGGCCATGTCGTTGGTGCCGCTGTAGAGTTTGCCGTCCAAAATCAGGCCTGCGCCAAGGCCGGTGCCGAAGGTGAGAAAAATCATATTTTCCGTGCCGCGTCCCGCGCCATATTTCCATTCGGCCACGGCGCATGCGTTGGCGTCGTTCTGAAGCCGGACGGGGCAGTCGAAATCGCGGCGCAGCATCTCCACAACCGGGATGTCGTCCCATCCGGGCAGGTTGGGCGGCGATTGAATGATTCCCCGGCGGCTGTCGAGCGGGCCGCCGCAGCTGATTCCAAGACCGGTCAGCTCCGCGTCGGCGGGGGCGTGGGCGGCAAGAAGCTGTTTCATTTCCGAAACGAAGCGCCGGATGCAATCGGCGGGGGAGGCGCAACTGGCGGTGGCGAATTTTGTTTTAGCGAGCACCGCGAGGGTATTGCCCTGCCGCTGTCCGAGAATTGCCGCGCACTTGGTTCCGCCGATGTCGAAACCGAGAAGAAATTTTTCTGACATAATGAGGACGCCTTTTTCGTTGTCAACGAATTCATCGACGGGACTTTTGTCCATACCGTCTGTGGCGCAATATACCACGGTCAAATTATTTTTCAACCGTGTCGAAGTACTTCCGCGCCGGAATTTGCAAAGTTTGGAAAAGCCGGATATAGTAAGACGGTACAGATAAAAGTCGCGCCGCGGAATGGCGGATGGTGGCGATATGCAATGCGATTTCTTTTTAACCCATTCGGAAAGGAACCGATCGAATGACCGTCGGAATGAATTTCTTGCTTTTCGGTCGTTTTGAGAAGAGGCCAATGGTTGCAACTGCGGGGAGGGACGCCGGATTTGTTTTGTCCGGTTGCGCCCGGACTTGGAGACGCCTTGCCGTGCCGGCGGTGCTCTGCTGCGCCATCGGTTCGGTTTTCGGCGCGGAACTGGTTGCGGCAAACCCGGAGGAATCGACCGCGCTTCTGGAGCAGTCTTTTGAAGATCAGGAATTTTTCCGAAAGTTGACCCCCTTCGGATATACGACGCCCCCGGCGGAAACCTTTGGGCGCTGGGGAATCTTTCGGAAGAACTCCGACGCGGTGGCGGTGGTCGGCGAATCCGCCTCTCACGGCTCGTATTCGCTTCGCGTGATCCGCCGGGGCGCATCGTCGCCCGACGCGGTGGTCTCTTTCGGTCCGGTACGCAAAGCAACCGAGGTGAAATTTTCGGTGCGAACAGGCGTTGGCGGGACATTCCGTGTGACGCTTGGCGAGTATCGCGACGGCAAAAATCTTGTCGCCGGCGCGCTGGAGGGGATCGGCGGGCAACTGAAATATCAGGACGACGCTCTTTCCGGGGCGCTGCGAACCGGGGATGGGCAATTCACTCCGGGGAAATGGACGCGATTTGTTTTCCGTTTCGACCCGCGCGCCCGCAAAGGCCAATGGTTTCGGGACGATCGCGGAACGCTGCGCAAAATCGGCGAGTCCAAACTGCCGGAAAACGTGCGCGCGCTTCAGGAGATCCGCTTTGCAGTAGCGTCCGCCGAAGAAGGCGACAGCGCGTGGTTTGACGATGTCGGAATCATTCCTATTCCTGTTTTGCCGAAAAGACAGCGCTGAAGTCTTGCAAGGATCTTGTTTGTTGATAGATTGCGACCGTGCGCAAAAGGAGAACGTATGTCAAATTCAAAAAAATATTCGGTCGGGATCGTCGGTTTGGGCGCGATGGGAAGCGCTCTGGCTTTGAATTTTGCCGACCACCGGATTCCGGTGGCGGTGTATAATCGAACGAGCGAGCGCGCCGGGCAGCTGGTGCGGGAGGTCGGAAATCCGGATTTGCTTGGCGCTTTTTTCACTCTGGAAGATTTGTGCGCCTCGCTGAAGTTGCCTCGCGTGGTGATCCTGATGGTTCCTTCCGGCGCTCCGGTGGACGATCAGATTCGCGCATTGTCCGGGATTCTCAAGGCGGGCGATCTCATTGTGGATGGCGGGAACAGTTTTTTTCAAGACACCATCCGGCGGGAGCAGGAACTGGCATTCCGGCAGATTTCCTTCATTGGATGCGGCGTCTCCGGTGGACCGGAGGGCGCGCGTCGCGGGCCGGCGCTGATGCCCGGGGGCGATGTCGCGGCCTGGTCGCTGCTTGCTCCGCTGCTGATGCCGATTGCGGCGAAAAACCCGGACGGCAGAGTCTGCTGCCGCTGGATCGGACCGGACGGCGCCGGGCATTATGTCAAAATGGTGCATAACTTCATCGAATACGGCGTGATGGAGCTGATCGGAGAAACCGTATGGCTGCTGGCGGGAGCTGGATTTTCGCTGCCGGAGTGTGCGGGAATTTTGCGTTCATGGCAGAAGGGGGCTTGCGGCGGATATCTTCTGGGGATTTCCGCCGACATTCTGGAGACCGCCGACCCGGAAGGGGAGGGGGCGCTGCTCGACCGCATTGTCGATCGCGCGGAGCAGAAGGGAACCGGGGAATGGGCGCTGGCGGAATCGATCCGACTGGGGGTGCCGATCGACACTTTGGCGGCCGCGGTGCTGGCGCGCATTGTGTCGTGCGCGAGCCGTGATCGGAGGAGTTTTGCGGCGCGCTGTGCCGTCTGCGGCGGATCGGGCGCGTTGGATCTGAATGCGGGGATGCTTGAGAAGGCGCTGTATCCGGCGCTGCTCTCCTGCTATGCGCAGGGATTTGAGCTGCTGCGTGCGGCGGCGGTGGCGTATCATTGGCCGTTGAAGCTGGCCAAAATTGCCGATCTCTGGCGCGGCGGATGCATTCTTCAAGGAAATTTGCTCGGAGAAATTTTGCCGGCGCTCGCCGGAGAGACGGGAAATCTTTTTGCCACGGTATTTCTGGCGGACCGCGTGCGTGACAATGCGTGCGCGTGGCGGCGGACGGTGGCGGAGGCG
>JAQUYX010000133.1 GCA_028691615.1 Victivallaceae bacterium
GAAGATATTGGTGAAATTGGGGAAGGCGATGATCAGCAGCCCGTAGGTGAAGTCGGACACGCCGAAGCCTTTAACCAACAAGGTCGCAACGGCGCTGACGGCGCGATCGCGCATCGACCATGCGAAATCCCCCCAGAGGAGCCAGAAGAAAAGAGCAGCCAGAGTACCCGTCGTGTAGATCAGTGTGCCGGTCTGCCATTGCTTCGGCTGTGGTTTTGCTTCGATTTTGGCGTTCATCATCTTTTTTTTACCCTTTGCCACGTTGGTGTGATGGTTACTTGCAATAGTATAGCATATAGATTTTGTTTTGTCAATAGCCGGTCGTAAAAAACCTCAAAAAAATAAAAAAATCATTTTTTTTGAATGCTTGACATTGACAAAACAAAATCTATATGCTATACTTAATAGTAAAGCCATCAATGATCGCAGTTGAATCGGATAAGGAGCCGTCGCGCATGAGTCAATCCAAAAAAAATCTGGTCATAGAATACCTGATCGGAGAACTGGCAAAGCTCTCCGCAGGAGAAAAACTCCCGTCGAATCTGAAACTTCAGCACCTCTGCAAGGTCAGTCAGTCCGTCGTGACCCGCGCGGTGGACGATCTGGTCAATCTTGGCCTGATCGAAGTGCGCCCCAAAAGCGGCTTCTATAAGAAGGAACAGGCGCGGAAAAATATTCATATCGTCTATCTGCGCAAGAACGACCAGAGCATCATGGAGCCGAATTCCTTTTATAACAACCACCTGAGCGCCATCTTCAACGCGCTCTCTGTCAACGGATACGGCGTGAGTTTTTATCATCTGGACAATCTGATGAAGCTGCCTTTTGTGGCGCGCCGGATCGAAGAGGGCGGAACGCTTCTGGGGAACGAAATGGTCATCACCTTCTCCATGCCCGCTTCGGAGCTTCCAGCCGTGCGTGAACTCGAGGCACGGGGCGTGCGTTTCGTGCATTGGCTGCCGGATTTCACCGATCCATGTCCCAATGCGATCACCATTGACGAGTACAATCTGGTTTCCGAAGAGGTGCGTTTTCTCGTGGGCAAGGGGCACCGCCGGATTGCATTCGCGCACCGCTGTGTCAAGGACACCTGGTCGCGTTCCGCCAACGCGAGGTACAACGAGTTCTGCCATCAGAATATCTGCTGCCGCCTTCAGACTTTGCCGGAATACCTTTTCTATCTGGATTCCCGGTTCATGAAGCAGGAGGAGTGCAATGCCGCGCTTCGGAAAGTTTTCTCCGTCGACCCCAAACCCACGGCAATCATCATGACCGATGTGGATGCCAAAATGCTTTATGATTCGTTGGAAACACTCAAAATTCGCCCCGGCCGCGATGTCGCCGTGCTGGGAACCAATAATCAATATTGGTGCAAATATATGACCCCACGGCTTAGCGGCGTCGGATTCGACCTCAAAGCCGGTGTCGCTCATCTGCTCTCCATTGTCCGGAGCGGACAACTTCAGTGGAACTTTCCCGCATGGAATTTCCCGATTGTCATTGAGGATCGCGAATCCACCCCGGCGCTGGGAGCGTAATTCGTTTATCGTTTTTTTCCGATCGAACGCAGGTTGTCCCGCCGCACGAAAAAATGCGGCGGGACGGTCTGTTTTTTTTTGACCGTTCGGGAATGACGAAAATTCAGCATTGCGAATTGTTCCTGTTTTTCCGTTACGACGTTTTTTTGATTTGTCAAAACCGGATCGCGGATTTATCTGTGTCGCCCAGATGAAATCAGGATTGTTTGCCTTGACAATTCAAAAAAAATCAACGGAGGAGTCGGATCATGTCAGTCAACAAACAGAATCTCTCTGTCTTTACGCTTACCATGATGATCGTCGCGGCGGTCATCAGTTTGCGCGGATTGCCGATGATGGCCAAAGAAGGGCTTTCCATGCTCTTTTACATCCTCTTTGCCACGGTGCTGTTTTTGATTCCCGCATCGCTGGTCGCGGCGGAGCTGGGCAGCGCGTTCAGCAACCGTCAGGGCGGAGTCTACACATGGGTGTCCGAAGCGTTCGGCCCCGGATGGGGATTTACTGCAATCTTCCTGCAATGGATTCAGAACGTCATATGGTATCCCACGGTACTGGGGTTCGCCGCCGGATCGCTGGCCTATCTCTTCATGAAGCCGGAAATCGCCAGCAGCGGAGTCTACACCGGGCTGATTATTGTCCTCTTTTACTGGTTGGCCACCGCGCTGACAATGAAGGGCGCGACAATGGTCGGACGCATTACAAAATACGGTGTGCTGCTCGGGACAATCATTCCGGGGGCGATCATCATTCTGCTCGGTTTGATCTGGGTGCTGCGCGGACTGCCGCTGGAGTTTCTGCGCTCGCCCTCGGGCGCGGCGGTCAGCCATTTCCATCCGGTTTTTTTCCCGCAGATCTCCGGGCTGGGCAGCATCGCGTTTTTGGCCGGGATCATTCTGCTCTTCGCGGGGGTGGAGGTGCAGGCGGTCTATGTGCGGAATATGAAAAATCCCGCACGGGAATTCCCGCTGTCGATCCTCTATGCGTCGATTGTCATTGTGGTACTCTTCCTGCTCGGTTCGCTCGCGGTGGCCGCGGTGATTCCGGCCAATGAGATCAGTCTCACATCCGGCTTGATGGAGGCGTTCCGGGGAATGTTCGACCGCTTCAATCTCGGGTTTCTTGTGCCGGTGTTCGGGTTGTTGACGGCGTTCGGTGCGATCGGCGGGGTCATGTCCTGGATCTCCGGGCCGAGTAAAGGATTGCTCAACACCGCGCAGGAAGGCGAACTGCCGCCGTTTCTGGCCAAAACCAACAGCAACGGCGTTCAGGTCAACATCCTTCTGATTCAGGGGGCGATCGTCACCGCGCTGGCCTGTTTGTATTTCATCATGGACAATGTCAGTGTTGCATTCTTTGTGCTGTCGGCAATGACCGCGACGCTCTATTTGGTGATGTATATTCTGATGTACCTTGCGGCGCTGCGTTTGCGCTACACGCAGCCGGATCTGCCGCGCGCGTACAAAATTCCCGGCGGAAAAGCCGCGATGTGGATCGTCGCTGTGATCGGACTTTTCGGCGTGATCTTCGCCTGCATCGTCGGATTTTTCCCGCCGTCGAATCTGCCGGTCGGCAATCCGACGCTCTATGTGGCGCTGGTCGCCGGAGGAATGATTCTGTTCCTGGCGATTCCGTGGATTATTCATGCCCTGAGAAAACCCGAGTGGGTTCAAAAAAATAACGCTGACAACTGAAGGAGGCACTCAAATGGCATTGCATCAGGTAGACAACCGAAAAGACGATGTGTTTGCAAGCAGCGAACTGGGCAAGCCGGCCGGAGCCTACAAATTCCCGGCCAAAGAACAGAGCGAGCGCGGCAGTTATCAGCTTGTCCATGACGAGCTTATGCTCGATGGCAACGCCCGCATGAATCTGGCCACATTCTGCACGACATGGGAAGAACCAGAGGTACGCGCTTTGATGGACGAATCGATCAGCAAAAACATGATCGACAAGGATGAATATCCGCAGACCGCGGAATTGGAAATGCGCTGCGTTCACATGCTTGCCGACCTTTGGAACAGCCCCGCCGCGGCGACGACCATGGGCTGCTCGACCACCGGTTCCAGCGAAGCGGCGATGCTTGGCGGACTGGCCATGAAGTGGCGTTGGCGCGAGCGGATGCAGAAACTGGGCAAACCCTTCGGCAAACCCAATCTGATTACCGGTCCCGTCCAGATCTGCTGGCACAAATTCGCGCGTTACTGGGACATTGAGATTCGCGAAATCCCCATGGAGCGCGACCATTACATCTCAACGCCGGAAAAAGTGATCGCGCTCTGCGACGAAAATACCATCGGCGTGGTGGCCACACTGGGAACGACCTTCACGCTGCAGTATGAACCGGTGGCCGCCATCGCCGCGGCGCTGGATAAACTGCAAGCCGACACCGGTTTGGACATTCCGTTGCATGTGGACGGGGCGTCCGGCGGATTCCTCGCGCCCTTCATCGAACCGGATCTGGTGTGGGACTTCCGTCTTTCCCGGGTCAAATCCATCAACGCCTCCGGGCATAAATTCGGTCTTTCTCCGCTGGGGGTGGGCTGGGTGCTGTGGCGTGAAAAGAGCGATCTGCCCGAAGATCTGATTTTCTATGTCAACTATCTGGGCGGAAACATGGCGACCTTCGCCTTGAATTTCTCCCGGCCGGGCGGTCAGATCGTCGCGCAGTATTACAATTTCATCCGGCTGGGACGCGAGGGGTATCGCAAAGTGCAGCAAAGCTGCTACGACGCGGGCATGTTTTTTGCCGGAGAGCTGAAGAAGTTCGGGATTTTCGACATTCTCAGCTGCGGCGACAAAGGCGTGATTCCCGGCGTCTGCTGGAAACTCAAGCCGAACGCGCAAGTGAAGTTCAATCTTTACGATCTTGCCGACCGGCTGCGCAGCCGCGGCTGGCTTGTGCCGGCCTATTCGCTGCCGCCGCACGCGGAGGATGTGGTGATTCAACGTATTCTCGTTCGGCACGGCGTCAGCAAGGATTTGCTGGCGAAGCTTACGGCGGATCTGAAGGACGCGGTGGCGTACTTTGAAAAGCATCCGGTGGAGAAGGGGCATCTTTCGGCGAAAGAGGCGTCGGGGTTCCGTCACTGATTGTCGGGGAAATTCGGAACTTCCCGGCGTGTGCATGAATGGGGGTGTTTTTTTTCATGCGGTACTTCCGCGTCGGGAACTTCCGTTTTTTTCCCGTGGGTAATTTCAAATATTCCTGTTGGCAGAGTTTGCAATTGCCCTTCAACGTAAAGGGGTTGGTTTTATGTTTATTTTATCCGGCTTGGCGGCGGCAATGATCGCCTGGACACAGTTATGCGGCGCGAATCAGGTGGGGGAGCTTTCGCCGGGGTATTATGCCCCGTTGCCGGGGCCCGGCCCCGAGACCAAACAGCTTCGTTTTGTGCAGGATGACGCGCAGGACTATATGGTGTCGAAGATCTACGTGCTCAAATACGTCCAGTCGAACGACATCAATCCCTTCGTCAGCAGCATTGTCAAACGCTACAACATGAACAGCATCGTCAACTGCATCGAGTACGGCAATCAGAACGAACAGATTCTGACCGTGACCTGTCCGGTGGGGATGATGCCGTATGTGGACGATTTTATTGCCAAGGTGGATCGCCCGATCAAGGTGGACGGCCGCACGCCGGGGGACATTATCAAAGGCACGGGGATTACCCGCGCGGTCTATCAGCCGCAGTACCGCTCCGGGCAGATTCTCGTTAATCTGGTGGTCAACGCCTTCATCAACGCCGGTCCGTACGGGTCGGTTTACGGATACGATGCGAACAGCAATCAGATCTATTGGAAGGACAACACCACCAATACCCAATTCATGTATCAGTTTCTGGCGTTTCTCGACCGGCCCGCGCCGCAGATTGCGCTGACGTTCACGCTCTACGAGACACGCGACAGCAATCTGACCGATCTTGGAATTGATTATCTGGCGTGGAAAAACGGGCCCGGGCTGAATCTTTTTCAGGTGGCGTATCAGGCGTTCAGTCTGAGTTCGGGCGGAGCTGCGGCGATCAACGGGGCCACCGGCGGGCTTGGCGGAATCTTCTTTGCGCCGCAGTTCGACGCCTCGTTCATCCGGATTCTGGCGCAGAGCGGAAATGCGCAGATCCGCAACACCGCCAATCTGACCGTGGCGAATTCCGACAGCGCCATTTATGAAATTTACTTCAATCCGCAAATTCAGAATATCATCAAAAGCGAAAACGATCAAGCCTCCGTCACCGTCAGCGGAATCGCCTCTCTGGATGGATTCAATCAGATTTTGCTGCAAGTGGTTTCCCCGATCGCCAATCTGCACAGCGGCCCGCAGATCGATTTTTCGATCGACAACTATACCCCCGGCATGTACGGCGGGGTGGACGGAACGCTGTTTTTCGGCTACAACATCATGACCGCCAACGCGGTCGAGCGCAACAACTACGGCAGCGAACTGATCGCCACCAATGTGATCGGCGGCAATTCCACGATCGCCTTGAACCGTGAAGTTCTGCTGGCCGGCTGGGACAAGACCGAGAAAGTCGAACAGTTGATCGGGATGCCGTTTCTCTCCCGGATTCCGTATCTCAAATATCTTTTCAGCACGACGACGACCACTTTGGAGAAAACCAAGGTTTTTCTGACGGTCAAGGCGCAAATTCTCAATACCGCCGTTCAGAGCGAAGAGGCCGGAAAGTTATACAAACTCAAATAAAGAGAAAATCGTAATCAAGATTGACAGCTGTTCGGGAGGATTTATTTATGAAGCAATTTTTCTGGATGATGACCGTTGTCGCATTGTCCGGCGCTGTCCGGGGCGAATCGCTGCCGGGAGTGCCGCGGGACTCCAATTTCAACAATACCGGAGGGTATGACAGCACCCGGGTCGAAGCACGGTTGATTGTGCCGATTCAGGAGCAGACCAAGGTGGTGCACTTCATTCGGGACAACAACGATCCGCGGGTGGTCACCAAGACATATCTCTTGAAAAACGTCGATGCCTATGAATTTCGCGATTACGTGCGCCAGATGGTGCAGGCCAAACGCGTGGGCAACACCAGTTTGCAGCAGGTTTATCCGGGCAACAACGCTCCGGTGACATCGACGCCGTCCAATTCGAATCTCCCCAATCAGCTGGTCCAGCCGACTTCCGGCACGACCAGCTATGCTTCGCCGGTCACTCCGGCGACCGCGCAGCCGACCTATTCGCCCAATCTGCAACTCGGAAGCAACACCGCCGTCGAATGCCTCAAATATGTGGACGGGACGGGGCTGCTGCTCATCAGCGCGGAGGAGTACCGGTTCCGGGATCATCCCAACGGGATGGGATTTGACTCGCTGGTGAAGTTTCTGGACAAGCCGCAGATGGGAGCTTTTTTCGGAACGCAGACGTACTTTTACATTCCTAAATATGTTCCGTCGCGCAATCTTTTGCCGATGATTCAAAACGTGGGCATGAATGTGATGGACGTGTCGGAAGTCTGGCAGGGGATGGATCTGGTGGCTTACGATCCGGATTTGAACTGGCTGGTGTTTGATGTGGTGAATTTTTCCATGTTCAATATCGACAAGATGCTTAAGCTGTATGACGTGCCCATCCCGCAGGTGCGGCTCAAGATCACCGTGTATGAGATTTTCCATGAGAACGATGAAAAGATCGGTCTGGATTTTCAGGCGTGGAAAAACAACGACGGCATGGACTTCTTTTCCGCAGGCGGACGTTACCGGGACAACTGGTCGGCGCTTTTTACCGGCGGTCTTGGTTCCAGCGGCACGGAATCGACCAGCTACTACAATTTCAATCCGAAATGGAATTCGCGTTACATTGATTTCCTGACCAGCATCGGCAAGGCCGAAGTCGCCCATACCGGCACATTGCTGATCCGGAACAACACACCCGCCTCGTTGAGCTGTCAGAATCAGATTTTCTATTTTGACACCACCACCCCTGCGCCGAATACGCAAACGACGCCGGATTTCGGGGTCGGCCCGTATAAACTGCTCTCCAACATCATCGACGTGGCGATCGCTTCCAGCGACGCCTATCCGGTGTCCAAGGCCAATCAGCAGCTGGTGACGGGATTTGCGGGGTTCGGCTTTACGATGAACGTCACGAATGCGTCGGTGAACATCAAGGAAACGCGATTTGACGTGACGCTGTCGAATTCAAGTCTGATCGGATTCGAGTCCTCGGGAAAACCGCGCATTTCCAACGGCAACAGCGTTTCGCTCAGTGTCAGTCTGCCGCACGGGAAAAACAGCTTCGTCATCGGCGGTCTCAAGAAACAGGAAACGGTGAAATCCTCCACCGGAGTTCCGTGGGTCAAGGATTTGCCGTATATCGGGTATCTCTTCTCGACCAAGTCGACTTCGATCAAAAATTCCGAACTGGTCGTGGTCGGCGAATGTGAACTGGCGTCACCGCCCTTGAATCTGGCGGCCGAGGCGCGGAAAAACAATCCTTATTTTCCGTAAATAAGGCGCATGTCCTCCGGCGGAACCGAAGATTCGGCATTCCCGCCGGAGCCTGCAAAGTTTTGTGCTATTTGCCGAGGCGGGCGATCTCTTCGGCGGTCAATGCGCGATCGAAGATGCGCACATCGGAAAGGGAGCCGGCGAAGTGCCATTTCGGCTCCCCGCCGGGATTGGCTGCGCCGAGGAAAAGGTCGGTCGGGTACGGATAGGGGGCAGCGGCAAACGTGGCTTTGGCTTCTTCGATTCCGTTGATATAAAGTTTGATTTCAGTTTTTCCGTCGGGGAGGACGGCGACGGAACCGGCGACGTCATAGCTTTTCTTGAGGGTCAGAGGTTTTTTCGAACGCAGCTGAACGTGGGCTTTGCGGTCGGCCTTCCAGATGTCGAAGACAAAAAAACCTTTGTTGTTGCAGCCGAGAACGTTG
>JAQUYX010000008.1 GCA_028691615.1 Victivallaceae bacterium
AGAGCCGACTGGCACATACAATTTGCAGGTGCTCTTATCTACTTGATAGAAACCAGAACGTCCGGCTGGGCGAAATCCCCGCGCAGATGCTCCGGGAACTTTCCGGCGGCGCGCTTGATTTTCCGGTCGCCGTAGAGGTCAATGGCAGGATTCTCGATCCCCGGTACGATCTGGTCGTGTCCATCGGGCAGGTCGTCCCCCACGAGGTGGTCGGCATGGCCAATCACACCAAAAATATCTTCGTCGGCGCCGGCGGACCGGACATCATCGGCAAATCACATTTGCTCGGCGCCGTCTGCGATCTGGAAAAAATCCTCGGCCGGACCGACACCCCCGTGCGAAGGCTTTTCGATTGCGCGGCGGAACAATTCCTGCCGGACAACCGCATCTTTTATATGCTCACGGTCGTGGCGAATACGCCGGATCTGCCGCTCAAAGGGTTCTTTTCCGGCTTCGGCCGCGCGTGTTTTGAACACGCCGCCGAACTTGCGCGGCAAACCAACATCACGATGCTCGACCACCCCCTCCGCCACGTGGTGGCCTATCTTGATTCGCGCGAATTCAAAAGCACGTGGATCGGCAACAAAGCCATCTACCGAACCCGGCTGGCAATCGCGGACGGCGGAACGCTCACGATTCTCGCGCCCGGACTGCGTTCGGCCGGAGAGAATCCCGATTCCGATACGATCATCCGGCGGTACGGGTACTGCGGGGCGAAGCGCGCGCTGGAAGCGATTGCCACGGATCCACTGGCCGCGGACAATCTCGGGACGGTCGCCCATCTCATCCACGGCGCGGTCAACGGGCGTTTTCAGATCGAATATTGTCCCGGGCCGGAGTTTTCGCGCGCCGAAGTCGAATCGCTCGGATACCGCTGGGGCGACCTCGACGCAACGCGGCGGAGATTGCATGTGGAAAGCCTTCGCGACGGGATGAATCGGGTCGATGGCGAAGAAATTTTCTACATCAGCAATCCCGCGCTGGGCCTTTGGGCGCTGCGTGGACAGCTCTGAACAACATTACTCGTCCGTGCGCACAAGCAGCGTCCGAATGGCAAACGGCGCAAGCTCCAGATCAAATGAGGTCGCGTGTTCCGCCAGAGGTTTCTCCTCCCACTCCAAGAGATCGCACTGTGCAATGCTCACCGGGGTGTGGAATTTCAGCTGCCCCTTCGAACAACGTCCCTTGAGTTCCACCAGACGCAAGACATGCGCATCCTTCTTTTCGGCGCATTTGACCACCTCAAGGCCGACTCCCCCGTCCGTCTGGAATCCGGCAACCGCAGGAATTGTCGCCCCGGTTTCCAATTTGTCGAGCACCATCGGACGCCGGTTGAAACAGGCGCTTTGCGCGATGACTTCGGAGTCCTCCAAACTTTTCTCGTGGGGCAAAAATCCGTAGGCAAAATGCTGTTCCCCGTTGTCCGCGTGATAATCCGGGTAGCGGGCCGCGCGCAGCAAACTGAGCATGATCTCCGAATCTCTGACCGTGCACGCATATTTGCAGTCGTTCAGCAAAGCCGCGCCGCCGTCGGAAGTCGAGACATCCACATAGCGGTGCACCGGCGTTTCGAATTTGGCAAAATCCCAACTGGTGTTCGTATGCGTCGGGCGCCGGACAAATCCATATTGAATGTCATAGGCGGCATCCCCGGCAAAGACCTCCAGCGGGAACCCGGTCTGAAGGAGTTTGCGCTCCTCGTTCCACAAGACGGTTGTTTCAAACCGAAGTTCCTTTTGGCCGCGTTCCAGAATGGCGGTCTGCCTGATTTCGGATTTGCCAATCATCAGGGAAAATTCAATACGGTCGCGAATCGTTCCGCGGAACACCCGGCACGGAGCAATGCTCCGGGCATATTCAGGGGCAAAATCCCGCGTAAACACATCGACATCCCATGCTTCGTTGTACTCGTTGGCCGGCCGGTCCGGATAAAGCGCAAGGCGGTTTCCGCCTCCCCGGCCGCCGCGCAAAAGCTCCCGATCCAAAGTCTTGTCAAAGGCGCTTCGCAGCGATCCATCCTCTGCAAATTCATATCGAACCAGATCGTTTTCCAAGACCGGAGCGTCGTCGGAGAGTCGTTCGGACTCGACCGCCGCGCCGGAAATTCTGCGCAGCGTTGTGAAACTCAATGCGGGCAGATTCAGCTCTACCACCGTGCGCTTGCCAACTTCCCGCTGGCAGGGAAGAAGCGTGCCGTCGGAAGTGCTTACCATGCAATTGTCCCACGACTCGGGCATCTCCACGCAGCCGGCATAAGGGCAGGAAAGGCTGTTGACCACCACCGCGGCATCGTCCCGCGACGGGAAAAGACGGGCCGCCGCGCGTTGCACCAGATCGCCGCACGCATCGAGGATTTCCCGGTGGGCCTTTTCCGTATCGCGATAGACCTCCTCGATGGAAGAACCCGGCAGAATGTCGTGAAACTGATGGGAGAGCAGTTTTTTCCAGCAATGGTCGAAGGCGCTTCGCGGATATTCCTGCAGCGGCAGAGCCGACGCCAGAAATTCCGCTGCGGCCAAAGTTTGTTCGCAGCGGCGGTTGCCCTGCTTGGTTTTGGCCTGCGAGGTCAGCGTCCCGCGATGCAGTTCGAAATATAGTTCGCCCCGCCAGACCGGAAGCTCCGCGGTGTGCTCTTTTGCCATGCGCGAGAGAAACGACTCCGCCTTGCCGAACTGCACACGCGGAACTCCTTCGAGCGACCGCATGCGCAATCCGCGTTCGATATAATTCTCGGACGGGCCGCCGCCGCCGTCGCCGATTCCGAAAAGGGAAAGAAATTCCTGGACGACGCCGTGCTCGGAAAAATTATTTTCCCCCCGCGCGAGCTGTTCCGGGGAAAGATCCGCGTTGTAAGTGTCCTCCGGCGGGAAGTGCGTGAAAATCCGGCTGCCGTCAATACCTTCCCAGAGAAACATGTGATACGGAAATTTGTTGAATTGATTCCAGGAAAGTTTCTGCGTAAGAAAACTGTCGCAACGGGCAAGGCGGATGATTTGCGGCAGCGCAGCGGAATACCCGAAAACATCCGGGAGCCACAAACTTTTGACTTCCACGCCGAATTCGTCCATGAAAAAGTTTTTGCCATGCAGGAATTGCCGGACCAGCGATTCCCCGGAGGTCAAATTGCAATCGGCTTCGACCCACATTCCCCCCTGCAGCTCCCAGCTGCCCTGACGGATTTTCTCCTTGATCTTCCGGTACAATCCCGGATAATTCTGCTTGACGGACTGATAATTGTGCGGCTGCGACGCGCCAAAGACATATCCGGGATACCGTTCGATGTTATAGATCTGACTGGCAAACGTGCGCGCGCTTTTCCGAATGGCCTCGCGCATGCGCCAATACCATGCGATATCAATATGCGCATGCCCGACCGCCGTCACCTTCCCCGCGGACGCCATCGCCGGAAGCGCCAGCACCGTGGCCAGCACGCGGCGGCACTCGCTCGCCGCCGAAGGCGAATCGTGAAACGCCACATCCGCCTCCTCCAGCGCCTGCAAAATGATTTTGCACCGGTAATCTCCGGGCGGAAGCGATTCCAAAAGGCTTATGACAATTGTCAGATCGTCGCGCAACGCGGCGATCTCTTCCTCGACCACGACCAGACGGGCCTGCAAAATCCGGGCGTCAAACGTGCCTGTGGGAGCCTCCTTGAGCCCGGACGGAATCCCGATGGGCTTGACCAGCCCAGCAAGGCCGCCGGCAGTGCTTTCGATCCAGAAGTCAACCTCGTCGTCGTCGGGCGAAAGCATTGCAGGAGTCAGACGGCACAGCGTCTTGGTGTATCTGGCGTCGAAAACCGAACCGTGGCAGAAGCCGTAAAACGGATCTCCGGCGCGGTCGAACAGAAGCGATTCCCCGGAAAGATCCAGATGAAGCGCGATGCTTTTGCCCTTCCACTGGCGCGGCACTTTCCCGCTCAGATGGAACCATGCGTTTTCCCACGGCGCCCCCCAGACGTCCCCGATTTTCCCGGAACGGTAAGATTGTTCCAGACGTTTTTCAAAAGGAATCACCTTTTGGGAAGAATTCGCATATTCAATCTTCAAAGGCTCCGAAGCGGCGAAAACAGATCCTTCGGTCATGGAAAAAAGACGCTTGCTGCGCATCTTGCGGAAATCCGTGTATTTTTTGGAAAACATAATCGGACACAATCCCTTCAATCAATTTAAAAAAACACCATACCCTCAAAAAAACCGCCGCTTTCATCAGCGGTTCCTTATTTTCTCTTCAAACGGCGCCGCCGGAACTCCGGCACTGTTCACCAGATTCGGATTCGCCAATTTGTGAAATCCGAAGCGAACGAGCCACGGAAACGGCACCTCGGGACACCGGAGGAGAACACCATCGTTGTCGATGGTTGCCGCGGCGTCAAAAAATTTTCCGTCCTGATTCCCGATCCGCCAATCCGTCAGCGATTTGCCGTCGCGACTTTGCAGATGGTTCGCATTCTGAAATTCAACCCGGACAAAATGTCCCTCCCGAACCACGGCCTTCACCGTCGGAGCCAGCGCGGAAGAATCTCCGACCCCGTACGCATGATACAGCACCAATGTCGCAAGCCGTTCCGCCAGAGTGCGCTTTTTCCGCGGGTGAATATCCGCCGGATCGCCGCAATCGGTCGTCACAATGAAACCGGCATGGGGATCATGCTCGGCAAAATACTGCTGCGCCTGCCGGAAACGCGCAATGCGCAAAGGATCCTCCGTCCCATACTGCCACGGGGGAAGCTGTACCAGATAAATTCCCAACTGGCGGTTGCGAAAATACCGGCGCATGGTGTACGCAAGCGCTTGCAATTTCTCCGCATATTCCATGCCCTCATTGTGGTTGTCCTCCCCCTGATACCACAGAACCCCCCGGATGCCGAACGGCGTCAAAGGGTGAAGCATCCCGTTGAACAGCACGGCAGGAAGACGCTGCTTGTCCTTGCGCAGCTGATGATCCTCCTTCTGTTCCGTCATTGCCTGCAGCTGCTGTTCATATTGGCGGCGCACCCCTTGAGAAACGCCGGACTCCCGCAACGATTCCGGAGCCAGCAGCGATTCAATTTTGCATCCGCCCCATGAGAGATCGATCACCCCGATCGGAACATGCAATGTTTTGCGCAGTTGGTTGCCGAACAGCCATCCGACAGCGGAAAATCGCCCCGCGCTTTCCGGCGAACTCATCTGCCAATTTCCCTCCAATCGACGCTCCGGCGTGCGGCTCCATGTCCGGTTGACCAGAAAAAGCCGGAAAGACGGATCGGCGGCATTCTTCAAGATCTGAGTGCAATCAATCGCAAATCGCAACGCGAACTGCACATTGGACTGTCCGGCGCACAGCCAGACATCTCCGACGGCAACATTTTGAAAGCGCAGCGTTGCGCCGTCGCCGGACACGACCAGCTCCCGTCCGTCGGCGGAGGCTTTTTGGGGCGGCAGTTCCAGACAGAAGCGACCGCGAGCGTCCGCCCTGCCTTCGCACCGCGCTCCGGCAAATGAAACCGTGACCGCGCTCCCCGGCTGCGCCGATCCCCAAACCGGAACCGGACGATCCCGCTGGAGAATCATCGAGTCCGAAAAAATCCGGGGCATCTCCAGCGCTGCCGCCGTCGCAGCCGCCATCAGCCATAAGCCGATGGTGATTTCAGGGCGAAAATACTTCATATGAAAAGGAACCTCTTCTTATTCTAGCGGCTCGAATCCGCTTGATTTCTCACCAGTTCGTATGCGAACACAACTTGCTTCGGCACGCGGAACGTGTCGGCATCCCACACAATCGCCCCGTCGGACGCACGCTTGAACGCAATCGGAGCAATCCGGTTGCCGTGGAGATCCAACGCGTAAATCGTCCCGTCGAACTTGCCGGCCAAGCGCAGACGGATGGTCGCAATTCCCTTCTTCGCCAACAGTTTTCCTGAGCTGTAATGAAGCACTTTACGCATATCGGCGGAATCGAATTTCATCCCCTCGAGCTGCACGTCGGTCAGATGCAGCAGCAAAATCCGGTTGCTTTCCACCAGCGGCCGGTTCTCAAGCGAGATCGCCGAAACGGTCGAAAACGTATCCTTGGCCGCAGCCTCCAACACCCCTGTCCGCCGACTCCGCCCGGCGGGAAGAACCATCGCTTCGCAGCGCGCGGTGCTTACCGTAAAGGTATGCTCGGAAAAATCCGCCGCAAGCTCCCCGGAGCAGCTGACCGCCTTGCGCGTATTGTTCGCGCGGGAAAGCGCCACTCCCGCTTTGCAGAGTTCCTCCGCGAGATGCGGAACCGCAATCGCCCCGGGAATCGTTCGAATTGCTCCGATCCTTCCGGGAAGTTGTCCGGTCAGATCCAGAACCGCCCGGGTTCCCTCGGGCAGCTTTTGCCCATCCAGCCGGCCATCCCGATCCGCCAAAACCGAACCGACCCGGCCATACAGCATCAAGGCATGTGCCGCTTCCGGGTAGGACGGACAATACTTCGCGGCGGCATTGCGGGAAACCGCGACGACAAACTTCTCCTCCGCCACCTTCACGTCCCTGCGCAGAAACATCACCAGCCCGATCCGTTCGGACAAAAGCCGGATCGCATCGTTGACCGTGTCGAACGGCTCCAGATTCGCCGAAACAAACGCGGCGTTCCGGCTGCCGGCATAGTCAAACCGGAAGATTCCGTCCCAATCCTGCATGGCGGCGTAGGCGCCGAAAATCACCGCGCCCTCGCTGCGGAACCGGTTCGGATAGCAGAAATCAAATTCCGTACACCAGAAGGGTTTGCCATAGATCCGGGTCGGGGCGATCAGCCGCGGACTTTGGATGCCCGACTGAAGCACGCTGACATTGAAAAATTTGCATTGCATATGTTTGGGGCCCCACGCGACGGGATGGTCCCAATAGATATGATTGTCGACATAATCATATTTTTCACGCGCGGCGCTGTCGTTGGGGGAATTCATGAAATTCTGATCGGTGAGCGGGTTGCGCACTCCGATTCCGCGCAGGAAAGCGACCATATCGTTGTAGTAATTGTGGTAAACCTCCAGACAGAATTGCCGATACAGTTCATCGCGGTTGGCGGAGGTCGCGACCAGTTGTCTGGAAGCAAGAAACTGTTCGAACGCCGCGTCGTATCGCTTGACGATCCCGGCTTTGGAGGCGCGGCATTTTTCAAGGATGCTGAAGATCGTATTCTCGTTGAGAATGCTGATGCCGAGAAAAACCGGGTCCTCCGCCCAAGTCAGATTGGTGTAGGGATTTTTGTGGGTGAACACTTCGCGGACGAATTTTTTCAGACGCTCGCGCACCTCGGGAAGCAGCATGGCCGCCAGTTTATAAGCATACCCCTCCTCGAGATCGGGACAATCCTGATATTCGCCCGGAACATATCTGCGTGCCGTGAAAAGATCCGTCGTTAGATAAATCCCGCGCTTCTTGAATGCGGCGATCAAATAGTCCAGCTCCTCCATGCGTTTTGGATCGATGGTGATCGAGTCGCGCGCCCCGCGAACGACCAGATCCCGGTCGAAATGGTGCAGTCGAACCGCGTTGTACCCAATCCTGCTGATCCGGTCGGCCAGTTCATCCGCCTCCTTGTGCGGCAGATAAAGCCCCCAGAAACAAAGATTGGTTCCATAAAAACGAAGCGGTTTGCCTTGTTTTTCAAAAACCATGTGCCCGTCCCGAACCGTCACCGGGCCGTATTTTCCCGCAGGGGCATCGAGGAGAAAGGAGAAGTCGAGCGCAGAGTTTTTTGCAATCGAGCGCACCGTCTCAAAACGGCGCCAGGAGGCATTGCTTTTCGTGACATAGACCCGCGTTTTCGGGAAATAAACCGGATCGTCGCCGATGGACACCGCGACAATTCCCCAGACGGAACTTCCGAGAGAAAGAAACTCTATTTTTTTCACCGGCTTTTCCGGAATCTGAAAAACCGACCCGTAGAGCCCCGCGAATCCATTGTCCGCGCTTGCTCCATGCCATGCGACCATTCCGTTGGACAACAGTGCCGGATTCCACCAGTCTCCGACATCGCGCCCCTCTTTCACCGTCAAACTTGTCGTGCTTTGGTCGGCAAAAGTCACCGTGATCGTGCCGATCTGTGCTCCGGCCCGAGGCCAGGCGGCCGCATGCAGAAGGGCCAGTGTCCGCCCGGATTTTTCCCCGCCGTCGATCTCGGCGCGGGACGGCAGTTGCCGCCGTTGCGCGCCGCCGAGGACGATGCAGGATTTTCCCCGGTTCTTCTCCGGGTCGAGGACGGTGAAGCTCAACGGCCCGGCACGCATGGCGCCGACGGAAATGCTCCTCAGATCATTAGTCGGCCCCTGATCGGTCCAGCCGCCCTTGCCGTCACCGGAGATCCGGTCGACAAACCCCATGTTGGCGGCGGCGGCAAGATTCAGACTGCGCATCCGGCAGGGTTGATAACGGACTTTCAAGCGCAGTTCGCTCTGCTTCAAATTCCCGCGATCGGGCGTAAAACCAAACCGGACGGCGCAGTTGTCCTGCTGAAAGGTGCGATTGTCATAGATTTTGACACCGGAAGCGTTGCTCTCAATGGAAAGAAGGCCCTCTTTCAAAGGAATTTCCACGCGGGACCCTTGAGGGAATTTATGCAGCTGCGCATCTTTTCCAGCGGTCTCCGGGAGAAAATAATTCCTGCCGTTGACAATGACGGGTTTGCCGAAGAAATCCGCCAGCGGAATCGCCAGTTCCGCCACCAGCCAATCGGTGGCAATGGGCTGATTGCCCGCCTTGATCCGATAGGCAATGTCCCAAAGATTTTCAGATGGCCGCCGAATGGTTTCGGTAAACAGCGCAGTGGTGCCGTCGCGAAGAACCCATGATCCGTCCAAAACGGTTTTTGTCCCCTGCCTTTGTTGTTTGAGCGCGGCGGAACGTTGGTCGCAGGCCTTCCAGTTGGGATTGCTGTGCATCACTTTGAGGACCGCCTGCCCTGCAAAACGGAAGATTCCGTCTTTTTCAAGCGTCACATCTTCCGCGTCAAGCAGGAAAGGAGTCCAAGGTTGCAGGAGAACCGTTGCGAGGGCGGCAAGTCGAATCAGATTTGTCATTATTTATTCCAAAGAAAAGCCGGAAGGTATTTTTCAAACAGAGAGCATATTCCGCCCGGGACGGCGGCAGGCATCGACCTGCCCCCCGCGGTCCGGCGGAAACGATCGCGCAATCGGATCTGCGGAAAATCAGTTGCCGCGTTTCACATAGTCATGCGGATATTGCCAGACCGTGTCGCTGACCTTTTCCGACTTCATGTCCCCTTCACTGATGGCGCTGACCCGGCCGTCCGGGAATGCGGCGTTGGCCCGCTCGGAGTGCCGCAGCACAACGGCTTTGGTGGAATCCGAGGGGGAGGCGGCATGTTCCGCAGGCTGGGTGGTTTTGTAATCGGGAATCACATAGCCATTTCCCGGCGCTTTGACGGAGCCGCAGTCGACGGCGAGAATTTCTTTGGAGGAGGTTCGCGTGAGAATCCGGCAGTGGCATGCGGTCGCACCGGAGCCATAGAGCGGCGGAGTGATATTTTTCCCCTGTCCGCCGGGAACTCCGTAGCATCCGGCTTCATAGTCGCCCGCGTTGGGAGTCATCGGGCAGTCGGCAATGTTTTTCATGCCGTCGATGCAAGTGTAAGCCGGAAGATATTTGAGAACGCCCAATTTGAGCGACCAGAAAACGGCCACGTTTCCGGTGCGTCCCGGAGGCGCGGTCATGGTCTCGTTGTACCGGGGCGAGGGCAGCAGATTATTGTAATCCTCGGCATAAAGGAGCATGGCCAGCGCGACTTGTTTGAGATTGTTGGCGCATCCGACGCTGCGCGCCTTGCCGCGCGCCTGATTCAATGCCGGCAGGAGCATCCCTGCAAGGATGGCGATGATGGCAATCACAACCAGAAGTTCAATCAGTGTAAATCTTCTCTTCATTCGAATTCTCCTTTGCGTAATTCATCGCCGCCATTCGGCGATCTGTTTTCGGTTGAAAAAAAAACTTCAGGCGCGTACCTGCGCCGTGGATTCCCTTACGATCAATTTGCCTGGAAGCCGGAGGATCTCGCCCTGATGGGAGTTCGGGTCGGCGATTTTCTCCAGGATCATCCGGCCGGTCTCCCGGCCCATTTCCGCAGCGGGAATCCGGCAGCAGGTCAGCGGGGGAATCGAGTGCGCCCCGTACCAGAAATCGTCGAAGGTGACCACGCTCAGATCCCGGGGCACCGAAATGCCGCGCCGCCAGGCACATTCGAGCACTTCGACCGCAATTCTCAGCTGATATGTCACGATTGCCGTCGCGCCCTGCCGAATGGCGAGATCGAACTGTTCTGAAATCGGAGCGGAGACGATTTCAGGATTGCCGACCAGAGGAAGGCCATGTGCGTGAAGATAAATAAGATAACCGTTTTTGCGTTCCAGCACGCTGTAATGGAGCTCCTTGACCGGCGGGACATTGAAATAGGCGATCTTGCGATGGCCGAGCTCTTGAAGGTGGTGCATGACTTCGTTGATATTGGCTTCTTCGTCGCTCAAGATGGAGGCGCCGGAGACATTGCAGCTTCCGTTGAGGGTCACATAAGGACATTTGCGCTGTTCGATCAGGGCGAGGCGCTCGGGGTCGACGACGTCGGAAAGCACGATTCCGGCGACCGGCCATTCGGGGAGACGGTATTGCTCCTCGCGGGCGTGGGAATAAAACAGATAATGGAAGGAGTAGTTATTCTCTTCGAGAAATTTGGTGGTTTCATCCAAAGCCAGCGTAATAGTCTCGCCGCTTTTAAGCAGGGAGCGGCTGTGAAAGACAAACGCGATCTGATTGTTCTGTTTGGCCCGGATCGATTGAAAAACGGCGTTTGGCTTATAATTGGTTCTGGCGACCATCTCCAGAATTTTGGTACGCATTTCCGGGGTGGTGCTGAATTTTTTATTGTATCCGTTCAGGACTCTGCTGACGGTGGACGGCGAGACATTAAGTTCTTTTGCGATCTCTTTGAGAGTCAT
The DNA here is from genome assembly GCA_028691615.1 of Victivallaceae bacterium. Taxonomy (GTDB): domain Bacteria; phylum Verrucomicrobiota; class Lentisphaeria; order Victivallales; family Victivallaceae; genus JAQUYX01. The sequence goes on from JAQUYX010000008.1 coordinate 10,967, forward strand.
AATTTCAAGGCGCTTTCGGTTGATCCTGACGGGCAGAAGAGGGACCGTTTTTCAAGCATAGAAAACCGTTTTCTATGTATATTATAACTCATTTTCCCTGCTTTGTCAAGACCCGGACAGAAAAAAACGGCGACATCTTCGCATCTGTGTTTTCAGACGGCACGGCCAAAAGTCTGAACCAAAGAAGAGGTATCGCGCCGTTTCTATATTTCATGCTGCAAAGTCAGACATGTCCGACCCGACAAGTCTGACGGGACTTTTGTCAGTGCCGTCTTGGCAGACAGGATGCGCGGAACGTCGAAAGTGACCGCGGGGAGTCTGGATTGTTCATAACTTAGCGTCCGCCTTTTGGCAGTCTTATCCAACTTGACGGCACCGGACAAAGTTCCGTCGTGTTCGATGGGATCGGGTGGTAAAAAGGCAAAAAAAATACCAGCACGTTTCACATGCCGGCATTACGTTCAAAGCTGGAGCCAATGATCGGAATCGAACCGATGACCTATTCATTACGAGTGAATTGCTCTACCGACTGAGCTACATTGGCATCTCGCGTCCTTTAATTTAGCACCAATCTCTAAAAAAACAATCCAAACGCATCCTTTTTTCTTGAATTTTTCCTTTTTTATCCTATATTGTATACTGTATACAATTTATAATGCAAACCGGCTCAACACCAGAACAACCTCTTCCTCAAAAAACAGGTGCCTTATGAATCATTCCTTGTTCCTTCTTCTCGGATGCCCGCTCGCCGGTTTCGTCGGAATGATGTCCGGCGGCTACTGGGGCGTCGGCTGCGGATGGATCGTCGTCCCGACTTTGATGATTATGGGGTTCAATCCGGTCGAAGCCGTCGGCATCGGTTTGCTTCAGATGGTCCCATCCACCCTTCCGACCGTCATTCGCCAAACCCCCCAGATCGGCTGGGGCAAAGAGAGCGTCGGCAGAAATTTTGCCCTCCCGATCGGAATCGGCGCCACGCTGACCGCCCTCCTCGGAAAACCCCTCAATGTACTCCTCAATCAGAAATTCGGGGCAACTTTCATTCAATGGATGTTCGTCGCTTTCATCGCCTTCATCGGCATCCAAACCATTTTGAGCAAAACCCGCTGTTACAACGACGCAATTCCCTCCGGTTCGTCGCGAAAACGCAAAATCGCATTCTCCACCGGACTACTCACCGGACTACTGAGTTCCTTAATGGGCATCGGCGGCGGAATTATCATCCGCCCGCTTCTGACCAGCGCATTTATGCTCCCGGAATATTTCACCAGCAGAATCGTCCGGCTTCTTGTCCTGGCCACCACATTCACCGGCGCAGTCACTTATCTTTTTCACAACGGAGCCTTCGACAGAACCATGTTTCTGGTCGGCATGCTCATCGCCGCCGGCGGAATGGCAGGATTTCCCATCGGCGCGGCAATGCATACGATCGTCTACAACCACGGATACGCACAACATATTCACAAAAGTTTCGCCGTCGTCGCCGTGGCAATTCTGGCCGGAACCTTATGCAAAATTTTCCATTTTATCGACGCAGGCAAAATCATCATGCTCGCCATCGCCGTCTTTCTCTGTGCCTATCTTTGTCTCTTCACCCTCTACGCGGCAAAACACCCAAAAACAACAAATTCCACGGAAAAGCAATGCTGAAACAGCCTGATGCGAGAAGGAAAAACCTTTTGCTGGATCGGTTCTTTCCTTCTCGCGCTCTTCTTTTTCCAAACCTTTTGGAGCAGTAATGCTCCAATGGGCAAGCCCATTGGATCAACTGGTTGCGTTGCGGGGCAATAATAAAATCAAAACACTGTTCTAAGCACAAGCTGATTCATGAATATTACGGGTTAAAGAGCATCAATCTCCCGTTGTAATTCTTGTGTCGCATTATCCATATCCCTTTTGAATTCCCGTGACGCGTTCGCCATATCCCGTTCAAATTCTTGTGTCGCCTTCTTCATTTCCCGTTGGTATTCCTTATATATCTGTTCGCTGAGATCAACGCCAACCATATCGCCCCGGATTTCCACGATTACGGGAATAGTCTCTCCATTGCTGAGCAAAGCAGTGGCATGCCAACTGCTTTGGGAAATCATTTTCCCCAATCTGACCGCAGTACAAGTCGGAGCATTGGAACCTTCCCATGACGCATATTTTTCTGAAATCAACTGTGCCGCCGTTTCGCAAATATCTGCTTCCGAGGCTCCGCATCCGGTCAATAATGAGATGCTGACCCAAGCGGTGGTCAACAGAATTATCTTAAGCATCCAAACTTTATTTCTGATGATATTATTCATTTTTTTACCTAATTTATGTTGAATTTTTTCTTAAAAGTTTATTTTTGCGGTTCGCTGAATAACACGCCCGGATAAAAACCCTTGTTTCTGCATTCCATCAACAGAGCATCCCAATACGCGGCGATATTCTTAACCTCGGTGTATTTGATACCACGCAGTTGTCCTTTGGCAATGCAATTATCCTCGCCATTGACGGATAATGAGTCCAGTGTCATTCTGGAATATCCAGCCGTTCCCGGCAGGCCCAATTTAACCGGTGCAAAAGAATACATCTTGTTGTACTGCTTTGCATAAGATGCACCGAAATACAAACGGCAATCTCCCTTCATGTTACAGCTTTTCCGCCAGGAAGAACAATCATCATCGGCCTGTCGCGCCAAAACCGTTTTACGGAACATATCGGTGATATTTAACTCGCATTGAATCGGTTTCAATGCGTTGAACGTAAACCGCTGGTCGGATACGACAAAAACTGTATCAAGCATGAAATGCCACGCTCCCTTCTGGGTTCTGTTTTGTTTTTGTGAGCCGAAGAGTATCATATCTCCGGGTGAGAGATTCTGAAGTTCGGAAAAATGCTTCTGCCGACAATTACTGTATTTGAATGTTTCACCAAAAATATAGGGGTCGGTATTAATCTTGTTTTTACAATTATTCTCAAGCTGCGTGAACGTGTGCTCCCACTTTGGTTCACCTTCCGATGGCGACGGTAATGCCAGAACTTTGGTATTCCATTCCGCCTCGCACCATACCCGCAAATTTTCCGCCGAAACGACTTGTTGCGTATTCCAGTCGAAATATTGACCGGGACAAAGAAGAAATTTTCGCGTATGGCTTTTTTTGCACGGAGTCCAACCGCAATATCCTTTTTCATGGTCAGCGCACGGTTTCCAGTTCTCCCCACGAAATGGTGTCCGTTCCGCGCCGGGGTGTATAAATTGAATTATTTTAGACATTTTAATATCCTTGAATTTGAAAAATCGGATACCAGGTGGAATCCTGCTTACGATCTCATCTTCACCTTTTTCCGTTGACGGAGCTTTCCTCAAACAAAAGTGTTGAGATTATCCTGTCATTGGTATATTGGGAAGCGTTTTTTCCTTTTTTATCCGTTGCATTGACATCCGCCCTGACCACGAGCAACGCTTTAACGATTTTTCTCTGGCCTTTGGCCGCGGCAAACATCAATGCGGTTTGTCCGTTTTTATTTGCCTTGTTCGGATCAGCTTTGGCCGCAAGCAGCGCGCCGACAATTTCCTTGTTCCCAACAAGTGCGGCAAACATCAACGCGGTTTGACCGTTCTTATCCGCTTTATCGGGATCGGCTTGGGAGACCAGTAAATCACGGATGATTTCCCGGTCCCCTCGCTTAACCGCAATCATTAAAGCGGTTTGACCGTCTTTATCGGCCTTGTTCGGATCGGCCTTGGATGCCAGTAAATCACGGATGATTTCCCCGTCTCCCCGCTTGGCCGCAAACATCAACGCGGTTTGACCGTCTTTATCGGCCTTGTTCGGATCGGCTTTGGATGCCAGTAAATCACGGATGATTTCCCAGTCTCCTCGCTTGGCCGCAAGCATCAACGCGGTTTGACCGTCTTTATCGGCTTTGTTCGGATCGGCTTTGGATGCCAGTAAATCACGGATGATTTTCAGATATTTTAGCTTGACCGTAATCAGGTCACGGACACCATTTACTCCTTTGACCGCAAGCATCAACGCGGTTTGACCGTCTTTATCGGTCTTGTCCGGATCGGCTTTGGATGCCAGTAAATCACGGATGATTTCCTCGTCTCCTCGCTTGACCGCAAGCATCAACGCGGTTTGACCGTCTTTATCGACCTTGTTCGGATCGGCTTTGGCCGCAAGCAGGTCACGGACACCATTTACACCTTTGACCGCAAGCATCAACGCGGTTTGACCGTCTTTATCGGCCTTGTTCGGATCGGCCTTGACCGCAAGCAGAGCTTTGACAACTTCAGCTTGGCAATTTGATGCATGCATCAGTGCCGTCCAGCCATTTTTGTCTTTTGCATTCACATCAGCGTTGCTGGCGATCAACAGTTTTACGACTTCCAAATGTCCGTAGCCTGATGCCCGCATCAGTGCTGTTACACCATCTTTGTTGCTTGCATTCACATCAGCCTTGCTGGCAATCAGAAGTTTGACGACTTCCAAATGTCCGCCCACTGATGCCATCATCAGTGCTGTAAAACCATCTTTGCTGCTTGCATTCACATCAGCTTTGCTGGTGATCAGAAGTTTGACGACTTCCAAGTGTCCTTTGACGGATGCAAATATCAATGCCGTCAAGCTATTTTTGTCTTTTGCATTCACATCAGCCTTGCTGTTTATCAAAAGTTTTGCAGCTTCCAAATGTCCGTTTTTGGACGCCGACATCAGTGCCGTCAAGCCATTTTTGTCTTTTGCATTCACATCAGCTTGGTTGGCAATCAAGAGCATGGCGAATTTCAAGTCTCCCTGGGCAATCGCAAACATCAGTTCAGTTGCTTTATTGCTGGTGATTGCAAGCAGATTGACAACGTCCGCGTGTCCTTTTACATTCGCATGCCTCAGCGCCGTCACTCCGTCTTTATCGCTTGCATTAATATCAGCGTTGCTGGCGATCAACAGTTTTACGACTTCCAAATGTCCGCCCACTGATGCCACCATCAGTGCTGTTACACCATCTTTGTTGCTTGCATTCACATCAGCGTTGCTGGCGATCAACAGTTTTACGACTTCCAAATGTCCGCCCACTGATGCCCACATCAGTGCTGTTACACCATCTTTGTGACTTGCATTCACATCAGCCTTGCTGGCGATCAGGAGTTTTACGACTTCCAAATGTCCGCCCACTGATGCCACCATCAATGCTGTTACACCATTTTTGTTGCTTGCATTCACATCAGCCTTGCTGGCGATCAGGAGTTTTACGACTTCCAAATATCCGCCCTCTGATGCCAACATCAGTGCTGTTACACCATCTTTGCTGCTTGCATTCACATCAGCCTTGCTGGCGATCAGGAGTTTTACGACTTCCAAATGTCCGCCCACTGATGCCCACATCAGTGCTGTTACACCATCTTTGCTGCTTGCATCTATGTAGTCAACGTTTGCACCATTTGCAAGTAACTTTTTTACGGAGTTGGAATCCCCTTTTCGCGACGCAACAAGCAAATCCAAATTGCTGTCCGCATACAGACAGCCCATCATGCAGGCCGCAAGAGCCACGAATATAAACTTTGCTCTCATCTTCAAACGATCCTTTCGATTTAGAAAACTGGAGATTAGCTGATTCAGTGAAAGAATTACCGCGATGCCTTCGCTCTTGTTACTTTGCGATAAAAATACAGCTTTTTTATTCTCTTTGCAAACTTATTCCAGGAAAATAATTAAAATAAGCATTTACCTAAATCCGTGAAGTCTGTTGCGGCAATGGGCAATGCCGACAGGACTCTTGACAGTGCCGTCCTAAAAAGACTTTTCCAATTCTTGTATTCCATTTGAAAATGTGATATATTTTCCTGTTCATCTTTTCCAATGAACAGCCTATTTTACAAGGAATTCAAAAATGATTGACCGTATCACGATTCTCGGAAGCGCAGCCGCGGAAGGAATTCCCGCAATTTTCTGCAACTGCCGTGTTTGCCGCCAGGCATGGCAGAACAAGGGCAAGGATCTGCGTATGCGCAGCGCCTACAAGCTCAATGAACGCGTCCGCGTCGATTTCGGCCCCGACTCCCTCGCTCAGGAATACCGCTTCGATCTGCATAGCGAAAATCTGCGCCATCTTTTCATCACCCACAGCCATGAAGATCACTTTTACCCGGAACTGCTCCACTACCGGCGCAAAGGATTTTCCGTTGTTCCCGAAGAAAGCACGTTACATCTTTACGGTCCGCAAGGCGTCGAGGAAAAAATCACTTCGATGCTGCAGGACCGCGCAATGTATCAGATCGAATTTCATCGGGTCGCACCCTTCAATCAGCTGCAGATTCCAGAGGAAAATCTTCAGGTCCTCGCATTGCAGGCCAGTCACATGCAGGGAATCGAAAAAGCGTTGATTTACGCGTTCTCGACTCCGCAATGCAGTTTTCTCATCGGCAACGACACCGGAATGTTCCCGGAAGAGACGTTTGAAGCACTTGAAAAATCCCGAATCAAATTGGATTATGCCATTCTGGACTGCACGATGGGACTTGGAAACAACTGCTCCGCGCATATGAGTGTTCAAGATGTTTTGAAAGTGGTCCGCCGGCTTCGTCAAAATGGATCGCTGTCCGAACAATCCCGCGTCGTTGTCAATCACTTTTCCCACAATGGCGGCGCTGTTCACAAGGAATTGGAGGATTTCTTTCGGCCATACAACATTCAAGTCGGATTCGATGGAATGGTGGTTTCCTGAAAAGAAAAACAACATGCTTTTTTCCTTCTCTTCTTTCTTTCTTATCTTATCTATATAAGAAATTAGAAATAGCAGTGCAGAATAAAAATGTTAACGGATGATGGAAGTCATTGCAGATATACAAGGATGACAAAGAAAATACGCTGTCAATAAGATGATTGTTTTTTGTTCGGAGATGTGAATGGATCACAGAAATTGACAGGACTGAACAATTTATGACAGAGTTATTCATACAGTTATCAACAGACATAGAAAAAAGGAGTCGTCTTTCCGGAACCTGCGCGGTCATCTGATGCTTGGATGGCGCTCGGTTGCGTTTGAAACGATGGAAAGCAAGAATGATGGATCCGAAAAAACAACCCCTTCGATTTGCCGTTGTTGAAGTGACCAATCGCTGCAATATGGCATGTCGTCACTGTGCTTCGGATTCCGGGCGTGCCCGCAGCGACGAACTTTCCAGAGACGCTTTTGAGAAGTTGTTTGCTTCGCTGGCGGGACTCGGCTGTGAACGGGTGACGATGCTGGGCGGGGAATTTCTGTTGCGCGAAGATTGGTTTGCATTGGGCAAGTCCATCCGGGAACACGGTATGGAGTTGCAGTTGATTACCAACGGTCTTCTGGTGGACGATGCGATCGCGGATCAGTTTCTTATGCTTTCGCCGCAGGTGGTCTGTGTGAGTTTGGACGGCGCGTCGCCGGCAAGTTTCAAGGCGTTGCGCGGAGTCGACGGGTTTCAGAAATGTTTGGACACGTTATCGCTCTTTACCCGGCGTCCGTTTCGCAATGTCGCGGCGATCACCACATTTTCCAGCGGGAATCTGCAGGAATTTCCGCAATTTCGGGAACTCTTTCTGGATCAGAAGATCATCTGGCAAATTCAGATGGTCAATCGCGGGGGCGACCGCTTTGACGACGCGCTGCTGCTTTCGGAGGAGGAGTACCGGCAATTTGTTTTTTATGCGAACGAAACCATTGAGCATTATGCCGGACGGATTCTGCTTCAGCTGACCGATGACTTCGGATATTTTCCGATTTCCGGGAAATATCCTTATCTGCAAGGGTGGACGGGATGTCCGGCCGGCCGCGAGGTCATTGGAATCCGCAGCAACGGCGATGTACTCGGTTGTCTTTCGCTGGGCAATCTCTTTGTGGCGGACAATTTGCGACACCGTTCGCTGGAGGAGATTTGGGCGGACGACAGTGTTTTCGGCATTTTGCGCCGGAAGGAGGAGCATCTGACCGGCGCATGCGCGCGCTGTCCGCATGGAAAAATCTGTCGTGCCGGATGTTCCGCCATGGGCGAAAGCTCCTCCGGGGGCATCGGCGACAATGACTATTGTTTGCGGAAAATGGAGCAGAAACAATTCATACAGGAATTTACGCAAGGGCTATGAACAGCACATTGTTGATAAAAAATGTTCTTTGTAACGGAGAAAAAACCGATGTTCTCATCGAGAACGGCGTTTTTCGGAGGATCGTTCCCGGAATCGACACGGCAACCGACCGGGTCATCGACGGGCGCGGCAAAATTATCACGCCGCCTTTTTACAACACCCACGGCCATGCGGCGATGACCTTGCTGCGCGGACTCTCCGACGACATGGCGCTTTTCGACTGGCTCAACAACCATATTTGGCCGGCGGAAGCGCGTATGACCCCGGAGGATATTTACAATGGAACCCGGCTGGCGATTCTGGAGATGATTCAGTCGGGAACTGTTTTTTTCAACGACATGTATTACAGCCCCATGCAATGCATTCGCGCGGCGGAGGAAATGGGCGTGCGCTGCTGCATCGGGTTGATCTGTCTGGATACCGTTCCCGAGGAACGCAAAGTGCAATTTCGCGTGGAGAAGGAAAAAGTCCTGTCGCAGCGGCAAAATTTTTCCGACCGGATCATGCTCTCGCTTGCGCCGCACGCCATTTATACCGTCGGCGCAAAGTCGTTTGAGGAAATTGCCCAAGAAAGTAGCGACAAAGATCTTTTCATCCATGTGCATTTGTCGGAGACGGAAAGCGAAGTCGCCCAGTGCCGGAAGGAGCACAACGGAATGTCGCCGGTGGAGTATTTGCATCGGCTCGGCGTGCTCGGGCCGAAAACACTTGCCGCGCATTGCGTCTGGCTGGATGAGAAGGACATGGAAATTCTGCGCGAAACCGGGACGGTTCTTTCCCACATGCCCTGTTCCAATGCGAAACTTGCCTCGGGGTGTTTTAAACTGCGCGAAACGCTTGACCGGGGTTGCCGTGTGACGCTCGGCACCGACGGGTGCGCTTCGAACAACAATCTTTCCATGCTTGACGAGATGAAATTTGCGACGCTTTTGTCCAAACTCAAACAGATGTCCCCGACCGGTTGTTCCGCGCGGGAGGTTTTTACCATGGCCACACGCAACGGCGCCGAGGCGTTCGGCATCGACGCCGGGGTGATTGAGGAGGGAAAGAAAGCGGACTGTCTGCTGCTGGACGGCAATTCCCCGACTCTTTTTCTGACCAGCCGTCTGACCTCCAATCTGGTTTATGCGGCCAACCCGGAGTGCATCGACACGGTCATCTGCGACGGGCGTGTGCTGATGGAGAACCGGATCGTTCCGGGCGCCGAAGAGATCATCGCCAAAGCCGGCGAATCGGCGCGGCGGATCTGTCACGGTCTGTAACTGGAGAGGAAAGTTTTTAAGAAAATGGAACGAAACGAACACGATATGCTTGGCGCGCGCGCGATTCCGGAAGATTCCTACACCGGGATTCATACGCTGCGCGCGCGGGAAAATTTCGATCTGGCGGGCCGGGCGGTTTCTTTGGATCTGGTGCGTGCGATGGCGGTGGTCAAGAAAGCCTGCGCCGCAGCCAATTGGGAGCTCAAATATTTGGACGAACCGCGTGCGCGGGCGATTTTTCAGGCGTGCGACGAAATTGCGGGGGGGGGATTTGCCGGGGAACTGAGCACGGATGCGCTTCAGGGCGGAGCGGGGACGTCGACCAATTTGAATCTGGACGAAGTGATTGCCAACCGTGCCTTGGAACTTCTGGGCCGGTCGAAAGGGGATTACGCGTTTCTCAGTCCGCTGGACACGGTCAATTTGCATCAGTCGACCAACGATGTTTATCCGACGGCGCTGAAGGTTGCGGCGATCGGCAAAGTCCGTCGTCTCGCGGAAAATTTGGCCGTGCTGCAAGGGGCGCTGCAGCAAAAGGAAACGGAATTTGCGGATGTGGTCAAGCTCGGGCGCACGGAAATGCAGCCGGCAATTCCGATGACGCTCGGGGCGGAGTTTTCCGCGTATGCCGAGGCGTTTGCGCGCGATCGCTGGCGGACGTTCAAGTGCGAAGAGCGGCTGCGGATTGTCAATCTGGGGGGAACGGCCGTTGGCACGGGGATGGCCGCGCCGCGCCGCTATATTTTTCTGGTGATCGAAAAGTTGCGGGAATTTACCCGGTACGGATTGTCGCGGGCGGAAAACTGCGTCGATCAGACGGCCAATGCGGATGTTTTCGTGGAGGTTGCCGGCATTTTGAACGCCGCCGCCGCCAATTTCATGAAGGTGTGCCGGGATTTGCGGCAGCTGCATTCGCTCGGGGAAATTCAGTTGCCCGCGCGTCAGGCGGGTTCTTCGATCATGCCGGGCAAGGTCAATCCGGTGGTGCTGGAAGCGGTGATTCAGGGGGCGATGCTGGCGCGGTCGAAAGGGGCGCTGGTGGGCGAATGCGCGGGGGAAGGGACGTTGCAGATCAATGAATTTATGCCGCTGCTGGCCGATTCGCTGTTGACGGAGTTGGATTTATTGGAGAGGATGAGCGCGCTGCTGGCTGCGCATGTGGCGGAAATTGAGGTTTCGCGGGAGCGCTGTCTGGCGCTCTTGGACGCGGCGCCGACGGTGATTACGGCGTTTTTGCCGTATCTCGGATACGAAAAGGCGCTGGAATTGGCCGAAGCGTTCCGGCTCCGTGCGGATCGGAGCGAAGGGCTGCGGGCGTTTCTGCGCGGCAAAATCGATCCCGGGCTGGTGGAACGGGTGCTGCGGCCGCAGAGCTTGACCGCGCTCGGGTTTCGCGACGAATAACAACTGAAAGAAGAGGTTTTTCCGAATGGAAACAGTACCGAAATCCATGCGTCTGCAAATTGCGCTTTTCGGGCGGACGAATGTGGGGAAGTCGAGTTTTTTGAATCTGGTCTCGGGGCAGGATGTGGCGATCACTTCCCCGGTGCCGGGGACGACGACCGATGTGGTGGAAAAGACGATGGAGCTTCTGCCGCTGGGTCCGGTGGTTTTTCTGGACACCGCCGGATTGGACGACCGCAGTGAATTGGGGGCGTTGCGCATCCATAAAACCAAGCTGGTTTTCAACCGGGCGGACGTCGCGGTGATTTTGTGCGAGGCGCAGAAGTGGGGGGCTCCGGAGGAGGAGATTCTCGGCGAGGCGCTGGCCCGCAAAATTCCGGTGATCGCGGTGGTGAACAAAATCGATCTGGCGCGGCCCGGGGCGGATTTTTTGACCGATCTCAAGGGCAAAGGAATTTCCGCGGTGATCGCGGCCGATTGCGTGACCTCCGGGCTGCGCGAGGGTGTGGTCGCCCATTTCAAACAGGCGTTGATCGAATGCTGCCCGGAGGATTTTCTCTCTTCGCCTCCGCTGGTGGGCGATCTGCTGCGTCCGGGATCGGTGGCGGTGCTGATTGTGCCGATTGATCTTCAGGCGCCGAAGGGCCGTCTGATTCTGCCGCAGGTGCAGACAATCCGGGACGCGCTGGACAACGACGGGTCGGTGCTGGTGGTCAAGGAGCGGGAGTATGCGCACATGCTTGACGAATTGAAGACGCCGCCGGGATTGGTGGTCTGCGATTCGCAGGTGGTTATGAAGATGGTCGCGGATACGCCGCAGGAAATCCCCTGCACGACATTTTCGATTCTGTTTTCGCGGCTCAAGGGGGATATGCAGCTTTTGGCGCGCGGCACCGCGGCAATCGGCGCGCTCAAGGACGGCGACCGCATTCTGATTGCGGAGGCGTGTTCGCACCATGCCGCGTCGGACGACATCGGACGGGTGAAAATTCCGCGCTGGCTGCGGCAGTTTACCGGGGCGGATCTGCAAGTGGAGGTTTCATCGGGGCGCGATTATCCGGAGAATTTGCGGGAATACGCGTTGGTGATTCATTGCGGGGGCTGCATGCTGACGCGGCGGGAGATCCTGTCGCGGATGGAGATTGCCGCACGCGCGGGGGTGCCGGTGACCAATTACGGGATGTGCATTTCGTATGTTCAGGGGGTTTTGGAGCGGGTGCTGACGCCGTTTCCGGCTGCGCTGGAGGCGTTCCGGGAGGCGAAACAAAGCCGCCTTGCGCGTTAAGCAATTTATGATGCGACGCTTAAAATTTTCCGGTTTCGAGAAAGCGCAGCGTCGCTTCGCGCACGCTGGTGTGAAACATCATCAACGTGTGGTGTCCCGGCAGGATCCGATGGTCAATTTCGTTGGGGAGGTACGTCGAGGCGCGCGGGACGAGAAGATCGGAGGCTGCGGAGATTGAGCCGACCGGAAGTTTTTGCGGCAGGGGGAAATCCCGGACGGTTCCGTCCGGGGCGTCGTCGAGGTCGGGAAGGGTCTGGATCAACCGGGCGATGCCGGGGATGCGAAGGACCAGATGCGCGACATTGGAGCCGTAATTGGGAACGCCGAGGAAGACGGCGCGTCCGCGGCGGTTTTCGGAAAGTTCGAGCCGGTCGAGGGCCACGCGGGAGAGCAGTCCTCCCATGCTGTGTGCGACCAGATTGAGCTTGTGCTGCGCATTGCGGCGCATTAAATTGTCGATATGATTGGCGAGATCTTCCCCGTGCTCCGGCACGCGTCCGCGGGTGGTCGGATAATCGTAGACGTTCACCAGATATCCGTGGCGCGCGAGAAATTTGCCCATGCCGAACATCACCCAGCTGCGGTGGGTGAGTCCGTGGACGAGGACGACCAGCTCCTTCCGGTCGGGGACTCCCGGTGCGGGGGAATAAATGGGCCGGTAGACTCTATGCGTAAAATATCCGCAGATACAATTGGTTTCCGGATAGGGACGAAACATTTTGGGCAACCTTTTTTTTGAATGGCGGTGCGATTTTGGGATATCATATCTCCGAAAGACGAAAAATGCAAGAGGAAAAAGACGGCCCCGGCAGAGGTCCCGTCTTGTATTTTGGGCAAAGTTCGGGTATATTACCGGATGACGACAGTGTCGTCCAATGACGCAGACAAGATTGGGAGCGAAAGCGAAAGAATGTCGGAAAACAATTATTTGGAACTGACGGTCGGCGCAGTGCTGGTGTATAATTTCGTGCTGAGCCGTTTTCTGGGGATCTGCCCGTTCATCGGGGTGTCCAAGAAGATCAAAACGGCGCTCGGCATGGCCGGAGCGTTGGTGTTCGTAATGACGCTTTCGAGCTTCATTACCGCGGTGATTTATCATTATGTGCTGCGGGCGCAGACGATGTTCGGCGTCGCGGTGAATTTGGGATTTCTGCAAATTCTGCTCTTCATCGTGGTGATTGCGTCGCTGGTGCAGATCGTGGAGGTGATGCTTCAGAAATTGTCGCCGGGCTTGTACCGGGCGCTCGGAATCTACCTGCCGCTGATCACCACCAACTGCGCGGTGCTCGGAGTGGCTTCGCTGAACGCGAAGGCGGCGCGGGGGATCTGGCCGTCGACGGTTTTCGGTTTTTTCTCGGGGCTCGGGGTGGCGCTGGCGCTGATTCTCTTCTCCTCGATCCGCGAGCGGTTGGAACTTTCGGCGATTCCGCGGCCGTTTCAGGGGCTGTCGATCGCGCTGGTCACCGCCGGGATTCTGGCGATGGCGTTTGTTGGTTTTTCCGGATTGTGCTGAAAGACAAAGGCTTGAGGTGAAAAGATGACGACATTTCTGGCGGCGGTGGCTGTCACGGCGCTGATTGCGCTGGTATTGGGAGTGGTGATTGGTGTGGCCGCCCGGATTTTCCGCGTGAAATCGGACGCTCGCGTGGAGTTGGTGATCGAGTTGCTGCCTGGAGCCAACTGCGGCGGCTGCGGATTTGCCGGATGTGCGGATTTTGCCAAAGCGCTGGTGGAGGGCAAGACGACCCCGAGCCGCTGCGCGGTTTCTTCGCAGGGCACGGTGGCGGCCATTGCTTCCGCGCTGGGGGTTTCCGCCGGCGACGGCTTCCGCCAGACCGCGGTGGTGCTGTGCGGAGGGGACCGCAATCAGATTCATAACAATGCGCTGTACAACGGCGTGGCCGACTGCGTTTCGGCGGCGTTGATCGGGGGCGGTTTCAAAGGGTGCGAATACGGTTGCCTCGGCATGGGCAGTTGTGCGCGCGCATGCCCGTTTGGCGCGATTGAAATTGTCAACAATCTGGCGATTGTTCATGCGGAGTTGTGCGTGGGCTGCGGCAAATGTGTGGCGACCTGCCCGCGGAAACTGATCCGATTGGTACCGGCGGGCAGCAAAGTGCACGTCTATTGCTCTTCGCCCCGGAAGGGCGCGGAGAAGCGCAAGGTCTGCGACGCCGGGTGCATTGGCTGCCGCAAATGCCAGAAACTCGCGCCGGAGGTCTTTGAAGTTGCCGGCACGCTTGCCCATGTCAAATACGACCATGACCATCCTGCGGATCCGGCTCTGGTCGAGCAGGTCGGCTGTCCGACCGATGCGCTGCTGACTGCGGAACAACATTTGAAGATCGAACACGAGACGCCGGAGGGACGGCAGAAGAAATGAAAAAACTTTTTTCACTGAAGGGCGGAATTCATCCGGCATACGACGGCAAGGCCTTGGCCCGCGAAGAAGCGATTCAAAATGCGCCGCTGCTGGCGAAATATCTGGTTGCCCTGCAACAGGGGATCGGTGCTCCGCCGGAGGTGCTTGTGGCGGTCGGGGACAAGGTTAAAAAAGGACAGCTTCTGGCGAAGGCGGGAGGGTTTGTCTCCTCTCCGATTCATGCGCCGAGCAGCGGGACGGTCGAATCGTTTACGGAAACGCCCGGAGCCACGGGTGCGCCGGTGCGGACGCTGGTGCTGGCCGCGGACGGTTTGGACGAGGCGGTCGAGTTCCGCGGGATTGCCGATTGGACGACTGCGGAGCCCAAGGAACTTCTTCGGAAGATTGCCGACGCGGGCATTGTGGGAATGGGCGGAGCGGCCTTTCCGACACACGTCAAATTGTCGCCGCCGCCGGACAAGAAGATTGATTATCTGCTGCTCAACGGGGCGGAATGCGAACCATATCTGACTGCCGACGCCCGTCTGATGGAGGAATCTCCGGAGCGCGTGGTTACCGGCTGCCGGATCATGGGGCGGATTCTCGGAGTTGAAAAATTGTATATCGGCGTGGAGAACAACAAGCCGGAGGCGATTGCGGCGCTGCGCAAGGCGGCGGAAGGCACGCCGGTGGAGGTCGTCGGCCTTGCCACGCGCTATCCGCAGGGCGGCGAAAAACAGTTGATCCGGGTTCTGACCGGGCGCGTGGTTCCCAGCGGCGGACTGCCGATGGACGCGGGCTGCGTGGTTCAGAATGTCGGCAGCGCGGCGGCGGTCGCCGATGCGGTGACGCAGGGAATTCCGTTGATCGAGCGCGTGGTCACGGTGACGGGGGAAGCGATCCGTCATCCGGGGAACTGGCGGTTGCGCATTGGGACGCCGGTGTTGGAGGCGGTGCGGTTGGCCGGCGGTGTGGTCGAGGAGCCGGGGAAGCTGATTTTGGGCGGGCCGATGATGGGATTTGCGCAGAAGAGTTTCGGCGGTACGGTTCAGAAGAACACCTCCGGGATTCTCCTGCTGCCCGAACGGATGGTTCGGCAATATGAGTCGCACGAATGTCTGCGCTGCGGAAAATGTCTTTCGGTTTGTCCGATGCGTCTTTTCCCGTCGCAGCTGGCGACGTTTTCGGAGAGCGAAAAATACGAGGATTGCGCGGCGGGGCATGTGATGGATTGCATTGAGTGCGGAGCCTGCGCGTACACGTGTCCGGCGCACCGGCCGCTGGTGCAGTATATCCGTCGCGCCAAGGCGGAGATCCGGCGGAAACAGCCGAAGAAGTGATCCGACACGTTTTTTCCGGGGGGGCGCGAAACTTCCCGTTGTGGCGGAGAAGCGAACGATCGGAACATCGGAAAGATTCTTATGAAGATCGCATATTTCGGCGGCACGTTTGATCCGGTGCACAACGGGCATCTGGCGATGGGCAGATGTGCGCTTGAGAAGGGATTTGTGGAGAAGGTGCTGTTTGCGCCGGCCTACACTCCGCCGCATAAAGAGAGCGGGCGGATCGCCTCCTATTCCGACCGGTGTGAAATGCTGCGTCTTGCGCTCGGGAATACCTCGGGGATGGAATTATGCACGGTCGAGGAGGAGTTGGCGCTGCCGAAATCCTATACGCTGGACGTGCTGCGGTACTTGGCGCGAAAGCATCCGGAGCATCGGTATTTGCTGCTGTTGGGAAGCGATTCGGTCCGGCAGCTTTCCACGTGGAGCCGACCGCACGAATTGCTGGCGGAATTTGGGATTCTTTGGTTTGCCCGGCGGGATTCTCTGCCGGACGAGGAGGAGCTTGGGCGGGATTTTTCGGATGCGGAGCTGGAAATTTTCCGAAAAGGGCGTATTGAAGCACCTTTTTTTGAAATATCTTCGACAAAAGTCAGAAGTATGATAGCAAAGTGCGAAAGCGTGAGGCATATTATACCCCGGGAAGAGGAACAATATATTATGTCCCGGAAAATTTATTCGGGGAAGGAGTGACGACATGGCAGATACGACAGGACGGCGTCCGGGGGCGGAGGAACTGGCCGATTTCATTATCAAGTGCGCCGATGACCGCAAAGGCGAGAAGATCACCAAGCTGGTGCTGGGCGAAGAGAATTCCGTGGCGGACCTCTTTGTGGTGTGCAGCGCGAACAGCCAGCCGCATTTGAATGCGTTGGCCGGGAATATTGAACGCGCGGTGCGCGAGCAATGGAATTTGCGGGCCCGTCCGCAGCCGGGCGAAACCGGCGCCGGCGGCTGGGTGGTGCTCGATTACAACGACGTGGTGGTTCATCTGATGACTTCCGAGGTTCGCGACCGTTACAATCTCGAAGGCCTGTGGAGCCGTGCGGATCAGAGTGATTCCATCGAGAAACTTGCCCGGATGACGCCGCGCTGAAGCGAAAGAAGGTTGATTTCCCTGCCTTATGTACGGAAGACAATACAATCACGAGAACTGGAGTGAATACCAGTGGGAACGGCAGATCCGCGCCGATGAGCGGCGGATCAGCCGTTATTTCGCGGAACTGCCCAAGTGGATGGATCTTCCCGGCGAGGAGGAGTTGATCTCCGAGGAGATGTCCGACGACCGGGGGCGGGTGACTGCGCCGGCGGCGACGACCCGGAACTTCTTCGGAAGCGGGGAAGAGGAGGAGTTCGACGACGAGGGTAGCGATGTGTTCGATGAGACGCTGCTTCGCCGCAGCGGGGGCGAATTTATTTCCGCGGTCGATGCGCTCTTTGTGGAGTGGAATATTTTAGGCGCGACTGTGTTGGCCGGAGAATCGGTCAATGTCGTGCGCATTACCTGTGCATTCGGAAAATTGCAGGCGCGGCTGATTGAGCTGGCGGCGTTGGACGAAGCTGCGCCGCGCATGCTGCGGGTCACGCTGGTCAAGCGGGCCATCGCCGATTTGTGCGAAGTGGACACGCTTTTGCGCCATGTCAGCGAAACCAACCAGAAGGCGGAAAAACCGCTGCGGGCGATCATCGAGAGTTTGATGTGCCGCCGCGAGCGTCTGATTGATTTCATGCGGAAGCTGCGCCGCAGCTAGCGCGTGTTTGGCAATCACCACTTCTTGGCGGCGGTGATTCAACCCTTCCGCCGAAGCGAATAACGGCGGCCGTTGGCGCGTTCGACGATCAGGGCGATTTCCAGTTCGGTCAGTGCGCCGAAGAGTTTTCCGGCATCCCATCCGGTTTCAAGCACGAGGCCGTCGAGTTCCATTTCGCCTTTTTCCTGCAAAATTCCGATCAGCGTGCGTTTGTCTTCGGTGAGATCGGCGTAAGGATCGCTCCCGAGCGCGGGTGAAGCGGAGCGGATCATCGGGGAGACCGCGCCGAAAAGATATTCCCCGCCGGAGAGCACGTCGGAAAAATCCTCTGCGAGAAACGCGCCGTCCTTGATGAGCTTGTGGCATCCTTTTGCCTGCGGATTGTCCGCGTGGCCGGGGACGGCGAAAACATTGCGGTTCTGCTCCAGGGCAAGCCGCGCGGTAATCATCGCGCCGGAATCCAGTCCCGCCTCGATGACGATGGTATTGGCGCATAATCCGGCCACGATCCGGTTGCGTCGCGGAAAAGAGGTTCGGCTGACCGGGAAACGCATGGGAAATTCACTGATGACCGCGCCGCCGTGTTCCACAATGGCTTTGGCCAGCGGAATGTGTTCCTGCGGATGGATTTTCGCCAGCCCTCCGCCGAGCACCGCCACGGTGATGCCGTTTGCGTCAAGGGTCGCCTGATGGGCGACCGCGTCCACGCCGAAGGCCAGACCGGAGACGACGGAAAATCCCGCGGAGGCCGCGCCTTCGGCAAAGAGCCGCGCCATCTTGCCGCCATACGCGGACATGCGCCGGGACCCGACAATGGCGACGGAGGAGGAGCCGAAGGCGGGCAGCTCGCCGCGCACATAAAGGCACAGCGGCGGATCGTAAATATTGTTGAGAATCTGCGGATAACCCGGATCGTCCAGCGTGAAGATTCTGACCCCGCTGCGTTCGACAAAGCGCAGTTCTTCATCCAGCTGTTCCATCGGAAATGTCGCGACCGCCGCGGCCAGCGCCGGTCCGATTCCTTTGACCGAAGCGAGTTCCTGTTCGGACGCGGTCAGCGCGGCGGAGGCTGAGCCGAAAAATTGCCGGAGCTGCCGGAACCGGGCGAACCCGATTCCCGCAATCAGATTGAACGCGATGATGCTGTCGTGCTCGGTCATCGGACACCGTCGAGCGATGCTTCGATCTCTTCGGGCGCGGCATCGGGAAGCACCCGGCCCCGGCCGAGCGCTTCGGGGAGCACCAGAGCGATGTGGCCGAAGGAATTTTTCTTGTCATGTCTCATACATTCGACGATGGCTTTGCTCATTGCCTGCGGCGGCATGGCGTCGGGTAGTCCGAGCGCGGCTAAAAGCGCGTTCTGCCGCTCCAGCTCTTCGTCCGTCCAAAGCCCTTTTTGCAGGGCGAAGGCGCCCGCGGCGGCCATTCCCATAGCGACCGCTTCGCCGTGCGGAACGGCAAAGTGGCTCAGCAGTTCCACCGCATGTCCGAAGGTATGCCCGTAATTGAGCAGCATGCGTTCGCCCTGTTCGGTTTCATCCCGCATGACTACGCCGGCTTTGATCTGACAGCAGCGGAAAATTACCTCTTCGTAGAAATCCAAATCGCGGGTGAGAAGTTTGTCGAGATTCTGTTCCAGCAGCTCAAAGAGCGCCCGGTCGAGGATAACGCCATATTTGACCACTTCGGCCAGACCGCAGCGCAGCTCCGGTTCCGGCAACGTCAACAGAAAATCGCGGTCGATAAGCACAAGTTTCGGCTGGTTGAAGAGCCCGACGAGGTTCTTTCCCTCGATGAGATCGCACCCGGTTTTGCCCCCGACGCTGGAATCGACCATCGCCAGCAGCGTGGTGGGAACCTGCAGGAAGGGAATGCCGCGCATGAAAATTCCTGCGGCGAATCCGGTCATATCGCCGACCACGCCTCCGCCGATGGCGACGAACCCGCATTTGCGGGAAAATTGACGCACCGCGGCCATCCGGCAGATGTTGATGACCTCGTCCGGCGTCTTGTGACCTTCGCCGGCCGGGAAGACGTAAGGCTCCGCGCCGAGCATCCGGCAACACGCCTCTGCGCGGTCGAGCCGGGCGACATTCGAGTCGAGCACGGCGAGCATTTTCTCCACCGGAAAGACATCGGCGATTTGTTTTTGCGCCTCCGGGGAACCGACCTTCGCAAAGAGAATGTCATAAGAGCGATTGCCCAGACCGACCTGGCAGCACGATTCTTTCATGGCGCGCCTCCTGTGTATCCGACGGTTATTTGCGGTAGATTGCTTGGGTGGTTTCGATGAAAATACGCATCTCTTCGGGGGTGCCGACGGTGATTCGGACAAATTTTCCGGTCACTGCGCCGGGAAAATAGCGCACAATGATCGCGTGATCGCGCAGCGCGCGGAAATACTTTTCCCCGTCGTCGTCCGGCGGCGCGGCGAAAACAAAGTTCGCCGCCGAATCAATGACCCGGAAGCCGAGCGCTTTCAAATCGGCCGTGAGTTTGGCGCGTCCGGCCAGCACTTTTGCGACGACCGATTTGCGGTATTCGACATCCCGCACCGCCGCTTCGGCCAAAGTCTGGGCAATGCGGTCGAGATTGTAGGAATCCTTGAGCTTGAGCATGCCGTGAATCAGCCGCGCGTTGCCGACGACGTAACCGAAACGCAGTCCGGCCAGCGAATAGCTTTTGGAACTGGTGCGCGACACCAGCACGTTCGGCATGGAGAGCGCCAGATCCATGCAGTTGTCGGCGGCGAAATCGGCGTAGGCCTCGTCAACCATCACAATGCCGTCAAAGTTCTCCGCGAAACGCCGGATGATCTCTTTGTCGTAGGTGTTGCCCGTGGGCGCATTCGGGCGGGCAAAGATGCAGACATTCGCGCCCCGGGTGAATCCGGCGAGATCCTCCGGGAGCGAAAAGTCCTCGGGATTGAGGGGAATCGGCATGACCTTTGCCCCTTGCGCCGCGGCCAGCACTTTGTAGAGCGAATACGTCGGCTCCAGCGCCGCCGCCGGATGGTTCGCGTCGACGAAGGCGCGGAAGAAGATCGTGAAAACGTCGTCGGAACCGTTGGCGGCCATCACCTGTTCCCGGCTGCAGCCGTTGAGTTCGGCGATGGCCGAACAGAGATGATCGGCCAGCGGATCCGGATAGCGCCGCAGTCTTTCGCAGTCGAGCGAGCGCGCCGCTTCAAAGACCTTCGGCGACGGCGGATAGGGATTTTCATTGGTGTTCAGCTTGATCAGGCGTTCCATCTTCGGCTGTTCGCCGGGGGTGTAGCCGGTCATCGACTGAATGTCTTTGCGGAAATAATCTTTGTACGCTCGCATTTCGCGGCCTCTGGTGTTTTTTCGTTCGTCAGTATTTGGCGTTGGCGTAACCGACCCAGCCGCCGGCTTTGACCAGCTCGAAGTCGAACGCTCCGACTTCAAAAGGATAGACTTTGGTTTTGCCGGAGCCGGTGACGGTGAAGGTGCGCTGTTCGAGATCGGTCGTGCAGAACGCCTCCCCGCCGGAAAACTCACGGAAGATCTCGTCGATTGCCTCGGGCGCCAGCGACACGGCCATCAGTCCGCAGTTGAACATGTTCTGACGGAAAATGCGCGCGAATCCCACGGCGATGACCAGATTGATGTCGTTGCATTCGAGTACCCACGGCGCGTGTTCGCGCGACGAGCCGCAGCCGAAATTCGACCGGGTGACGATCACGGATTTTCCGGCGATGTCGCGCTTGGGATCGAACTTCGGCAGCGAAAGATCTTCGAGGCAATAGGGCTTGAGCGCCGCTTTGGTCGCCTCGGTCAGATACTTGGCCGGGATGATTTCGTCGGTATTGATATCGGAACGGTCGAGAAAAAGAATTTTTCCGCTGAAATTTTTCATCTTGAAGATAAATCCTGTACGATGGGGTTATTTCACAAAGAGAGGCGAGTTGACAATCCGTCCGGCAATGGCCGTGGCCGCCGCCGAAGCCGGACTCATCAGATGAACCATGCCGCCTTTGCCCATGCGACCGTTGAAGTTGCGGTTGGTGGTCGAGGCGCAGACTTCGCCTTTGGCCAAGACGCCGTTGCTCATGCCCAGGCAGGCCCCGCAGGTCGGATTGGTCACGCAGAATCCCGCGTCCATGAAAATCTGAATCAACCCTTCGGCCAATGCCATCGAATAGATTTTCGGCGTCGCCGGCGAGACGATCGCGCGCACCGAGTCGGCAATCTTGCGGCCCTTGAGAATGCCTGCGGCAATG
This sequence comes from Victivallaceae bacterium, assembly GCA_028691615.1. GTDB lineage: Bacteria > Verrucomicrobiota > Lentisphaeria > Victivallales > Victivallaceae > JAQUYX01. The sequence goes on from JAQUYX010000008.1 coordinate 32,710, forward strand.
CGCAGATCCTCAATGCGTCCGTTGGTGCAGGAACCGATGTAAACCTGATCCACCTTCGTTCCCGCAAGTTCGGCGATCGTGCGCACCTGGTCGGGCTTGTAGTTGATGGTGGCCACCGGTTCGACTTCGGCGGCGTCGATCGTGACGACGCGGGTGTATTTTGCGTCGGCGTCGGGCCGGAATTTCGAATACGCGGCAAGCGCCGCCTCTTTCGACGCAAATTCATCGGCGATGAACTCCCAGAGGTAATCGACGGTGGTCTTGTCCGGGTAGCAGATGCCGCAGGTGGCGCCGGCCTCGATGGCCATGTTGCAAAGCGTCATCCGCGAACCCATATCCATGGCGTCGACGGCTTCTCCGGCAAATTCGATGACCTGATCGGTCGCGCCGTTGACCGTGAGCATGCGGATGATCCAGAGAATCAGATCCTTTGCATAAACTCCGCTGCGCAGTTTTCCTTTGACCTCGACTTTGATCGTCGACGGATCGCGCAGCGCGCAGACTCCCTTGAGGATGCCCACTTCCAAGTCGGTCGATCCGACTCCGGCGGCGAATGCGCCGAACGCGCCGTGCGTGCAGGTGTGGGAATCGCCCATGATGACGGTGAATCCGGGACGGACGAAGCCCTTCTCCGGGAAGATCGCGTGGCAGACGCCGTTGCGGCCGATGTCGAAGAAGTCCTTGATGCCGTGGCGGTTGGCCCAGTCGCGCAAGGTTTTGCCCTGCTCCGCCGTCTTGGAATCCTTGGCGGGGGTCACATGGTCGATGACGGCCTTGATTTTGGTGGTGTCGAAAACGCGGTCGAGATTTTTGGCGACCAGGTCGTTGATGGTGATCGGGGTGGTGATTTCGTGGCAGAAGACGCGGTCGAGACGGATGACCGAGACACCTTCGGCGGGAGCGTCGATGCGGTGTGCGTCGAATATTTTTTGTGCGACAGTTTTTCCCATGACAAACCTCCGTATGAGAGAAGACAATTCCTGAGGAACGGCAGCGCCGTTCTGAATTAATATACAGTGGAAACACGTTTTTTACAAGTGTCGGCATTTGCAATCCTCCTGCGCGGAGAGTATATTTTTCGAGGCAAATTATGGAGACGGCACTGCCAAAGGTCGCGCCGCGTATTCCGGTGCCTCGTAAACGGCCTGAAACTTCGTTTTTTCGGTGGTTACTCTCCGAGTAGCCTTTCCTCAAAACCGGAAATTCATTCCGTTTCCGATTCACCCGGAATCCATCGACGGGACGTTTGGCAGTGCCGTCTATCTGGAGACGGCACTGCCAAAGGTCGCGCCGATCAAGAATCAGATTCCGTTCAAGACGGGAGAGGAGGAGATCGTGGGGAGGAAGAAGCGGTATTTCACATTGATTGAGCTCATGGTGGTGATCGCCATTCTCGCCGTGCTGGCCGGACTGATCCTCGGCGCTTCCCGGAGGGCGAGCGCAATGGCTCGCCGGAGCGCGTGCATCGGCAATCTTTCGCAGATCGCGCTGGCGTTGGAGTTGTATGCGCAGAACAACCGATACCGTTTGCCGGAGTGCCGCGGTTCCCTTGACGAACATGCGGGGCCTTCCATTCGCGAGACGCTCTCCGCGCAGCTTGGCGGCGCGAAGTCCAAGGTTTTCGAATGTCCCGCCGACCCGGAACGCCAAACGCGCGACGGCGGCAGTTACGACTGGAACACCCGCGCGAACGGGCGAAAACTGGACGAGAGAGCGCTTTTGGTCATGGATTTCGAGATGCCGGTCATGGCCGACTATGACAATTTTCACGACGACAAGGCGCTTCCCACCGGCAAAAACTGGCTCTACCTGCCGCGCAGCGTGCAAAAGGAACTCAAACACTGACCGTTTTTTTCCGGGGAGCAGGAGGTTTGTCCGACACTATGAACGCACATGATTTTGACAAATATTTGCGGAAAAATCCGGCGCGGCCAATTTCCATCGGCGCTTCTCCCGAGGCGCTTTTTGCCGAACGGATTGTCGCAGTCGTCCCGGTGCTGGATGAAAAGGAGGAACTTCCGGGGGTGCTCTCTTCGCTGGAGGCCAGCGCCGCCGCCGCGGGAGCCGGAGCGGTTCTTCTGGTGTTCAACCACACTCCGGAAACGGATGCGCTCAAAATTCAACACAACCGGGAACTGTTGGATTTGCTTGCGGCAGGCAAGTTGACCGCGGGGGGGCTGCCGCTTGGCTGGATGGATGCCGGAGCGCTCCGGTACGGCGTCGGCGAGGCGCGGAAAATCGGATGCGATTCCCTTCTGGCGCATTGGCCGAGGGAGACGCTTTCCGAACGGATTTTCGCCATGCTGGACGCGGATTCTCCGGTGGAAGTCGACTATTTCGGGGCGATTCTCGATTGCTTCCGAAACGGGGGCGGACAAATGGGCGCGGTGACGCTTGGATTCCGGCACCGGCAGGCGGCGACAACAAAGCTCGAAGAGGCAATCCGCCGGTACGAGGATTATCTGCGGGAATTTTGCCGTCGGCTCAAGGAGGCGAATTCTCCTTATGCGTTTGTGGCACTGGGCTCGGCGATCGCCTGCAGCGCGGAACTCTATTGCCGCGCAGGAGGCATGAAGCGCAAAAACGCCGGAGAGGATTTTTATTTTCTGGAAAGCTGCCGCAAGATCGCCCCGGTGACGGCGCTGGATCGGGAGCTTGTGCATCCTTCCGCACGGATCAGCGACCGGGTTCCCTTCGGGACCGGACCGGCGCTCAAGGGAATGCTGGAAGGCTCCCTGCGTTACGTTGTGCCGCCGGAAGAGGCGTGGACGCTTCTCGGGCAGATTCTGCGGGAATCAAGGAACCCGGAGCTTTTGCGCGGGCAAGATGGGGAGGCGTATCTGAAAAAACTGCCGGAAGAGGGGCGCGCCTATCTCATTGCGGAGGGGTTTCGGAGCATGTGGCCGAAGATTCTCCGGCAGCGCGCAAACGACGCGGCTTCGCTGCCGGCGGAATTCGACCGCTGGTTCGACGGACTGCGAACCATCCGGCTGCTCAATCGTTTTCAACTCCGGTGACGTGGCGTCGGGATTGTCAAAAATTTGAACCATAAAGGAAGACCAATGACGCAAAAATATGATGTCGCAGTATTCGGTTCCGGCATGGCCGGAATGTGCGCGGCGCTTCAGGCCGCCCGCGCGGGTTCGCGCGTTCTGCTGGTGGAGCGAAACCCCATGCCCGGAGGGACCACCACCTCCGGTGGGATTGCGTTTCCCGGACTCTTTTATGCCTGGAAAAAACAGATCATCTCCGGGATCGGCTGGGAGCTTGCGCGGGAGGCGGCGGAGCTTTCCGGGGAACCCCTTCCGCACTTTGCCGAGCAGATCGGAATGCAGGATCATCCGCGTTATCAGGTTCGGTTTCAGCCTCTGGTTTTTGCCATGCTCTGCGACGAGAAACTGGCCGAGGCGGGCGTGGAGTGCTGTTATCACACGCTGGTCGCAAGAACGCGGCGCGAGGCGGAGCGCTGCTGGCATGTTGAGCTGACCATGATCGACGGCGCGCATGAGGTGGAGGCGAAAATTCTGGTGGACGCCACCGGCGACGGCAATCTCGCCGCCCTCTGCAACTGCCGGATGAATCGAGCTTCCGCCGTTCAGCCGGCGACGCTCTCCTGCCGCGCATCGGGATACGATCCGGCGGCGCTCGACCAGGAAGAGCTGGCGCAGGCGGCGGCCGCCGCCGTCCGGGACGGGCGGCTGCGCTGGACGGATTTGAGCTGGAACGCATGCGGATATTCCGGGCAGTTTCTGGAACAGCACGGGAACAACAGCAATCACATTGCGGCCATGGAACCGCATACGGCGGCGGGGCGCAGCCGTCTGGAAATCGAAGGACGCATGGCGCTGCTGCGCGCCTACCGGTTTTTCCGCGCCCGGAAGGGATTGGAGAAGATCCGGTTTGACTTCGGCGCGTTTGAAACCGGAGTGCGCGAAAGCGGCACGGTGGACGCCGAGAAGAATGTGTCCATCGACGAATATGTATCCGGCACGCTCTTTCCCGACGCGGTCGGATATGCGTTTTATCCGGTGGATCTGCATGAATCCACGCCGAAGGGGGTGGAGCCGCGCGTGCTGCGCGAGGGGACGCTCCCGAGTGTTCCGCTGCGCGCGCTGATTCCCAAAGGGAGCAACGATCTGCTGGTCGCGGGGCGCTGCATCGGGAGCGACCGGCTGGCCAATTCGGCGTTGCGGGTGCAGGCGACGGCGGGGATGACCGGTCAGGCCGCGGGCGCGGCGGCGCATCTTGCGGCGCAAGAGGACATTGCGCCCGGAGCGCTTTCATTTGCGACATTGACTGCGCTGCTGCGCGAATCCGGCGCGATTGTGCCGGAACAACCTCAATTATAGAAGTGATTAGATCAATTATGGCGAACTCCTGGCGGGAAAAAGCGGAACATTTTTTGGAACACGAAACGGAATTTCATCTGGGATTTCTGCCGACCGAGCAATCCAATTTGCTCACGCGGGGACTTGGCGAGGCGTTTGCCTTCTCCACCCGCGAGGGCGTGCAGCTTCTGTCGGCGGCCGATCGCGCGATCGTGCCGACGGTCTGCAGGATTCTCAAATCCGAAGCGTTTCGCCAGTTTTGCCAGGACGCGCAAAATTGTGTCCGCGGGGGCGGGCGGATTGTCTTTTCCGGCTGCGGCGCCACCGGGCGGCTTTCGATTCTGCTCGAATCCATGTGGAAACGCGCGTTTCCCGAGCAGTGGAATCAAAGTGTGCTCTCGATCATGACCGGCGGCGATTACGCGCTGGTCAAATCGGTGGAATCCTTCGAGGATGTGCAAGCGTTCGGGCGGCGGCAGGTCGCGGAATTGGCAATGAAGGAAGGCGACATGCTTGTGGCCATCACCGAAGGCGGGGAAACCAGCTCCGTGATCGGCACGGTTCACGAGGCGGCCGACCGGGGGTGCCGGGTCTGGCTGCTCTTCAACAATCCGGCCGAACTCTTGCGCACCCATCTGGTTCGCTGCCGGGAGGTGCTCGAGGACAAGCGCGTACGCGTGCTCGATCTCTTCTGCGGGCCGATGGCGCTGGCCGGGTCCACTCGGATGCAGGCGACGACCAGCGAACAGTTGATCGCCGGGGCGATGCTGGAACATCTGGGAGCCGCGTTGACCGGGAGCGGGGAAGTTGTGGATTTCGGAAAAGCGTTCGCGCAACTGATGGATTTTCTCGATTCGGAGAAGGTGGTCGCGCCGCTTGTTTCTGCGATTGAAATGGAATATCACACTTACCGCGCAGGCGGACGGATCACCTATTTTGCCGAAGAGTATCTTCTGGATATTTTTACGGACACCACCGAACGCAGTCCGACCTTCATGCTGCCCGGGTTTCGCGGCGCATCGGATCGAAGCGCGCCGCCGCCGTGGGCGTTTCTCAAGCATCCTTCGCTTGAGGTCGACGCGACCTGGCAAGAGATGCTCGGGCGCGAGGTTCGCTGTCTGGAGTGGACGCAGGAGGATTACCGGGCGATGAATGCGCCGGAGACGGTGCGAAACAAGATCCCGCAAATCGGGCGTGCCGCGCTGATGGACTTTGCGATCGGCTGTGCGGATTGTCCCGAGCGGCATGACCGTCCGGCGGATGCCGCCGTCGAAATCGCCTTCGACCGTCGGAGCGGTTTTGCCGAAGCGGCCGCCCGGAAGTATTTGAATTTTCACACGATGGAAATTCCGCTGCCGGAGGACGGCAGCAAACTCAATCTGATCGGGCATCTCTCGGTCAAGCTCTTTTTGAACGATCTCTCCACCGGGACGATGGCGAAAATGGGCCGGGTGGCGGGCAACTGGATGAGCTATGTCGCCGTGTCCAACAAGAAACTGGTGGACCGGGCGATCCGGCTGATTGCGGAACTTGGCGCGATGAGTTACCAGGAGGCTTGTTTCGCGCTCTTTGAAGGGATCGATGAAATCGACCGCGGCGATTGGAGGGATTGCGAACGACCCTCCGCCGTGCAGTATGTGCTGAAAAAATGCGCCCGCCGGAACCCGTAAGAAGGGAATCCGGCGGGGGGGAAGAGAATTATCCACGCGCTTTCAGGCGCAGGGTTTTGAAGGTGAAGGGATCGAAGGAGAGTTCCAGCGCGGAATATCCCGGATGAACCACCATGACGCCCGTCTCGAATTCTGCGGAAAAATTCAGCGCCGTCTCCAGATGACGCAGCATCGCCGAACGGTTTTCCTCTCCGACCGTGTTGGGGGCCCATTCTTTGCCCCAATGCGCGTGGGAGCCGTCGAAGCGCATGTTGTACTGTTTGTTCAATTTCTTGAGTCTGGCAACAAAATCCGGCTCATCGGGCAAGCGCAGAAGATGGGTGTTGGGTAACACAAACCGTTCGCAGCCGCATTCGGAATACTCTGCATAAACGGCCTCATACAAACGATCATCCACCAGCCACCAGTCAAAGGTGTGGGATACTGTGCTTTTCTTCATCGTTGTCTCCGGGTGAGTGCTTCCAAGACGGTATTGCCAAAACTCGCGCCGCGTCTTCCTGCGGCTCGGAAAAGACCTGAAACGGTGGCTTTTCGGTCGTTACTCTCCGAGTAGCGCCGCTCAAATCCTCCATTTCATACCGTTCCCGATCCATCTGGAATCCTGCGTCGGGACTTTTGTCAGTACCGTATTCCAATCCCTTGTTGCAAAACAGTCGCATTGCATCCTCTTCGTCCCTGAGACGGGAAGTGCCGTGCTTCGTTTTCCTATGGGTATTATATGCGAAAGCAGTGCCGCAGGCAAGAGCGCGGAGGGGATCTTTTCCCCTAAAAATGCCTTGTCAACTTATTTTCCACAAGGCAGGGTGCTGCCCCGGTCGAGCCAATACGGGGAGAAC
>JAQUYX010000134.1 GCA_028691615.1 Victivallaceae bacterium
AAAGGATAGAACACCTGAATTTACTATAACGCGCAATTGGCAGGATACTTTATTTGAACCAGATCATGAAGAGATAGTGGCAACAAAAAGACCAATCACGAAGGGTGCCGGAGCTGACACAGGTATCGCGCGCCGTGCCGCCGTAAGCAATAAAAAGTGTGCCGCCGGATTGTGTTGTTTCCGATATCACTCCGCCGGGGGACACGGAAACCTCCCCGCTCAGAAGCCGAGTGCCGGTGGCCGTTGCGCCATCGCCGATTGTCATTGATCCGCCGGTGATGGCGACTTTGTCCACCGTGTCTCCTGATTGCAGCGCGAGGGAATTTCCGGCGCCGACAACAATATCTTTGAACGCGGTCTGGTTGGTCTGAAATTCCAGTACTTCTGAATCGCTGCTGCTCTGAATTCCGCCAAAATCGATGTCGCCGTTCTGCAAAGTTTGATTCCATGCGGGATCCGTTGTCAGCTTGTTATTCATGTTTTTCGGTGCTTCCGTTTTGTGATATATGTGTGCTGTTTTTTTTCATGATCTTCAATTGTACTTATAGCAGTACAGTTAAAATATTCTATCATGAATAGAAAAAAAATTCGGTTTTTTGCAAGGAACGGCACTGTCAATCTCTTTTTGCGACTGGATTTTTCCGGGGTTGGGAGATATATTGAATTGTCTTTTCCCATGCCGGAAATTCTCATGAAACGGAAATAACAGGAGCCGAAAGGAATGAGCAGAATGTTGCAGGGTCATTTTCTTGGAAAATTGGGGATGGCGATCGTCGCTGCGGCAATCCTCGCCGGGTGTCAGTCCGGAAAGGTCAGCTACTCCGATACCACCTTTGCGAAGGATGCGTTGATGCCCTATGTCCAGAACGGGCAGCTTCCGGGGGCAATCAATGTTTTTTATAAAAACGGCATTCAGGAAAACACATGCGTCGGCTATGCCGATGTCGCCGCAAAACGCCCCATCACCATGGATGATGTTTATATGCAGTGTTCGCAGACCAAGGGGTTCTGCGGCGTGACCATTGCCATTCTGGTCGAAGAGGGAAAGATCTCCCTTGACGATCCAGTCTCCAAATACCTGCCGGAATTTAAGGAGCTCTGGGTGCTCGCCTCCAACCGGGACGGTGTCAAGACGCTCGCCAAAGCCAAAAATGTCCTTACCATTCGCATGGTCATGAATCACACCGGCGGTTTTCCCTTTGAGATCTGCGCCAAGCAGGGCAATCTCAAAGGCGGCGGCTGGAGCGGCGGAGCGCCGCTGCGCCAGACTGCGGCAATCGCAGCGGCGTGCCCGTTGCTCTTCGAACCCGGCACCAAAGTTCAATACTCCAATACCGGCATTGACATTGGTGCGGCGGTGGTCGAGGTTGTGACCGGGAAACGCTGGGATGATTTTCTGCAGGAGCGCGTCTTAACACCGTTGGAGATGAAATCCAGCTCGTTCAAACCCACCGACAAGCAGCTTGCGACGATGGTGGAGATGTATGATTGCGTCAAAGATGCCCCGGCGAAATACTTGGTGCAGAACAATATGCAGCAGCGTCCCTACAACGGGGCGTACGTTTTCCCCTCCGCCGGTGCCGGTCTTTGGACGACCGCGAACGATCAGCTCAAGTTCTATAAGATGCTGATGAATCTTGGAACCGGCGAAAACGGCAAACAGATTCTGAAGGCGGAAACGGTCAAGAACCTGCTTGCCAAATCCACTCGTCCGAAGGGCATGGGCGGCTACTCTCTGGGGCTTGGCGCGCCGGAAGAGGACAAGGAAGACGCCTGGTTCGGTCATGGCGGCGCATGGGGAACCAACTGCACGGTCAACTGGCATCGCAAGGAGTTGAAACTCTGGGCGGTGCAACTTTGCGGGAAACCGCGTCCCTGGGACAAAGCGCGCGCTGCGGCGGAGAAGAAATTCTTCCAGTATGTCATTGACAATTCCAATGCCAATGCTTATACCGGTCGGGTCAAGTAACTCCAGTCATGGATTCTTGCGACCGTCCGGGACGGATGTTCCCGGACGGTTCCGCTCAAAAATTCGCGCTGTTCTTTTGGGGCGGATCAAAACGGGTGAAACTTGTCGTGTTTCTTCCGGATGGCGCATTATCTTACTGTTGAAGCGCGTCGTTTAATTTCTTCTGCTGTTCGGCGGAGATCGCCTGAATTTTCTCTTTTTGCCGGCGCGGCAGCGAACCGATTGTGGTTCCGGCATTTTCTTTTGCCTGCGATTCGGAAGAAGTATTGCCGTCGCCGCATCCGCAGCCGAACAGCATCAATCCCGCGACAACCAACAGCATTCGCACCTTCGTTGACTTCATACTCCCACCTCTTTCTTTTGATTGCGGCCTGTCAGTTTATCTCCGACTCTCCGGCAAAATTGCAGGAACCGTAAATTGTAATCCTGATTTTCCGCATCCGCGGCGATCGACAGAAGAATGCCTACCGCCGTCAGACAGACCAGCAAATTCGTCCCGCCGTAGCTGACAAACGGCGCCGGCATTCCCTTGGTCGGCATCGCCCCGGACATTGCCGCCAGATTGATGATCGCCTGCAAGGAGATAAAGGTCCCCAGCCCGAAGGCCGTCAACATGCCCACCCGCGAAGAGGCGGAAATCGCGATTTTCATTGTATAGTACGCGAAAATGCCATAGCAGACCAGCACAAACAAGAGTCCGACCAGCCCCAACTCCTCTCCGACGATCGCCATAATGAAGTCCGTATGCGCCTCGGGCAGATAATGCGCCTTCATCCGGCTGCTCATAAAGCCGATTCCCGTCCATGCTCCCGATCCGAGCGCCAGAAGCGAGGTCCAAAGCTGGTATCCCTCTTCCCCGCTGACCAGTTCCGGGTCCAGAAAGGACGTAATCCGGCTTGCCCGCTCCGCATTGAACCGCAGAATCAGCAAAATTCCGATCGGGATCACCGGCAGAAACATCAACAAATAGCGCAGATAAAGCCCCCCCGCCAGCAGCATTGCGAAGATGGTCAGGCAGCAAAGCGTTGTCGTTCCGAGATCGCCGCCGACCAGAATTGCGCCGATGACCGGAAGAATCAGAAATCCGAACCGGATCAGTCCGTTCGGGGAACGGAACAGCATGAACGTCCGGAAATTTGCGGAGCAGTATTTTGCCGTGAAAAGCACCAGCACCACCTTCGCCAGTTCCGAAGGCTGGAGGCTCAGCGCCGAGAGTCCCGGCAGCGGAATGCGAATCCACCGGTGCGCTCCGTTGATCGCCGGAAAAAACAGTGTCATCAGCAGCAGCAGAAACGTTCCGATCATCAGCTCCGAGGCCGCGTTGACCAAATGCCGGTAGCCGATCAGAAACGCTCCCGTTCCGCACCCGATTCCAAGCGCCGCCCAAATCAACTGATTGCGAAAGTACTTGCTCCCGGCGACGCCGTAACTGGTCGAGTAGAGCATCGTCAGTCCGAAAACCAGCAGCACCACCACAAAGACGAGCACGATGCGAACCGCTTTGACCGCTTCGAACGAACGACCTTCGTCGGAGGAATACACGCGCGTCTGCGGCGAAAAAAGCAAGGGCTCCGGGGAGGAAGCCCGCTCCTGCAGATCGGAATCCATTTTGTTACAGGACGCGCTCGATCACGATTTCCGGATCAAGTTCTTCGCGAAGAATGTGTTCAATGCCGTTTTTGAGGGTCATCGCCGCGTGGGGGCAGCCGCCGCAAGCGCCGCGCAATTTCACCTGTACAACCTTGCCCTGAATTCCGATTACTTCCAGATCGCCGCCGTCCGCCTGCAAATGTACCCGCAGTTCTTCCAGCCGATTAAGAATTTTCTGATTGAGATCGTCCATGATTTTGTTTCCTTCTTTTGGGTTTGAAGCCTTTTTGATATTATACCGTATTCCCGCGGAAAATCAAGCCGGAGACGCACATTTTCGCACCAAAGAAATGTGTCGTCACCCGAAGAGCAGCGCCATAAGAATCAATTCCGCAGCACCGATCCCCAGCAGCCAGCCGCCGCCGCACATGCCGACCCCCAAGACTGGCAGCGTCGCGGCCAGCACCACAGCCAGATCATGCCAACGCCCCGGCTCCGGCACCGTTCGCTCGTACCGGCGGGTCCGGTTTGCCATGGCAAACCCCACCGCCAGCAGAAAAACCAAGGCTGACGTCCACGTCAGCTCGTTTGCCGCCCATACGCCCGCCGCAATGCAGAACGCAAAGAAGAATCCGCTCCAGTTTGGCTTGATCAGCAGCAGCCAGAGCAGCGCCGGCGCAAACAATCGCTGCGTGAGCATCCCGCGATCCAGCCATGAAATTGCCAACAGAAGCAGCAGCGAACAGGCGTAGTCCGATTCCAGTACCGCCAATCTCGCATTCCAAGTGCGCAGCCGCAGTTGCAGCAGCGCCAGTCCTGCGGGAAGGAGCAGAAGATACCATTCCCATGTGCTTCGGGAGCTTCGTCCCCAGAAATCCGCCGGACGATCCTCCGCCGGCATGGGCGGCGTCAGTTCCGCATCAATCCGGCAGAGTTCTGCAAAACAGCCCTCCGGATAGATGCTGTTGTGCATGGAATCTCCGCAGAGTTTGCGAAAACGCTGTTCCAGCTCCTCCGGGGCGACCGAAAGATCGTTCCGCCGGGAGAGAAGCACTCCTCCTTTGCCCCCGCGCAGCCGCAGCGAATGCTCTTTGCCTTCGAGCGCGGCGGCGGCGAACCCCAGTTCAAGGGGCAAAATCATCACGCCGTCCGGCGCCCGGTTCCGAAGGAGTTCCTTGACCAGGTTCCGCACCGCCGCATCCCCGGATGCGGAAAGTTCGCCCAATATAATCAAATCGAATGCCTGTCCGGGCAGTTTCGCCGGAAGCGACGCTCCGGCAATCTCAAACGTCTGAAAGATTTTCCGAAGCTCTGCCGGAAACCGTCCGCCGGGATACAGCAAAGTTTTGCTTCCGGTTCCCGGTAGCTCCAGCAAGGCCTGCAGCAATTCCGGCGACGGCACGCCGACCGCCAGCACCCGGACATTTTCCTGCGAAGGCAGCTGCAGCCGGGCGATCAATCGTTCCTGATATTCCGGCAAATTACCGATTCGCTGCTGCGGCAGCCAATTGACGAACAACTGTCCGCCCGCAAACAGGAGGATCGCGGCGAAGAAGAGTGTTTTTTCCGCGAGTTTCCCTCGGGAATCCTCCTGGCTCAGAAGCACGCCTGCGCCAAATCCTGATACGCCCAGAATCAGCAGATTCCCCAAGTTGCCAATCTGCCACCGCCCAAAGAAGCATCCGGCGAGCACCAGCAATGTCCCGGCATGAAAGATCTCCCGCCAGCGATTCCAGCGCCCCGCCTCCCGTCCCGCAAAATATCCGCAGGCGAGCACTCCGGCCAGTTGGAAGAGCAGCAGCGACCGGTCTGCACCTGCAATCTGCGGCATCTTCGAATACAGGATGCCGACGACGGCGAGTTCTCCTGCTACGGCGAGGAGCAGAACATGGAAGATCAGTAATATTTTTTTGATGCCGTTGACAAGCATTTTTTTTCAACCGCAATCGCCCCTTTCATTCCCGGAGTGAAGGGCGACCTTAGTTTCCCCGTTCGAAGGACTTTTTTGCTTTCGCGCGAAAATCATGCGAAGCACCCGAACATGAAAAAAGCGGAAAGAAATCTCTTTCTCCCCGCCTTTTCCGATCCGACAGGATCATCAGCCGCGATTGTGCATTTTCGCCTCGCGACGCTTGATCTCGCTGGGCTTCTCATAGTGTCTGCGATTGCGCAACTCTTTGAGGGTGCCTTCCTTATCAAGCTTCTTCTTGAGCCGGCGCAGTGCGCGCTCAATCGGTTCGCCTTTTTTCAGTCTGACTTCGGTATCCATGATCTATTCACCCCCCTCCGCAATGTTTTTCGTGTTAATCGTTTACAAAACCGGCCTCGTCGGCCAGCAGCGTTTTCAACTTGCCCAGCGCCTGATTCTGAATCTGACGGACGCGCTCACGCGTCCGCCCGATGCGCTGACTGACCTCTTCCAACGTCAAAGGACGATGCCCGCCCAGACCAAAACGCATTTCCAGAATCTTGCGCTCCCGGTCTTCGAGTTTGTCCAGCAAATCCATCAGCCGGTAAACCGACTCGACGTCTCCGAGAATCTGATCCGGCGTCATCGCCTGACGGTCCGGAATAATGTCCTGAAATTCGCCCTCTTCCCCCTGCTGAATCGGATCATGCAACGAGAAAGTACGCAATTCCGCCAGCCGCAACCCGGCCACGGTGCGTTCACTGAAATCCAAATGCTCGGCAATCTCCGCGTCGCTCGGCTCCCGTCCAAGCTCCTCAGCCAGCTTCATGCGCACGGATTTGATCTTGTTGATCTTGCCGGCGGACTGCACCGGAATGCGGATTGTCCGGCTCTGATTGGCCAATGCGCGGCGCATGGACTGCTTGATCCACCATGCGGCATAGCTGGAGAACTTTGCGCCCTTGGCCGGATCGAACTTCTCCACCGCCCGCATCAGACCGATATTCCCTTCGGAAATCAAATCCAGCAGCGGCAGCCCGAGCCCCTTGAAATCATGCGCAATCTTGACCACCAGACGCAAATTCGCCTTGATGAGAATGCTGCGGGCCTCTTCGTGCTGTTCGAAGTCGTTGCCGTGAATCGCTTTGGCCAGATCCGACTCCTCCTGCTTGGAGACCAGGGAAATCTGCGCAATTTCGCCCATGTAAACCTTCATCGTGTCGTTTTTGGACACGATGCTGGCCTTGGCGTCCTGCGCGGCTTTGCGTGCGGAATCCTTTTCGCTTTTGGTCAATGGCTTGGAGTTTGCCGCCGTGCCGGTTTTGCGGCGCACCTTCGGCGGCCGCAGCGCGCTTCCCGTTCCGGAAGAAGCGGCATCCGGAAGATCCGAAAGCGCGTCCTCTTCGACCGCCGCCTTCGCAACCGCGGCCATCTCCTCGGCCAGATCATCATCCACGCCGTCAGGAACCACCGCGCTCTTCTTCGCTGTTATTTTTACCAATTCCCAACTCCCGCGGAAAGAAAAATCCGCATTTCCCGTCGTTTGCACTGTAAAAAACGCGCATCCGGAGATATAATATCAGACGAAATAAAAAAAACCCGGAAAAAACCTTCGAAAAATATACTATTCAACAAAATATTAAGTATACTCCATATCGAGAAAAATGCAAGTCGAATCCCAAAAATTATGGCAAAAAAAGTTTTCATCCTGGCTCCGCCGCCCCCTTCCCGGAACGGTCACCGGCAACTGCGATGAGGCAACCGCTCCCGCGCTGCTGCTGCGCTTTGCCCTCTCCCGGGCCACCGCATGCGCCGCCATCGTCCCATCCCTCCCGGACGCGGAAAAGATCGTCCGTCAGATCCACGCGCTCGCCGACCTCGCAGGCGAGTCCGCCGATTTGCTTCTCCTGCCTGAAACTCGACGCGGCAAACTCCTCCTCGTCGACGAAGAACAGCGCCGCGCCGCCGCGCTCGAACGCGCCGCGGACGGCAATTTCGGTTTGATCGTCACCTCGGGTGCCGGCAGCGTCGCCCCCGCGGTCGCCCCCGGCGTCCGCCGCGAAAACCGCCTCACCCTCCGGGTTGGAGACCGCATCGCTTTTCGCGCTCTTCTCGAATTTCTGGTCAAACTTGACTATGACGACGAGATTGAATGCGTCTCCCCCGGCGACTTCGCCCGGCGCGGCGGCATCATCGACCTCTTCAGCCCCCTTTGCGATTTTCCCTGCCGCGTCGAATTCTGGGGGGACAGAATCGAATCCCTTCGGAAATTCGATCCGGCGACTCAGCGGTCCAAAGACGATCTCGATTCCTATGAACTGGTCGGACGCGCGCTCCAGCGCTCCGAGGAGGCGGAACAATGCGCCAATTCGGATTTCTTCGCCTATCTGCCCAAAGAGGCCCCCGTCGTGGTGCTCTGGCCGGAAATCGTCCGCGAAACCGTCCGCCGCGCCGTGGAACCGGACCGTTTCGAACGGTTTGAACGGGCCATGCAGACGCTTCATCGCGAAGAGAGACTCTTTCTCCTCTCCGGGGATTCCCTTCCGGGGCTGCCGGACGGCGGTATTGCTCCGCTTTTCAGCACCGTGCGCGCCGAAGGAAGGGAGTCGGCGCTCTTTCGCGACACGTTAAGCGCACAACTCAAAGCCATCGCCGCGCGGCGCATGCAGATGGTTTTCTGTTATTCCAATCTGGAGACCGCTCCCGAGGCGGAGGCGCTGGCGCGGGAATTATCCGGCAAGGGCGATTGTGCCACGGCCCCGGGAGAGCTCGACAGCTCCTTCCTGCTCGAAGAGGCCAAACTTGCGCTGATTTGCGACAAGGATTGTTACGACCCCTCCGTAGC
>JAQUYX010000135.1 GCA_028691615.1 Victivallaceae bacterium
CAACCAAAAAAGATCGAAAAATTTTCTGTCGGAAGAATGCGCCCTCGTTACTCTTCGTCGACCGGAAGAATCAGCTTGCGGGGGACAAAAGACGCGGCGTCAAATACGGTTTTCCAGATTTCCCGGGCGGAAGCAATCGACTCCGGCCATGCGGCGGATATGACTTCCCGCATAAATCGTCCCGTTTCCCGGGAGGAAAGATAGACGGGGAGGGCGTTGGCGCACCCCGGTTTGCGTTTTCGCGCTTCCGCGCTCCAGATCGCGGTCGCGGTGGCCAGCACATCCCCCAGACGTCCCAGCGCCGGTGCGAGCGCCATCTCCAATGCCGGTCTTTCGATCCGGTAAAACGCCGCAAGCGTGCAAAGATTCGCCGCAATATGAAGCCGGGGAAAGAGGCGTCTGACATCCCGGACTTCCAGAATTCCGCGGGTGAAAAATGCGCGTTCCGGTTCCGGGAGCAGCGCAAGAAGATCCGCGCGGGAAATCAGCAAATCGCCACGCACCGCGTCTGCCGTCACCGGCAGCGTCATGTGAACCGAGTTGGCCGGGGACGACGGGCATTCGTCGCGGAAATAACGCAGCAGCTCCATCAAAAGCGGGCGTCCCGCCTCGGTGATTTTCAGCTTGTCCAATGCTTCGGCGGCCCGTCGGCACGGCTCCCGGTCGGAAATTCCGATGGAGTCGGCGATGGCGCTCAGGGTGATGAAATCGGCGGACACCTTATTGGCATATTCGGGAAGGAATTCATTCTGGTAGCGCTTGGCGCTTTCCGGGCACCGGGCGTTTACCAGAATGCGTACGACCGCTTCATCCAACTCCACTTCACTGAAATAACGGTTGACGGCGGCCGCCTCGGTCAGGGAATATTCCATGGCCACGGCGATGTCCTCGGCCAATGCGAGATTGGCGCTCTCCGCGCTGTTGTTCAGGCAGAGCCGGAGCCGATTCTCCAGTTCGTCGATGGAGAAAACGACCTGATCGCCGCTGCGATCCAGCACAAAAAGCGTTGGTTCGGCAACTTTGATCACTTCAGCGCCCTGATCTCTTCGATGAACTCTTCGACATCTTTAAATTTCCGATAGACCGAGGCGAAACGGACATACGCCACCTGATCGAGTTTTTTCAGTTCGCCCATGACGCGATTGCCGATTTCCCTGCTTTCCACCTCTTTTTCAAAATCATTCTGGAGTCCGAGGCAGAGAGAGTCGACGACCCGGTCGATCTCGTCGTCGCGAACGGGGCGCTTGTAGCATGCGTTTCGGATGCCTCTGCGCAGTTTCTCCTTGTCGAACTCTTCCCGGACGCTGTTGCGTTTGACCACCTTGAGTTCTTCCGGAATGATTCCTTCGTATGTTGTGAAACGATAACTGCAGGACAAACATTCGCGTCTGCGGCGGACGCCGAGACCGCCGCGAACGGCGCGCGAGTCAATGACCTTGTCGTTCTCATCTCCGCATTTCGGACAGCGCATCATGCCTCCCGGTTGTTCGTACCGTGGTTGGAAACCGCGATAAGATTCTTTGATTTTTTCTTTCCCTATAAAATACACTGTCGTGTGCATTTTGTCAATCTGGTTTGGACGGTGTTGCAAAAAGTCGCGCCGTGTCTTCCGGCGGCTCGAAAAAGGCCTGCCACGGTGACTTTTCGGTCGTTACTCTCCGAGTAGCGACGCTCAAATCCTCCATTGCATTCCTTTCCCGATCCATCCAAAAACCATCGACGGGACTTTTTGCAGCATCGTCTTGGGACGGTGCTCGCCCAAAGTCGCGCCGCGTCTTCCGGCGGCTCGAAAAAGGCCTTGCAAAAATGCTCGGCGAGAGTATATTACCCTCATGATAGCTTTTTTTATCGTGCACTTCAAGGAGCGGAAAAATGAAAAAGATGGATACGCACACAATTTCCGTGCTGGTGGAAAACCGGTTCGGAGTGTTGGCCAGAGTCGCAGGGCTCTTCAGCGGACGCGGGTACAATATCTCCAGTCTTACGGTCAATGCCACGCATGATCCGGAGATTTCCAAGATGACCATCGTCACCACCGGCGACGAAAATATTCTCGAACAGATCGACAAGCAGCTGCGCAAACTGGTCAACGTGATCGATGTGATCGATTTGACCGACGAAGAGTTTGTCGAACGCGAACTGCTGCTGGTCAAAGTCAATGCGGAATCCGCGGAAAAAAAGTCCCAGATTATTCAACTGGTCGAAATCTTCGGCGGCAAAATCGTCACCGTCAGCAAAACCGCCATCGGAATCGAACTGTCCGGACGCTCCACGCGAATCGATAATTTCCTCAATATGCTTGAGGAATTCGGGATTCTGGACACTTCGCGCTCCGGACGGGTCGCCATTTCGCGCGCTTCCAACTAATCGCGTTTCCAACGAAAGAGGTCATGAGCCAAGATGGGAATTGAGTATTTCGCCTCCAAACGTTTGTTTGTCCTTTCCACGACACACACAACCTATGCTTTTTATATCAACGCGATGAATGTGCCGGTGCACCTCTATTACGGGCGGCATGTCTCCGACAATGCGGAACTGCTCGCAATGGATTTCTCCGCCGACCGGCCCGCTTTTTCTCCCCACCCGGAGAAAGGCAAGAGCCGTGATTCCAACGAGGTTCTTGCGTTGGAGTTTTCCGGCGACAATTCCGGCGACTTTCGTGTGACCGGCGTCCGGGTCGTCGGGGAAAACGGAGACAGCGCCTCGGATGCGTTTTACACCACTCACCGGATGAAAAAAGGCAAATATGCCATTCCCGGGCTCCCCGCGGCGCATGCCGCTCAATCCGAGGCGGAAACCTTGGAACTGGAACTTGAGGACAGTTGCGCCAAGGCGCGTTATATCCTTTATTACAGCGTGTTCGACGATGAGGATGTTATCACGCGCGCCGTGCGGATCATCAATATCTCCGACGGCCCGGTTCGGCTGGAACGCATGATGTCCGCCCAGATCGATTTCCCCGTGGGCGATTACGATTTGCTCTCTTTTCACGGCAGTTGGGCGCGCGAGCGCCATGCAGAACGGCTTCCGCTCGGACACGGGGTGCGTTCCATCCGCAGTTGCCGGGGCGCATCCAGTCATGCGAGCAATCCCTGTGTCGCGCTGATGGCGCACGACGCCACGGAAATGTTTGGGGATGTTTATGGGTTTGCGCTGGTTTACAGCGGAAATTTTGCGATCGAAGCGGAGCTTGGGCAATACGACACGCCCCGGATCACACTGGGAATCGATCCGGGAAGTTTCTGCTGGCATCTGGAGCCCGGAGAAGATTTTTACACGCCGGAAGCCGTGCTGGGATATTCTGCGGAAGGACTCAATGGCTTGAGCCGCAATTTCCATGACTTTGTGCGCAATCACATTCTCAATGCGTATTGGAGCCGGCAGATTCGCCCCATCCTCATCAACAACTGGGAGGCGACCTACTTCGATTTCAACGCGGACAAGCTGCGCGAAATCGGCAAGATGTCGTCGGAACTGGGCATCGAAATGCTGGTGCTCGACGACGGCTGGTTCGGCAAGCGCGACACCGACAACTGTTCCCTCGGCGACTGGGTGGTCAATCAGGAGAAACTCGGCAATTTTGAGACGCTGGTCTCCGACCTCAATCGCATGAAGCTGAAATTCGGACTGTGGTTTGAGCCGGAGATGGTTTCGCCGGACAGCGATCTCTATCGCGCGCATCCGGAATGGACGCTGCATACGCCGGGGCGTCAGAAGATGATCGGACGCACCCAGTATATCTTGGACTTCTCCCGCGACGAAGTGGCCGATTACATTTACGAGGCCATCTGCAAGATTCTCTCTACGGTCAATGTCGAATATGTCAAGTGGGACATGAATCGCAATATGACCGAGGTTTTCAGTGCCGCGCTGCCCCCGGAACGGCAGGGCGAGGTCGCGCACCGGTATATCAAAAATGTGTATCGGGTGCTGGCCCGGTTGATTCAGGCCTTCCCGCATTTGCTTATCGAGGGGTGCTCCGGCGGCGGCGGACGGTTTGATCTGGGGATGCTCTATTATACCCCGCAGATCTGGTGTTCGGACGATTCGGATGCGATTGAGCGGCTCTCCATTCAGGCGGGAACGAGTTGTTTCTATCCGGCTTCGACCATGGGGGCGCATGTGTCGGTATGCCCCAACCATCAGACGGGGCGGGTGACGCCATTTACCACACGCGGTTATGTCGCCCAGTGCGGCACGTTCGGATATGAACTGGACCCGACCAAGCTCTCGGAAGAGGATCGCATGCTGATCCGCGAACAGATTGCCACGTATCACCGCAGTCATGATCTGGTGGTCGAAGGGGATCTTTACCGGTTGACGCCCTGCTGGAAAACCAATCCGGTCGAGGGAATGTTGTTTGTCGGCAAAGCCAAGCGCCGCGCGATGATGGTGATTGTTCGCCGTCAGGCGGTGCCCTGCGGACCGAATTTGTGCATAAAACTGGCGGGACTTGTGCCGGAACTGCGGTATCGCACCGGGGACGGTCATTCGTTCTACGGGGACACGCTGATGAACTGCGGATATCCGCTGGAAAAGCTTGAGCAGCGCGACGGTGCGTCGCTGCTGGTCGAGTTGGAAGCGGAATAAGTTCGGCTGCCCGTCCGTCCGGTTGAGCGGGGAGGGGGTTGTCCCATGCGGTCAAGATGGCACAGGAGACTAAAAAAAACCTGTCCCTTCGTGGTTTTGCGGAGATTTTTTCGAAAGTCGTGCTATACTATTCTCGCGGACGACACGGTGGAGGTCAGACAACGGAAAGGATTTTTTTATGACAAAATTTGAGTTGGCGCAGGCGCGCTCGAAGATCAATGACCGTCCGGTCATGATCGTGTTCAGCGGTTCGGATTGGTGCTCCTGGTGCATGAAACTGGACGCGGAAGTCTTGTCCCGCGCGGAATTCAAGACGTGGGCGGATGCCCATGTGGAATTTCTGATCGCGGATTTTCCGGAGTACCGGGCGCAGGAGGAGGCGGAACGAATTGAGAATGCCGCGCTTGCCGAGCGTTACGGGATTGATTCCTACCCGACGGTTGTCCTGACGGACGCAAACGGGAAAGAGCTCGGACGCACCGGATACCGCCCCGGCGGAGCGGTTGCTTATACGGCTTATCTGGAGTCGCTTTTGAAGAAATAAGCGCATAGCCAAGCATAAAGATTGCGAGAAGCGGGGGGCGAACAGTCCTCCGCTTCTTTTTTGGGAGCGGGCAAGCTGGATTGTCCCATTTTCTTCGCGGCGGGAATCCGACGGGACTTTCGTCAGTGCCGTCTTCTCCCTTGATTCCGCAAAAAAACGCCAAAAAATTCAAAAAAGGCTTGTAAAAGTCTGATTCTGCAGTATCTTATCCATTCATCGGATCGGCCTCTCCTGACAGCGGCCGGTGGCAAAAAAGAAGTTAACAAACCAACCAAACGAAACAAACATGTCAGAAAAAACCATCACCCCGGTCGGCGAAAGCTTCGTCGACCTCTCCGGCATGCCTTCCAGTATGGAAGAGCTGCTCCAGACCAAAACGACCAGCCAGGATTTCACCAAGGGCAAGATTGTCCCCGGCAAGATCGCTGCAAAACGCGACGACGGTGCTCTTGTGGACATCGGTTACAAGTCGGAAGGATTCGTTCCTTCGTCGGAATTCGTCAATTACGATGCCGTCAAAGTCGGCGATCCGATCGAGGTCTACCTTGAGGAGATTGAGAACGATCACAACATGCCCTCGATCAGTCTGGAAAAGGCCGAGTCGATCAAGGCGTGGCAGCGGATCACCACCGAGTTCGGCGAAGGTTCCGTGGTCAAGGGGTATATGCGCCACCGCGTTAAAGGCGGTATCATGGTCGATGTCGAAGGTTTCCCGGCTTTCCTGCCCGGCAGCCAGATCGATGTGGGCCCCGTGCGCAACATGGATGACTATATCGGCAAGGAATTCGAGGTCAAGATCATCAAGATCAATCTCGATCGCCGCAATATCGTGGTTTCCCGCCGCGAGCTGCTCGAAGAGTCCCTGCGCGACCGCCGTTCGGCGCTGCTGCGCGAGATGAAGGTCGGCGAGCTGCGCAAGGGCGTGGTCAAGAACATCACCGATTTCGGTGCGTTCATCGATTTGGGCGGCGTCGACGGACTGCTGCACATTACGGATATGTCTTGGGGCCGTCTGAGCCATCCGAGCGAGATGCTCTCCATCGGACAGGATGTCGAAGTCTGCATTCTGGACATCGACTATGAGAAGGAGCGCGTTTCTCTGGGATACAAGCAGAAGACCAGCAATCCCTGGGACAGCGTCACCGCCAAGTATCCGGTGGGCAGCCATATCAACGGCAAAGTCGTCAGCATTGTTCCTTACGGTGCCTTTGTTGAGATCGAGCCCGGAGTTGAGGGACTCATTCACGTCTCCGAGATGTCCTGGACCAAGCGTGTCACCAAGGCCTGCGATGTGCTCGCCGTCGGCGATGCTGTGGAAGCTGTGGTGCTCGACATTGACAGCGACAAGCACAAGATTTCTCTGAGCTTGCGTCAGAAGGATCAGAATCCGTGGGAACTTCTGGCTCAGAAGTATCCGGTGGGCAGCCGTATCACCGGCAAAGTGCGCAATATGACCAGCTACGGTGCGTTCGTCGAGATTGAGAACGACATCGACGGTATGATTCATGTGTCCGACATGTCCTGGACGCGCAAGATCAACAATCCGAACGAAGTGCTCAAGCCCGGCGATGAGGTCGATGCTGTGATTCTCGACATCAATCCGGAGCATCAGCGCATTTCTCTCGGACTCAAGCAGGCCGAGACCGATCCGTGGGCCAACATTGACAATCTGTACAAGGTTGGCGATGTGGTCAAGGGCAAAGTTTCGAAGATCGCGGCGTTTGGCGCGTTCGTTGAGCTTTCCAACAAGATCGACGGACTCATCCACATTTCGCAGATCAGTCATGACCGCGTTGAGAAGGTCAAGGACGTTCTCTCTGTCGGCAGCGAAGTCGAAGCGCGGGTCATCAAGGTTGACAGCGAAGAACGCCGGATCGGTCTTTCGATCAAGGCGCTCGACGACAACTTCACCGAAGCCGATATGAAGGCGGCTCAGGCGGAATACAGCGCAGCGCTGAAACCCGGCGACGACATGGTCGACATGGGCGAAGTGTTTGCAGGACTCGATCTCAAGTAATTGGGATTGTTTTCCGAGCATAAGAAAATCGGAAGCGGCGGTTTCGCTGCTTCCGATTTTTTTTGTCCCCGGATTGGTCGAAGAGAGAGATGGGGGGATTCTTGGTCAATCAGAGTCCGAAGCGATTGACCCGGCGGTGGCAGGGGGATGCGCCGCCGTTGCGCTCATAGTGGTTGAGGTGATAGGGTTCCGCGGTGTAGAATCGATGGAATGGGGTCAGTTTGGTTTGCACCGCATAGCCGCGCGCGCGCAGCTGGTCGAGGAGTTTTTGGGCGGTGTCCCGCTGCGCCCGGTCGAAATAGAAGATGCCGGAACGGTATTGCATTCCGTGATCCGGGCCTTGCCGATTCAGTTGCGTCGGGTCGTGGATTTCCAGAAATGCGCGGCAGAGCTTTTCGAAATCGGTTTCCCGGGGATCATAAAAAACTTCCACCGCTTCGGCATGACCGGTCAAGCCGGTGGAGACTTCGTTGTAGGTGGGATATTTGGTTCGGCCGCCGGTGTAGCCGCTGAGAACCCGCAGCACGCCTTTCTCCTGTTTCATCAAAGCTTCGACGCCCCAGAAACAGCCGCCGGCAAAGACGGCGCGGCGGACGCGCGGCGAATCGCTCTGACCTTCAAAGACCATCGAAGTGGAGTTGACGCAGTGTCGCGTATTGCGCTGGGTCAGCATCTCTCCGGTGAAGACATGTCCGAGATGCGCGTTGCACTTGGCGCAGACGATTTCCATTCGGACGCCGTCGGGATCGATCTTGCGCTTGACCGCGCCGGGAAGGGCGTCATCGAAGGACGGCCAGCCGCAGCGGGCATTGAACTTGTCGTCGGAGGAGTAAAGCAAGGCTCCGCATTTCCGGCAGGTGTAGACGCCAGTATCGTAGAGATTGTTGTATTTGCCGGTGCCGGGGGCGTCGGTCTTTGCTTCTTCGATCACTTGCTTCTCGGCATCGGTCAAAGGTCCGTACGGCATATTTTCTCCTCCTTGATTTGCACTCAGCAGCGCCCCGATCAACAGTATTGAAAAAGAAATCATGAGTCTTCTCCTTTGTGAATCGCGTCCTTCCCGTGCCGAGAATAATGCCTTTGCAAAA
>JAQUYX010000136.1 GCA_028691615.1 Victivallaceae bacterium
ATTCCCGTGATCAAATCATGGTCGTTCATGGTGAAATCTGCCTCCACGCCCGTGAGAACGGCCGGGGCAGGGGGGCTGTCCAACGGAAAAGCCACGCGGATTTGCCGGCTGTAAAAAAGCGGATCGCGCAACTTTTGCCGACCGCCGGAAAACACCCCGATGCGCCCGACGCCCAGCTCCCGGAGTCTGGCGTGGCCGCCGATATGGTCGCCATGCGTGTGCGTGCAGAGCAGAATCCCGATGTCGCGCACGCGAAGCTTTTCCGCCGCCAGCGCGGGCACGATCACGCGATCGACGACTTCCGCGGATGCGCCGGAATCAATCAGCACATTTTCTTCCCCCCGCACCAGATAAACGCCGCTCCAGACCGGCCCAAACGGCGTCTTGAGCAGTTTGATCTTCGGGCTGACTTCTTCAAAATTGATTTGCATTTTTTACTCCCCTGTGTTATAATATAAATCAACAATGATTTAATACAAGGAGATCATCCTATGAATCAAGCAGATTTTAGCGCTTTGGAAAAACTCGTCGGCGCGGAACCCATCCTGATTGGCTGCCGCAAGGCGGGCGAAGTGGTTGCCAATATGCAGAAAAATATGATCCTGCACTCTGGACCGGAAATTGATTTCGACGATATGAAAGGCCCTCACCGGAAAGGAATTGTCGGGGCGGCGCTGTTTGAGGGGCTTGCCCATAGCGAGGAAGAGGCGGAAGCGATGATCCGCGCGGGCGAGATTGTCCCGCGCGCGGCCAATGATTTTAATTCCGGCGCGCCCGGAGCGGGCATTACCAGTTATTCGATGGCGGTGCTGGTCGTCCGCGAAAAACACTCCGGTGTCGTTGCGGTGGCGCCGCCGATCGAAGGCGAAGAGGGCGGCGGACTCGGCGGCTGGGGTGTTTTCAATGACCGGATCGCGGAAAATCTGCGGAGAATCTCCGGCGAGTACGCCCCGCTTCTGGACGCGACACTCGCGGCGTCGGGAGGAGTCAATGTGGCCGAACTCTTCGCGGAAGGCCTCCTTATGGGCGACGAGGAACACACGCGGCAAGCTGCGACCGACAAGCTTTTTCTCGCCCGGATCCTCGAAGGCGTGAGCCTGCTCTCCGCGACAAGCGCGGAGGACAAACTCAAACTCCTGAATTTTCTCAACCGGTCTAAACGCTTTGTGCATCACATCGGCTGCGCCTCCGCCGTGGCGGCGCTCAAAACAGCCGCGAATATTCCCCGCTCGACGCTGGTGACCGCCATGTGCGGCAACGGACACCGTTTCGGCATCAAGGTTAGTTGCACGGGCGAAAAATGGTACACCGCTCCGGCCCCGACGTTTCATGGGCACTATTTTAATCCGGCGCACACCGACGCGGATTCGTCGCCGTGGCTCGGGGATTCCAGCAACGTGGAGGCGTGGGGACTGGGCGGCATGGCGGCGGCGGCGGCTCCGGCGCTGCTGGCGGTGCGCGGCGAAACGCTTTGGGACGGCATGGCGCAATGCGAGGAACTTTCCCGGATCACCATCGGCTGCAACCGGAGATTTCAGATTCCAACGCTGCCGGGAAGTGCCGCGCCCGCTGGAATTCTTCCGGAATTGGTGGTAAATTATAAGATCACGCCAAAAATGCACGGGGGAATTCTCTCCCGCGTTTCCGGCGGCCAGATCGGAGTCGGGTATGCAAGGACTCCATTGCTCTGTTTTGAAGAGGTGCTGAAAAATGTTCGATGATTTGATTGCCCGGCTGGATGCGGAGGATCTGCGTCCGGCGCCGACGGTCTACCATCTCGGCGAGGTGCTCGACCTCCGTGGATATCGCTCCGGCGCGAATCCGCATGAGCGCGGTGCGGCCAAGCTGACCTTGGACGGAAATATGCTTCATACGTACGGTGCGTTCCGCGACTCTGATATCTACAATCGTGCGACAAGCGACAATGCGCACACTTGGGAAACGGGGGATGCGTTTGAATTTTTCTTTCAGGCTTCGGGGCACGAGGATTATTATGAGGTGCATACCACCCCGGAAATGATTCGGTTGCAACTGCATATTGCAAGTCATATCAACTTCCGCCTAGTTCCCTTTGAGCAAAAACTTGTGGATATCAAGCTCAAGGTGCGCACTCGCATTTTCCGGGAGAAAAATCTTTGGCTCGGAGAACACATGATCGATCTAAAGGAACTGCATTGCGAGACGCCGGTCGGGGCGCGCTTTTGTTTTGCCCGGTACAATTATTCGCATACGGACGAAGCGCATCCGGAAATCACATCCAGTTTCCTCTGTCCGGGCGTCACGGTTCATGATCCGCCGGCCTGGCATGTGATTGGCTGATTCGTTTTATGGTGTCGCCGGACGGATTTTTACCAATCGGATTTTGGAAAAAAACAGAAAATCCCTCTTTCGCGGGGTTGTAATCTTCGCGGAAGAGGGGTATTTTATAGTCAGTTCATTTCAACCACAACCCCAGGAGTTTTATGAAAGAGGATATCTCCAATCATAATTCCGACGAAAGTCCTCTGCCGCGAAGTAGGCGGCATGGCGCGACGGGACATCTCCTGGCGGCGCGGATGCGTTCTCATTAAAAGACTCCAGTCTAACGGACGCTTCCCCTCCCAGAACAAGGAATGCCTCAACGCCATGCCGTTTTCCTGATTTTTCGGCGAAAACACAAAACAAGACGAACGAGGCTTGAAAAATGTTCAGCAGCTATGAAATTATCGACGGACGCGTCGTGGCGTGTCCGCCCGACTCCCCAGGACGGATTCGCGTATACAGCACGCCGACCGAAGCGGAGAAGCGTTATCTCATCGACAACTACGGAATCGACGAACACACATTCGCTTCTGCGCTCGACGAGGATGAGATCTCCCGTATTGAGTACGAAAGCAACCACTGCGCGGTCATCATGAAGCGCCCGCGCAGTTACGACAGTGAGAAATCGCTGGATTTTCGGGTTACATCCGTGGGCGCGTTTCTTTTTAAGGACATGCTCATTGTGCTGCAGTCCGAATCCGCCCCGCTCTTCGAACATGGCAAGATGCCGATTCGCGGCAACACGATTCAAGGGATTCTGCTGCGGCTCTTGCATCATTCGACCCATCATTTTCTGGAACATTTGCGGATCATCCGCGCAATTTCCGACGAAATTGAGAATCAGATTGAATTTTCCGTGACCAACAAAGCGCTGGTCAATATGTTTACGCTGCTCAAAAGTTTGACTTACTACGAAAGCGCCACCAGTGCCAATCAGCTGCTGATGCTGAAGTTGAAAACCGATGCCAAGAAGCTCGGGTTCGACGAAGACGAGATGGATTTTCTTGACGATATCACTGTCGAAAATAAACAGTGCGACAATCTGGCCGGGATTTACGCCGGGATTCTTACGGGCATGTCCGATGCGCGCGTATCGGTGGTCAGCAACAATCTGGCGATCATCATGCGGTATCTGGCCATGATTAATATCGTGTTCCTGCCCTTGAGCATCATTGTGGGAATGGGGGGGATGTCGGAATTTACCATGATGACCGAAAAAATCTGGTGGCCGCATTCTTTTTCGGCGCTGACCATGCTGATGGTGGTGGCCGGGTATGTCACTTATATTCTGGTGAAGCGGGACACGCCCGCGAAGAAGAGGTGAAGCAATGAAAAAAAACAATCAGGCCAATCCCTTTGAAATGCGCAAGGCGATCCGGCGGTGGGATAAACTGTGCCTCGGAATGTTCATTGTGCTGGTGCTTTCGATCCTCGTTTCGGTCAACAGGCCTTACGATCTTTCCAGCGACAACGTGCAGGGATTTTCCCTTTGGTTTCTGCTTTGTTCCGCGTATCCGGGACTGGTGGTGCTTAGTTTTGTGAATTTTGTGCTCGGTCCCATTTCTGCAAATTTTTTCCAGTCGGTGATGATCGGACGCGAGGCGATTTTTCTTGGTTCTGTGGATCTGGTGACGCTCCTGGTTCTGTGGGCTGTCACCCGCTTCTATCTGAGCCGCGTGATTTCGGCAGGCGCGATTCGGGTCATCAGCAATTTTCTGCTGATCCTCATTGGCTGGGGCGCATTTCAGCTTGGCATGTTCACCGCGGTGTTTCTGTGGCGCAACGGCGGGTTGACCAATCTGCACCGGGAGTTTGAAAACACGCCGCCGGCGGCCAAAGAAAAGGTCGCAGTCGCAGCGCCTGCGTCCGCCGCCGCATCCGCAGTCCCAAGCGGAAATGGAACCGCAAAAACGGAGAAGTAGCAAAAAAACGAACGCTCTTTCTTGCAAAAGTCCTGCGCAGCGGATATATTAAGAAAAATTCGTAGCGAAAATTGATTTCTGGGGACGATACAAAATGAAACGGGCTTTTTTGCTTCTTCTTCCCGTAATATCGGGCGCGATGTTACTTGGCGGATGTTTTTTCCATGAGGAAAAAAATACCAATTATTACCTTCCGGTGATCCAGACGGTGTCCATGCCGAAATCTATTTTTCTGCGGATTGGCGGTTTTGCCAACGCCACCGGAGGCGGACAGAATTTTCAGTTTCGTCTGGATTCGGTGCGAGTCGGCGCGGACGGGTATCACAAGTGGCTGCTGCCTCCCGGCGAGTTGACCGCGAAACTGCTCCGCGAAGCGCTGACCGGCAAAGACAGCAGCGCAAAGGGCGGTTTTTTCATCTCCGGGGCGGTTTCGACTTTTTCCGCGGATCTGTCGCGAAAAGTATTTTGTTTCCGTTGCGATTACCAGATTGAGGACTTCCGTTGCGATACGATCGAGCGGGTGTCCGGCACATTTTACACCGAAGAATCCATCGACACCGGGGATGGCGAAAAAATCGCCGTTGCCGCAGGAAATGCCATCGAAAAGCTGGCCGTCCGTCTGGGGGGAATTGTTCGCGACATGGATCGAACTTCCGCCGCGGATGCCGGCAGCGGCAAAAAGAAAATGCGGAATGCCAAATGAAATTGCCGAAGATACTGTCGCAATGGAGTGAACAGGCGGGCGATGCCGTCCTCTCGCATATCGCAACCGGGCGGCAATTCTGCACTTACACGGGGATGGCTCTGGAAAGTATTTGGGCGGGTTTTCGCGCCCCGCACCGGGTCAAATGGAACAGCATCGGCATTTATGTGGCCGACTGCGGGACGGGCGCGATGCCGATTATCGCGCTGCTGGGGTTCCTGATCGGCGTGATTCTGGCGTTTCAGGCGATCATTCAGCTGGGGCGTTACGGGGTCGAGAGTTATGTGGTCAACTTGGTTGGCACGGTCATTGTGACGGAGTTGGCTCCATTGGTTACCGCGGTGGTGCTTGCGGGCCGTTCCGGTTCGGCATTTGCCGCCGAGATCGGTACGATGAAGGCCAGCGAAGAGCTGGACGCGATGCAGACCATGGGGTTTGATTTCGGGCGCTTTCTGCTGCTGCCGAAGCTGGTTGCCATGATGCTGGTCATGCCGGGGTTGACCATTCTCTGCGATGTCGCCGGCGTGCTTGGCGGAATGTCGATTGTCTGTTCGCAGCTGGCGATTTCCATTCCGGAATACCTCAGCCGCAGTTGCGAAGTAATCCGGCCGCTGGATCTGACGCAAGGGCTGATCAAAAGTTTTGTGTTCGCACTGATCGTCGCCCTGGTCGGCTGCATGAAAGGCTTCACGGCCGATCGCGATGCGCAAGGGGTAGGTCGGGCGACCACCGGAGCGGTGGTCAT
Source organism: Victivallaceae bacterium (assembly GCA_028691615.1). Classification (GTDB taxonomy): domain Bacteria; phylum Verrucomicrobiota; class Lentisphaeria; order Victivallales; family Victivallaceae; genus JAQUYX01. Next base: position 5,672 of record JAQUYX010000136.1, read on the forward strand.
GGCGATTTTTTTGGTGGTCATTTCCGATGCGTTTCTGACCGCCTGTTTCAGTTCACTGGAAAAAATGATATAGCCCCGGGATAACCAATTTATGAACAAAGAAATCAGAACGAAAATCGGTGCATTCGCCATTTTGTCCGTCGTGCTCTTGTTGACCAGTTTTATTGCCGTCGGCATCGGCGGACTTTTTGAACAGACGGACGATGCGGTGACGGTGGTCTCCGACTCGGTCGACGGACTGAGCGTGGGGGCGCCAGTCAAATACAAGGGGCTTCCGGTCGGTCGTGTTCGTAAAATCTCCGTGCGAAGTATCGACGGATATATCGCCATCTATTTTGACATCTATTCTTCGGCGATCGATCGATTTGAAACGCCGGAGGGCACGGGCAAGGACTCCAAACGTCTTTTCGGATACGATCCGAGCGAGTTTCTGGAAGCGCGCAAGCTGGTCTGTTATGTGAACGCGTCTGGAATTATGGGCGGAACGTTTCTGGAGCTGGGGGCGAATCGCAAACCGGACATTACGCTGGACATGTTGAAGGGGAAATTGCCACCCGACGTGACATTTGTCCCGTCAAGCCAGTCCCATGTGAGCAATGCGATCCAGAATATCAGTATGTTGCTGGAGGAGATGAGCAAGATTGACTTCACCAAACTTACGGTCAAGCTGGATCGGACGCTGGACAGTATGGATCGTGTACTCTCCAAGAGCGCATTGGAGGATACGTTGGCCAAGGCTAATTCCATCGCCACAGGCATGGATCATTGCATGGGCAATCTTCGCAAACTCATGAGCGATGAGAACGTCGAAAAGTTAAATTCGACGGTGATCAATCTTCATTACAGCACCGGTGAACTCAATAAATTCATGAGTTCCGGCGCGGTGCAAACCATGACTGTGGAAGTGCGCAACTTTTTGGCGACGGCCGGAGCGTTTCTCAAAGATACGCGCAGCGACAGCGACGCCATTCGTTACGAGGCCCGGGAATTTCGCATCCGGTTGGAGCAATCGTTGGAACGTATCGACAGCGCTTTGCGCGTGGTCGAACAACTTTCCAATTCCTTGGCGGATCATCCGTCGCAGCTCTTGCGTGGGCGCAGCGATAAGTCGATGATTCCCGGCAAGTGACGCGTGGGTAGAAGACAACATAAAAAGGGATTGAGGATCTGTTTATGATGCATTATATCAGTACCAGAAGTCAGGAGATGGTCACTTCTGCGGAAGCGATTGCCAGAGGAATTGCCGGCGACGGCGGTCTTTATGTGCCGGAGTCATTTCCCGTCCTTTCCGCCGACGCAGTGGCAAAACTCATTCCGATGTCCTATAAGGAGCGGGCGAAATATCTGCTGAGTCTTTTCCTCACGGATTATTCCGTGGCGGAGATCGACCGTTGCGTCGAAGGCGCTTATACTGGGAACTTCGACCACGACGAACCGGCTCCGTTGGCGGAAGTCGAAAAGAATATGTGTCTACTCGAACTCTGGCACGGTCCGACCTGTGCGTTCAAAGATATGGCGCTTCAGCTGCTGCCCCGTTTGCTGACGGTGGCGGTGGACAAAGTGGAAAAAGGCAAACAGATTGTGATTCTGGTGGCCACCTCCGGGGACACGGGCAAAGCGGCGTTGGAAGGATTTGCCGATGTCCCGGGAACGCGCATCGTGGTTTTTTATCCCTGCGACGGGGTGAGCGCCATGCAGAAATTGCAGATGATTACGCAAGACGGAGCCAATGTCGCCGTAGCGGGAATCAAAGGCAATTTCGACGATGCGCAGACCGGAGTTAAGGCGATCTTCGCGGACGAACGCATGCGTGCGCTTCTGGCGCAACACAATATGGCGTTTTCGTCGGCAAATTCGATTAATTTCGGGCGTCTGGTTCCGCAGGTGGTTTACTATGTGTCCGCGTGGTGCGATCTAATCAAGACCGGTAAGCTTCAGCGCATGGACCGCTTCAATGTGGTTGTGCCGACCGGAAACTTCGGCAATATTCTCGCCGCATATTATGCCAAACAAATGGGCGTTCCGGTGGACAAATTCGTATGCGCATCCAATCGCAACAATGTGCTGACCGATTTCCTCAAGAGCGGCATTTACGACCGGAATCGTGCTTTTTACGCGACCAGCAGTCCCTCGATGGACATTTTGATCTCTTCCAATCTGGAACGCCTTCTTTTCCATGTTTCCGGCGGAGACGGCGCAATGGTGAGCCATTGGATGAAGCAACTGTCCACGTCGGGAAAATACGCGGTTTCCGATGAAGTTCGTCAGAGAATTCAGTCTGAGTTTTTCGGCGGGTTCTGTGATGAAGAATCGACGCGGCGCACAATCGGGGAACTTTTCGAGAAGGATCATTATTTATGCGATCCGCATACGGCAGTCGCGGTCGACGTTTATCGGCAGTACGCGAAGCAAACCGGAGACCGGAAACTCGCGCTGATCGCCTCCACCGCCTCGGCGTATAAATTCGCCCCGGCCGTGTTGCCTGCCGTTTATGTTGGA
>JAQUYX010000137.1 GCA_028691615.1 Victivallaceae bacterium
TCGCTGATGACGCCCCGGCTGACGACAATCCGGCAGGATTCCGATGCAATGGGCGTAGCGGCGCTCAAGGTGATCGTCGGGTTAATGAAGAAAGAAAAGGTTCCGCTGCAAACAATCGTGCCTGGGATATTGGTCAAACGCGATACAACAGGACCAGCGCCGGAGCAATATTTCGACGAACACGACATAGAGAAGCAAGGTATTTCCGAAATGCAAAAATGATTCAACTCAAACCAAACGAGGTGCGGAGAAATGAAGAATTATTGTAACGAAAAAAAATCCAGATTTACACTGATTGAACTTCTTGTCGTAATCGCGATCATCGCGATTCTGGCAGGAATGTTGCTTCCTGCGTTGAACCAAGCCAGAGAGAAAGCAAAAGCGATTTCCTGCGTCAACTTAATCGGCCAGCTGACCAAAGCCGAGATCATGTATGCCGACGACAACAACGATTTCATCATCGGCTCTTGGAATCCATTCAAAATCAAGCTGGATAATGTGTATCCGCAGGATTGGGCCACTTGGAGTGCCTTGCTGACCCTCAAAAAATATCTCACCTGGCCCCAGTTGAGATGCCCCGCACTGCCATACTGGCATGAAGACCAAAGGCAGTATCGCGGAGTCTACGGCATAATCAATACCAATGTTGAATCAAAAGACGCCGCGCGCGCGACGGAGATGAGGGAGATGTTCGGCTCCATATTTTTGCATGCCGCCGGGCCAAGTTGGGCGCTCAAAATTACCCGGGGCAGGAACCTCTCCTCGTTTGCGCTTCATGCCGACTGCGTTCACGGCAAGGGCGCCGGCTCCACCACCTGTAACGGCGTCCCGTACGTCGGTGCGCCGTTATACGAATTTGTTCCTTCCGCCGCAAGAAACAACGCAGGGATCTATTTCGGGCACAGCGATCGGGCAAACCTCGGCTTTCTGGATGGACATGTCAGCGCTCAGACATTCAGCGAGATGTATAACAGCCCCATGAAAGTGCGCTTTGGCATCCGCAAGAATTATACGGAACAGACGACACTTTGACAAGAAGGAGAGCATTATGAATTTGCAGTATGTTTTTACCGCCGGTCTGATCTGCACGGTTTGCAGCAGCTTCGGCGCACCGATCCGGCTGTCGCCAGTCGATCGCTTCGGGCAAGCGGCCAATGAAAACTGGCCGGGCAAGATTACCGAAGAGCAGGAGATGCGCCGACAGGCGGAAACGGAAGAAAAAGCATTAAGCCATGTCAAGATTGACTTGACGCGCTTCGACCGTTTCGGCGGACGGCTTGACGCGGGAAAATATCCGGCCACCGGCAGTTTTTACACCCAAAAAATAAACGGCAGATGGCATCTTGTCACCCCGGACGGACATCTGTTTTTTATGATTTCCAGCGATACCATCAAATACGATGACCTCGGCTACCAGACTCCGGTTACCGAAGTCGGCGGCAAGCCGCGCAAGGAGATCAGTGAGCTTCCGGATCGTCAGAAATTTCCGGAAGCATACATCGAAAGATCGAATAAAAACGTGCCGCTGTACGTCAGTTTCCTGACGGCAAACCTGAAGAGAAAATACGGCGAAAATTTCCACGACAGAGTTCTGAACATGACCCGGAAGCGCCTGCTTTCCTGGGGATTCAACTCCACCGGAAAATGGTGCAAAGGCGTCACCGTCGACATGCCGTACATCGATGACTGGACTTTGGAGGTCAGGCGGATCTCCCGCAGCCGGATCGACGTGTTCGCACCCGATTTTCCCAAGCGGGCGGAGGCGTCCATCATTGAGCAGACCAAGCGCTGCAAAAACGATCCCATGCTGATCGCGTTTTCCTGCGAAAACGAGAACGGCTGGGAAAGATGCGACGTGTTGCCGCTCACCGGGGCATCGGCGGACTCTCCGGCCAAAGCGGCTCTGGTTGACTTCCTGATCGAGCGCCACGGCGAAAAGAAAGCGGCGGAGCTCTTCGGGTTGCCGGACAAAAACAAAGAAGCCATGATGAAAAACAAGAAAGTCGTCGATCTTCCCCGCGACGATTGCCGCCAGTTTATCATCAAGGCGTCCACGCTGTATCATAAAACCGTGCGTGCGCTTTACCGGAAACATGCGCCGGACAAGATGTGGTTCGGAGCCTCTTTCAACGGCGCGATGGACTGGGGTTACGCGGCGTTGCCGCATCTTGACGCGGTGATGTTCAACGAATACGACATCGACGCTCGTTGGCTCGGCGACCTGCTCAATCAAATAAAGAAAAGGGATAAGCCGGTCATTGTCTCGGAGTTCAGCCATGTTTGCGAAGGGCGCGGATTCCGTCTCTACAACAATCTCAACACGGTCAAGGATACCAATTCCCGCGGCTTGGCCTACCGTCATTTTACCGAGAAACTCGCTTCCGATCCATTCTTTATCGGATTGTGTTTCTTCATGTTCTATGACGACCCGATTCTGATGACCGCCGTGCCGATTGGCGAAAACTGCAACTTCGGCCTGGTCGACATCACCGACCGGCCATATACGCAGATGATTGAACACATTAAAAAATCCAATGCGCGTCTGTTTGACCTGCATCAGGGCAAGATGGCGCGTTTCAAACTGGAATATCCGTATGATCTTCTGGCTCGGAAACAGTTTGACGACCTGACCGGCACGGTGATCCCGCACAGTGTCTCGCTCCCGGTCGCGGTGGATCTTTCGCCGCTGTCCGAAAACAGTCAAAAATTCGCCCGCAGGTTATATCTGGCAAAACATTTGTTTGATCACTACGGCAGGAAGTCGAAGCGGCACAGTACCGGCACAATCGAACTTGCCGGTCTTCCTCAAGCCGGAGAAGTCAGCGCCGACGTTTTCCTGAAGAAAGGATGTTCCAATCGGGAACCCGAACGCTACTTCGACCTCGAAGCTGCGGGAATGGATGGGAAATTTTCTCCGGTTCCCCTGACGTTCCAGAAAATTGACGAAGGCGATTTCACCCATTGGAAAATGACAAACCGGCAAGCGCTTCCCGCCGGAAGCCGGTATGTCCGGTTCATTCTGATTTCCAATGCGAAAATGCCGCAAGCCAACCAAATTGCCGGGATCAAGGTCGAACCTCGCAAAGGACCGGCGAAAACATCGAAGTAAAACAGAAACCGGTTCCAGGGAGGATGCCGAGGGAACAAATCGTTTCCGCGGCGTCCTCCGGCTCAATGCGGCGGACGGAAAAATTCAATCAAACAAGCGGCGAACCAGATATTTTCCTCCGCTTCTATAAACGAACCAAAGATGACCAATCACGAATATCAATCTCTCCAGCGTCGCGTGTCAAAGTTTTACGACAGCTTGCCGTTTGCGCCACAGTTCACTGTGGGGAGAGGCAGCCGAATATGACATGCTGGAATGGAAGCGTTCTTCCTCGCTGTTTTCGGATTCCGATGAAGCGATCCGGTTGCAGTTTGCTCCGTTCGAGATTAAGACGGTATATTTGTCAAATTTAACGCACATACCGCTTTTTCATGTGGTGCGTTTACCTTTACAAGTCGCCCCCACCTGCAAAGTTTATTTTTTTTAGAAAACGCTCTTGACAAAACACGTTAAATGAGGTATAATACATTTTATAGAACGTTTCATGAATCGTTATAGGAGTCTCCAAAATGGCTATTCAAGGTGTAAAGTTAAAGGACATCGCCCTCGAAGCCGGGGTTTCGATTGCTGCGGTTTCTGCGGCGTTGAATAATACAGGAACGGTTTCGCGGAGCATGCGAGAGCGTGTTCGACAGGTGGCGGCCCGCATGAATTATGAGCCGAATTTTGCAGCACAACTGCTGAAACAGAAAAAAAGCAGTGACATCGGGCTGGTCATCTCCGATATTCCAGAACGAATTTTCGGTTCCGGATATTTTATTCCGATGATTACCGGTTTCATCCGTCAATCCGAGGCGCTGGAAATTCGTTATCAGATTGAGTACCACGATCCGAGCAATGCGGAGAAGATCCCGGCGCTGTTGACCAACGGACTGGTCGGCGGCGTTCTCTACGGCGGATTGATTCAGCCGTCGCTCCGGAATTGGCTGGCCGAAAATCCGCAATTTCCCTTCGTTGCGTTTGAAGAAGAGGCTGTTTGCAACGTCATGTCGGATTTTTCGCTGACTTTTTACAAAGCAATGCAATACCTCATTGCATTAGGACATAAAAAAATCGGTTATATCGGCGGCCCATGCCATTATCGCCGGCAGCAGCAAATTGAGTCCGGCGTTTTCCGTGCCATTCAAGAGTTCAATCTGCAATGCAATCCGGAATGGATCGTTCATTTGAACCTTAATAAAGACACCGAAACATTGTGTGAAGCCGTCGAATGGGGGCGGACACTGTTTGCACGCAATGAACGCCCCACTGCACTGATCTGTTCGGACGGACGGGCCACTCGCGGGATTTTGCATGCGGCTTGCGAAGCTGGATTCGGAGCTCCACGGGATTTCAGCCTGCTGGCATGCAGTTCCCAAACGGAAGCCGAACAGACCTTCCCTGCGGTTTCTTCCATCGCCTGGAATGCCCCGGAAGCGCTTCTGAAAGGGATTTTCCTCTTGCGCAACCTGATGGAGCACCGCTTGCTGGACGGAAAGAAAATTTTAATCGAACCAAGTTTGACACTTCGCTCCACGACAGGCAAGGCACCACAACAGTCATAAGCGCCTATAATCTAAAAAAAAGGACGTTGTTTTATGAGAGTTCATCCATGCGTCTCCGTGTTGTTATGTGCGTTATTCCTATCTCTGGCCGAAGCTGAGGAGAAGGAACCGCTTGCCTTAATTCCACCGCTTTCCGTGCCGGTCAAACTCGACGGTACCGTGACACCGGAAGAATGGCGAGATGCGGCGACGCTCCGCCGGGTGTTCCGGCAGGATAATCGGATTCCCGGCAATCCGCCGACGGAATTCAAAGTTAAATATGCGTCCGATGCGCTTTACGTCGCCGCGATCGGCATGGAACCGGACTGCGCGCTGCCGGAGGCGAAGTCTCGCGCCTGGGATGATCTTCTCTTTCGCATGGATGACACATTCAGCGTGGTGTTGGGATTGCGCGACAGCAATGTTTCCGTACAGCAAGATATCAACATGGGCGGATACGAAGGCGCCATGGGCGGCAAGTCCGCTCGCGCCGATTTTTATTATACCTTCACCGCCAACGCTGCCGGAAGCAAACAAAGGTTGTTTAATGAAATGCCACTGGAAAAAGCGCTGTTTGAGGCATCCGTGGCTCGCGGGGAAAAAAGCTGGTCCGTCGAGTTTCGCATCCCCTTCAATTCTTTCGGCGCACGAGCAGTGGCAGGCTGCGAAATTTACGCCAATCTTTTCCGCTGGCGCCCGCCGGAAGTTCAGGCGTGGCATCACAAACGTTTCCGGGGATATGCGGCAATGCCGTTCGGCAAGTTCCGGTTGCTCTCCGCCTCCGAAGCAGAGCGGCGAACCAGAGAGAAACTTCCACCGCCGCCGGGGGGCGCGGCAAAAAGTTGCCGTGCGGAACTGCAATACAATCCATTGCTGGGCGCGGTGATCGGAAAAACTAGAATTTTAGGCAAGTGGAATGATTTGACGGGGATTCTCCGGGTCGACGGTTTTCCGGAAATCCGACAAAAACTCGTGGTTCGGAATGAATTGACCAGAGATGCAATTATTCACCCGGACGGGGAGAAAATCGCTTGCGTCATACAAAAATTGACTCCGGGCAGCCAACCCGCACGAAAAGCGCATTTCACTGTTGTGGACGCCGCTGGCAAGACCGTTTCAAAAACGGAACTGGAATGTCAGGCAGTCAAAGCTCCTGAGTGGTTTCAACAAAATATCGCCTCGGAGTATCTCAACAATAAATGTCCGACTCCGTGGAGTGAACCGAAACTTGATAAAAAACGCGTATCGCTGCGGCACGCGACCTTTGAATTCAATGACTTCGCGCTGCCTTGCGGGGCGCAAATAGAGGTGACCATCGATGGGACGCCCCTTCGCTTCTCCGGCCGCAGTGAACTGAAAAAAGCCGGAACAGATCTTCGCGGAGAAGCGGTGCTTCGGGCGGAGAATATTCGTTTGGAAGTAAAAAGCCGCATGGAGTTCGACGGATTCACCGAGGTAAAGTTCCGTTTTCCGGGAATTGACCCGCATCGTGTCGACGGCATCCGGTTGCGCATTCCGTTTTCTGCCGCCGCCGCAAAACTTCTTCTGCCCGGCCAGTTGGTGCAAAACGCCGCGGCGCTTCCCGTTTGCGGCTACAACGGACCGGGAGAACAATTCTGGCTGGGCGACCACGAGCGTGGAATTGCGTTTGCATTCGACACCAAAGTTTTTTTTGGCCGGAACCAGCGACATCAGATCGAAGTTGTGCCGGGAAAGAAGACAACGGAACTGGGATTCCGGTTTGTTGACGGGCCCGGACAGTTCGACGCGGAAACGGTATTCCGATTTTTCCTGTTGCCAACCCCGACGAAACCACGTCCGGAACGGCCAATCCGGGCGCTGACCGAACGGCAATGGGAAACCTGGGGCGGCTGGCACGGCTATCCGGATACCGGGAAAATATCGGAACTGAAAAAATGGACGAAAAAATTGAGCGCGGAAAACAAAGTCGGAATTCTCTATACCTGTCAGGGATTGCGTGAAGATGCGCCGTTTCTGAAGGAATTTCAGTCTGATTTTGAACTTCAACCCCGCTGGCGCTACTATCGGCATCGCAGCAAAAATTGTTTCGCGACCAACAAACGAGGCCCCGAAGGGGAAATGCAACTCTTTTATTGGAAAAAACTGATCCAGGAGGCCGGTGTGCGCGGGATTATTTCCGACGGGATGAGTCCGGCCTGGGGCGACGTCAATCCGGCGATGGCAAAGATTGACGCCACCGATCTCCAGGGAAGATGGGAAGACATGAGCTCCCGCATCGTCGCACAACGGAATTTTCTCAAACGTTTTCGCGGAATGTTTTCCGACACCGGCGAACCATTCGGCATGTTGGCTCATACCGGCGGCGGCCTTGATGCGGCCACACTCAGTTTTTTTGACGGCTACATGGAAGGGGAACAAATGACACGCTTCAAACCCGGGTACTTCTTGCCGGAAGCGGTCTATGCTGTCGGATACAGCGGGATGCCGTGGGGATGGCGTTCTGTCTATTGGTCGAAACATTGGCGAAATTATCTGGCACAGGAGAGCCAACTTGCGTATTCGCTTCTTTTCAACACTGAATTTAACGGGAATTTTCAAGCTGAGAACCCCTCTTGGGATTTGGAGCTGACACGTGATTTTGAAATGGGGAAAGGTGAGTTTCATCCCTTCTGGCACGGAGGCGACTCCCGTGTCGCATTTGATTCCGACCGTGCGAAAATGAGTTTTTACACCGCTCAGGGAAAAGCGTTGATCGTGGTTTCCAACCTGACATCGGAAGCGGCATCTTATACGCTGGATTTTACAAAACTGTTTCCCGGGGACGCGTTCCACGCACGGGAACTGCTGGACAACCGGCAGATCAAAGAGAAACAAGTTTCCGGCCGACTTGTGCCGCACAGCTGCGATATTATTCGCATTGATATCGGTGACGCGATGAAAACCCAGCGGCCTTCGAAACAATCCGCAAAAACAGTGGTTCCATTTAACATCACATCCACAGACCTCAGAGATTGGAAAGTCAATTCGGAACGGAAAAACGTGGCATTCCATGTGGAAAATGGAAATTTCCATTTGCAGTCCACTCCCGGACCGGCTGCGGCGATGGCGGAATTCCAACATCCGTTTGGACGAGATTTCTCCATGGATCTTGAGATCGGAATCGTTGAACGGTTTCGTTTTGAACTGGGACCGGTGACGGTCGGGTACGGCAATGGCTGGGTCGGCTACGGCTGGTTCGTAAAGGGGCCGGTTGCAAAACGCGGGTTCGGTCATGTCTATTATCAAGTACCGCTGGCAAAAAGAAAGAAAGTGCCGTTACGGATCAGTTTGCGAAACGGTGAGCTCAACGTTGTCTACAATAATATGCCTGTCGTTCGCGGCCTGAAGGTGGAACTGCCCGCATCGGAAAATTATTTTCGACTCGCAACCTGGCACACGGACTCGCTGGATTTCACAGTTCGACGCGCCACGGACAAGGGCGGCGAAATCATCCATAGTTCAGTA
>JAQUYX010000009.1 GCA_028691615.1 Victivallaceae bacterium
GGCCTCCTCGTAGGATATCTTTTCATAATACCCGCGCTCGGCCTCCCGGACGTCTTTGCGGTGAAACATCGTCGCCGTCGCAGGCCAGAATGCCAGTTTCAAATAATGTTCGGAGAGCGTGAACGGTCCAAGCATCGGACGCAATTCCCGCAGCGTCCCGTGATTCATAGTGTATTCGAACTGGAAAAGCGTCCAGTTGTGCATCGATGCGTAGGCCGGGAGATACACCGAAGCGTCCACATGATATTCATTGGTCGCCCCCACGCTCCATTCGGTCAGCGCATAGGGCCGCCCCGCCACACGCCTGCTGGCAATCGACTCCATAATTCCGCCGGTACGCGACTTCACCGAGGGATTCGGATTAAAAAGCACCTGATCGAAATTCCAGCCGTTGTCCACCACCGGATGCGCCCAATACGCATGACGGTCAAACACGTCGCAATCTCGGGTATTCGCGTAAAAATCAAGGATTTCAGTCGTCCAATGATTGCTTCCGAGAATTGCCGAGCGGTACTTGAGCGAACGCAAATGCTGCACCATTTCGCGGAAATAATCCGTGTTCAATTCAGCATAGAAACGTTTCAAATCGGCGGTGCGCACCGCCGAGGCGGGAAAGGTTCCTCCGTCGGGAAGCGCCACCGTCCCCAGCTTCGGGTCTTCCTCCGGGCGCAATGCGCCATTCCATGCTTTGTCGAGCGCTTCCCGGGTGGAATAGCGCCGGAGCAAATATTTTTGAAATTCCGCGGTGAATTCTTTACGGATTTCAGGATGTTTGATCGCGTCGCGAACCGCCGGATAGAGCAGACTGGTTTCGTTGGCGATTTGAAGGATCGCAATGCCGGGATCTTCGGCAATGCTTAGATTGGTATACGGGTTCCGGGCAGTCAGAAGGCGCGTAGTGAATTGTTTCTGCAGCGTTCGGATTTTCCGGGAAACCAGCTGGTTATTGACCCAATTGACCCCTTTGATCTCGGGATATTCAAAGTCCCTGACCACGCGTCCGGGCGTCAGATCCAATTCCACATAAATCCCGTTTTTCTTGAGCTCGGAAAGGAAATAGAACAAGCGGTCGATCCGCTCCGGATCAAAGATCATTTTCCCATCGGTTTGAAAAATCCGGCTGCTGGGATCGTCTCCGCCCACGCCGATGATCCGAACGATATTCACCCCGTAGCCGCGCAGCTTCCGGGCATTTTGCGCAAGCTCCGTATGCCCCATAAGGAGAAATTTGCCGTGACTGGCAATCACCATTCCGAGGAACCTTGCTTCGGAGTTGTCGGCAAACCGGAATTTCTCGCCATCTACCGAAACAGGACCAAATTTTCCCGCCGGCGCCGGCACCAGATCGGAGACATCAAGGATGGATTTTTGAACCGACGCTTCGTCAATGCGCTCGTTCAATGCAATCCATTTGGAATCATCCACCGTCGGCGCGGCTTCCTCCTGCGGCAGCAAGGGTTTGCGATTGACCGCCGTAATTCCGGCCAGCAGCACCATGCTCTTGCCCAGATGCTGGGTATCCGAGCGGTGACTCTTGGGCCGGATCGTCGGATCGGACACTTGCAGGGTGATGGAGGTAATCGCCTTGTCCGGGTACGGATTGCTCCACGGATAGATGACCAGTCCTTTGCCTTGGGTCGCACCGGGAACCATGCTCCAGCCCATGATGTATTCCTTGCCCGGGCCTGCGGTCCACCAGTTGGCAATCGTCTCGCAATGAATTAATTTCTGATCGAAAGAGGAACCGTCCTCGTAACCAATGATGTAATGCCCGGGCACTTCACTGGCCCATGCCGAAGCGTGGAGAAAATAGAGACCGCGGGCTTTGATTTTTTCCACGGGAATGGTCACTTTTTCCGGCAAACGCAGTTTCCGTCCGGCGTGGGCGACCGCAACGATCTGCCGCCCCTGGTTTTTCTTGGGATCGGCAATCAAAAAGGGGATGCTGCCAAATTTGTGATTGCCGGAAATTTGAAATGCCCGCAGATCGTCGTCCGGGCCCTTGTCCGTCCAACCGCATACGCCGTCGTCGGCGACCGGATCCGCGACGGTGTTGTTGACCGCCTTGTCCAGCGGAATCGGGGTGAACTGGTAATTCATTCCGTCAAAGGCTTTGCGGGAGACGCGAATCCCCTGATACCGAAAATCCAGCTCCATCGGCGTACTTCTGCCCACCTTTCCCCGGTCTCCGGGCGATAAGGCGATCACGAAGCGCTTGTCGCCCCAGCGGCGCAAATCGGAGATCGTCACATAGAAATCGCCGGAAATCTCAATCTCCGACCCGTTCACGGGAATCCGAAGCGCCTTGACTTTTTCGGCAAACAGCTGTGTTTTCTCATATTTTCCCGGGAGATTCCACTTTTTCCCGTCGGCAAAAAGCGTCATGGCGGAAGCCGGAACCATCAGGACAAACGATGCCGTGCGAATGGAGGTCCCCTCCGGGAGATCCAACTGATAGCGCCAGTTCACCGCGTCCTCGCCGTGAACCGTCAGTTTTTTCCTGATCGTGCAAAGGTCCTGAGGACCTTCCCACGGCTGGAATTTGCAAAGCCAGATGCGGCTGTCCAACTCAATGGTCGAAGGATTCCCGACGCATTTGCTGTTTTTCAACATCTCGCTGGCGCCCTTGCGACCGTCGCCGACACTGAACATGGCGCGAATATCGCCGATTTCAAAACAGCCGTTGCTATGAATTTTCATCCAGGACGGCGGCGTAACCTCCCCGCCCGAAAGCACCGGCAGAACAAGAGCAAGCCACGCCAAAACAAAAAACTTTTTTCGCATTTTCATCCGTAAAATTCCTTAGCTTTTATGGATTCACGCCGGTGCGGGTGATCGTTATTTCCAGCGAATCGTTGTTTTTCACTTTGCCCTTGTCGCCCAGATGGAAGGCCAGCAGAATCCGACGGTCTTTCCATTTTCTCAAATCGGTCAGAGAGAGAAACCAGTTGCCGGAAAATTCCAGTTCCGCATTGCCGCGGCGAAGCCGAACCGATTTGGCATTGCCGCGATAGATGGTCGTCCTGTCGTATTGCGCCGGAATCTCAAAATCCTTGCCGTCGATGGATAGTTTCATGGCTTCCGCGGGAAGAAACAAATTGAAGCTGGAAGAAACCACCGTCGTCGGTTCGGGAAGGACAAGCTGATATTTCAGTGCCACGCAATCGGAACCCCGAACCGTCAGCTGCTTCTCAATCCGGCAAAGTTCCTCTCCGCCCTTCCACGGGCGGAAATCGCATTTCCAAAAACAAGTATTCTGCTGATCCGGCGCGACACTTCTCACGCCTTTGCTGTTTTGAAACGATTCCGTCGCTCCGATTTTGCCGTTGCCCACGGCCATAACGGTCATCATATCCCCGAGATTGAAGCATCCGTTGGAATGGACTTTCATCCACGACGGAAATGCGATCTCGGCGGCGCCGGTCGAAAGACCAAAACTCAAAGTGAATGCGGCCAGAAACATTGTGACAATCTTCGTTCTCATAACTCCCCCTTTTTTCGTTTGACCGAGTTCCGTCTCTAATCGTCCGTCTCTAATATAGTTTGCCGAAGATCGTTCAACAATAAAAAAAGAAGGCATTTTTTTATAAAAAACAACTGTTTTCATATCGATATTAATAAAAAAAACAGTCGATCGCATCCAAAAAACGTGGACAACATGAAATGCAAATTCGTCGCAGGACGCAACAAAAATCACCGCCGCAAGAAGCGCTCGCCGCAATCGGGCAATGCCACTTGCAAGGATTCAGAACGGCAGCAGCGGCGCAAGCTTGCTCCCCAGAAAAATCCAGACAAAAGTCCCCAGCGCAATGAATGGACCAAACGCAATCGCATACCCGCGAATCCGTTTTTTTCCGGCGGAAAACAGCACCGCGCCCACGGCGCATATCACCCCGAAACCCGAGGCGAATAGCAGAATAAAAAAGACGCCCGTTCCGCCGAAAAGGCCACCTGCTGCAATCAGGAGCTTCACATCTCCCCAGCCCAACGCGTCCCCGCCGAACAGCGCCTTCCCCAACAAGGCGAAACATGCAAGAATCACTCCCGTCGCCAGCATAATTCCAACGGCATGACACAGCCCCCGCAGCGGACTAGGCATCCCGAAGGCCGACGGCAGCACCGTCGCGCCCACGATTGCAAATCCGATGAAAAAATAAGTCAGCCGATTCGGGATAATCCGATGCTCCGCGTCAATCCATGCTGCGGGAATCATCAGTGACAGCGCCGCAAATTGCGGCAGCGTCGTCAAAAAGTCCGCCCCCGAAAATCCGCATCTCAACCAGATGCCCAGCGCCAGAAGCCCCGTGAGCAGTTCCACAATCAAATAGCGCGGCGAAATCTTCTGGCCGCACCCCGAACACCGTCCGCGCAGCGCCAGATAGCTCACGACCGGCAAATTTTCATACCAACGAATCGGATGCCCGCAGTTCGGACAATGCGACGGCACCCGGACAATACTTTCGCGCCGGGGCATTCGCCAGATGCAGACGTTCAGGAAACTCCCGACGCAAAGCCCGAACAGCAAACTCCACACCCCGCCGACCACAATCAGGCTGTTCCGATCAGAAATCAGCCAGGAAATCATCTCATCGCACCAATTCATTTTGCGAAGCCTCCAGTGCTGTTCGCATTGCCTCTTCGTCGGGGGAAATGCCCGTCCAAAAGAAAAACGAAGCGCTTCCCTGATAGAGCAGCATCCCCGCGCCGTCGGATGCCAAGAGATTGCGCTGCCGCGCCGCCCGAAGCAGCTTCGTTTCGTGATAAATAAAGTCGAAAACCGCGCAAGTTGCGCCGTCCAGATCCTCTTCCGGAAACAACGGTGCATCCTCTTTGCGCAAACCGCAGCTGGTCGCCTGAATCAGCAGATCGCAGGTCGTCAAAATCTTCCGCAGCGCGGGGCGGTCCGTAGCGGAAACCACATCAACCGTCTGCGTTTTTCCTGCGTGCGCCAAAAGTTTCTCCGCCAGCATCTGTGCGGTGGATTGCGTGCGGTTGATCAACGTCAGATGTTTGACGCCACAATGCAACAGAAGATGCCAAGCTGCGGCGCTGCCCGCCCCGCCGACGCCCCAGATAATTACATGTCGCTGCGCAAAATCAAATCCCAGTCGTTCGCGCACCGCGCGTTCAACGCCGATTCCATCGGTGGAGCAGCCCCGGAGAAGCCCCGACGGCATAACCTTGACGGTATTGACACTCTCTGCCAGACGCGCAGCCGGATCGATTTCATCCAGAAAAGGCAGAATCGCATTTTTATGCGGCACAGTCACATTAAATCCGCGAAGGTGGGTGCGCGCGAAGTCGACGAAAGCCCCCAGCTCCTCCGGGCGGACGAGTCGTTTGCCATATCGCGCGGGAAGTCCCGCCGCACGGAATGCGGCATTTTGCATTTCGGGCGACTTGCTGTGCGCAATCGGATCACCAATGACCAAATATTCCAAATCTTCCATCTGCGGGACTGCTTCGGATACTCCGTCCTCTCTCTCTAAAAAAAGTCCGGGCGAGCGGCACAAAAAAAGAAAAAGCCACTTCGCGCCGGAACTATTTTGCCGCTTCCACAGCAGGAGAGCCTTCCCCCGCCCGGAAGCGTGAATTCATCCAACGGCTTATTTCCCGATCTCGATCAACTTGCAATCGGAAATTTCCAGCTTGCCGCCCACGGGCATCGTGCCGAACCCGATCTGCGGAACCCGGTAGCTGCCATTGACATCGGTTTTGGGCGTAAAGCTCAGGGAGACCGTCTGCGGCACATCTTTTTTAAGCGAGAAGCTCTTGGTTCCCAACGACTGGTAAGGAGAACCGGACTGAATCACACCAAAGACAAAAGAGCAATCAACATTGGCCAATGCCTTGCATTCCAGACGGTAGGTGGTTCCGCTCTTGAATTCGCTCTTGCGATTGCACCAGACTTGCGCAGTGGTTGCATTAGTCTTCGCGCCTTGCGCATTTTGGAGAAGCTCGGCAATGATCTTCCCGTCCACATAGCGGCACTTCGTCTTCTGTTCCTTGATGCTCCACGATTTAAGATTTTCTTTCTTCGCCACATCCGGCATTACCATATCCGCGAACACAACTCCGGCGCAGCACAACGCGGCCAACAAACAGACTGTCTTTCTCATTGAAAAATACTCCTTTTCCCGTTTTCCTCAGGATTGTCATGACAAGGCGGAAAATTCGCCTGTTCCCTCTTCAAAGGTAGCATATTTTTCTTCAAAGTCAAGCAATCGCAAGGGTTACGCTTTGACTTTTTGTATGGATGGCACGGAATCCAAATTTTATCGCATTAAATTATGTCTTTTCACTGGCATTTCCAGTCCGAACGAATTATAATACGAAAAAACAGACTGCGACCTCAAAGAAAACGCAATCACGCTGGACAAAATGCATTTCGATTCTTTTTCGGAGAAAATCACACCGTTTCCTGTTTTCGGCGCACTTTATTACTGCGGAGCCAAAACAGGCCCCTCATGGCTGCTGGACACCGACGACGGAATCGTCCTGATCGACACGGGAATGCCCCAGACCTTTTATCTGCTGATCGATTCGATCGTGACGCTGGGTTTTCGCCCGGGCGACATTCGGCATATTCTGCATTCCCACGGGCATTACGACCACATCGGCGCAACAGCAGCGCTTCGCAAACTCACCGGCGCAACCACTTACATCGGCAGCGGCGATGAAAATTACGTCAACGGCAAACTCCCTCACACGCAAGTTTTTGAAGGACTACAATTTAAGCGAACAGTGCCAAATGGACTTCCTCGCCAGTTTGGACCGGGCGGAAAAAGAACCGGTCGATCTATGCGTCCCCAATCATATCACGCACGGCCCCATGCTGGAACGGGTCGCCGCGGGCATGCGGCTTTATGAGCCGGGCGACTGGCGGAAAATGTTAAACATATATCGCCAAAAATACCACGCGATGATTTCCGCCGAGGAGCGTTCTACCAAACTTGCCTGATCGCCCCCCCCGACTCAGCGCCGGTCCTTCACAAAAAGAAAATACATCGCGGGAATCAGATACAGCGTCAACGCCGTCGAAAAGGTCAATCCCCCTACCACGCCGATTCCGCAGGAAGAACGGATTTCCGACCCCAGTCCCGTGCCGAACGCCATCGGCAGAATCCCGATGATGCTGGTCAAGGATGTCATCAGAATCGCCCGGAATTTACTCCGGCAGGCCAACAGCATCGCCTCGTGCGGCGACACTCCGTCGCGCGTCAGATTGCCGACCTCGTCCATCATCAGAATCGCGTTGTTAACCACAATGCCGATCATCATGACCGCGCCGAGCATTCCCACAATCGAGAACGGCGTGTGCGTCAGATGCAGCAGCAAAAACATCCCGACAAATCCGAGCGGTACCGTGAACATAATCAAAAACGGTTTGGACCAGGATTCCATAATTGCCGCAATCAGCAAATAAGTCAGCACAACCGCCGCCAGAAATGCCGTTTTGAAATCCGCAAGCCCGTCCGCCATCATCTCCGCCTGTCCAAAATACGCCAGAACATATCCCGTCGGCAAACGCGGCGCCAGCTGGGTATTCAAGAGATCCACCAGATTGCTCAACGACGCCCCTTTAACCGGATTGGCATAAATCCACGAACACCGCTGCTTGTCCTGGCGCCGGATGCACAGCGAAACCGGTTCCGGTTTGAGCCGTGTCACCGTTTCCAGATTCAACGGTTTCCCATTGCGCGACCCGACAATCAGCCGCGACAGCGAATCCACGCCTTCGGCCTCGTCGGTCCGGATTCTCATATCATAGGAACGCCCTTTGACTTTATAAGTTCCGCTTTCCACGCCGTCAAAGAACCCAAGCGCTTCCAGACCGACGGTATCCGCGTCCATCGACAGATTGCGCAGCACCGGCCGGTCGGGAATCAGATAGATGCGAGGCTTCCCCGGCCGCACTGTCGAATCCAAATCGGTGGCGATGCCGGAACGGCGCAGGATTTCCCCCCCCTCCCGCGCGAAGCGATCAAGCTGCTCGGGATCGGGCCCGGTAATATACGCGGTCAAATCGGCGCCGGAGGTTCCGGTAATGACCGGGATCGCCAGATTGAATTGCAGATTGTCGTATTTCTCCATGTGCTTTCGGACATCCTCAAGGAGAACTGTCACGGATTCCCGTTTGTCCCGGTCGATCAGCCGAATGACGATTCCGGCCAGATAAACGCCTTCATTAAGCTGCCCGGTGGTCGCGTTGCGGTAGCCCACGGTAGCGGCAACCTTCTCGACATACGGTAGTTTCCGAAGATCTTCGAGGATTGTTTCGACTTTTTTGGCGTTGGCGGCCAAACTGCTGTCGGCGGGAAATTCGCAGTTCAAAGTGATCTCGCCTCGGTCGTTGCTCGGAATAAAAGAGAAGTTCAGCTGCGGCAGCGTCCACGCCAGAAGCGCTGCGGAAGCGACAAAGATCCCCACCACCACCACCAAAGCATGCGTCCGGACAAAGGCCAGCGAACGAATAAAATGTTCCAACACCGCATCGTACCCTTTGTCCCATTTCCGCGCGAACCATCCGTTGTTCCCCTGCCCCGAAGAGGAGAGCATCCGCGAAGCCAGAATCGGCGTGAGCGTGAAGGTAATGAAAATCGAAATCAACGTCACCAGCACCATCACTCCCGCGAACGGTCCGACAATCAGCCCGGCCACGGAGGTCATTGTGGCGATCGGCACAAAGACCACCAGATTGGTGAGCGAACTGGCCAGAACCGCGTTTGCCACCGAAGTGGTGCCGGTGACGGCGGCGGCGACGGGAGTGTCGCCGACGGAAAGCCGTTTAAAAATGCTCTCGATGACCACCACGGAGTTGTCCACCAGCACCCCGCAGGCACAGCCGAGCTAGACCAGCGTCATCATGTCAAAGGTGTACCCGCAGCTTTTAATCACCGCAAAAGAGATCACGAAGGAGACCGGCAGCGTCACCGTGATGATGAGCGTCGGCTTCCAGCGGTGCAAAAAGAGATACAGCACCAGCGCCGTGAGGATCAGTCCCATAAAGACGCTCCCCCACGCGTCCGAGACCGACGCCTGAATGAAATTGCCGGTGTCCTTGAACCATTCCAGCCGCATTCCGCCGGGCAGCAGCCCCGGAGTGGATTGGATTTGCTCAAAACGTTCGCGGATTTTCCGAATCACCTTGACGGTATTGGCGTCGGCTTTTTTCACCACATCGAGGGCGATTCCGGCGCGTCCGTCGATGAAAGCCAGCTGCCGAAGTTCCTTGCTGCGCAGCTGCACATCGGCGAGGTCGCCAAGATAAATGCGTTTGCCGTGGATCTTGGTGATTTCCAAGTTTTTCAGTTCTTCGATATTTTTGAACTCCGCGTCGTAAGTCAAGGTGGTCTCGGAATTGCCGCGCTGCAAGCGGCCCATCGGCAATTTCAAATGGTTGCGGCGGATTTTTTCGATGATCTCGGGGACGGTGATGTTGCACTCGGCCAATTTTGCCCGGTGGGGCACAATGTGAAGCTGCACTTCGTTGCCGCCGTGAAGCCGCACCTCACCGACGCCGGCAATGGAGGAAAAACGGTCGGAAAGAACATCGTCGGCATAATCATAAAGATCATCGACGCTGCAGTCGCCGGTGAGAAAGAGGGTTGCCACCGGAACCGTATTGACGTTCAGTTTGCTTAACTGCGGCGTTTCGACCGAAGAGGGAAAATCGGCGGCGATCCGATTGAGTTTCTCCCGCACGTCGTGGAGCATGAGGTCAACGTTGGTGCCCAGCTCAAATTCGAGCGTGATTGCGGCGGCGTTTTCCATGCAGATGGTGGTCGTGTGCTTGAGACCGTCAAGGGAACCTGTGGCATCCTCGATTTTGCGCGCGACATCGACTTCCACCTCTTCGGGGGATGCGCCGGGATAAACCGCAGTGATCTGCACATAAGGCACGTCGAATTTCGGCAGGATATCGATTCCGATCTTGTCGTAGGAGGCCGCGCCAAGCAAAAAAAGCACAAGGATGAAGCAGCACATGGCAATGCTTCTTCGAACGGAAATTGCACAGAGATTCATGATCGTTACAACTGTCCTCTCCCGGTTATTCCGCGTCCGCCGGGCGCACCGCGGTTCCGTCATTGACAAAATACTGCCCGGAGACGATGATCTTCCGCCCCGCAATCCGGTCGCGATCCAAAATCTCCGCAAATCCCTGCCGGGTGATCCCCATGCGAACCGGAATGATATGCGCCTTGCCGTCGCGTTCTTCAAACACGACGAAGGTGCCGTTTTTGCGGAAAAGTACCGCCTCTTCGGGCAGCGCGAGACTGGTGCGCTGCGCCAGAATCACCGCCACGTCAAGCAACGTCCCCGGCGGCAAAGAAAAGCCCTCCGGAAGATCCGCCTTGACTTCGAAAGTGCGGCTCACCGGATCAATCGCATCGGGCACAATGGTCACCGGCACCTGGCAGAGTTTCTTGCCGGCGAAGCCGACCTCCACAAGCGTTTTTCCGCGGCGGATTTGCGGATAATGAATTCCGCCCAGCGCGGCGACGACCCGTTTTCGGGTGGGACTTTCCAGTTTAAGCACGGGGGTTCCTGCGTTGCAGAACTCATTTTCCTGACGGAATTTCGCGGTGATCGTCCCGTCGTACGGCGCAGTGACCGAAGAATCGGACAAGCGTTTCCCCGTGATTTCCAGCGTGGCCTTCGCAAAATCCACTTCCGCCTGCGCGGTTTTGGCGTCCGCATGCGCCTTGTCCAGCGCGATCTGGGCGGCTTGATAAGCCAACTGCGCACTTTCATTGGCGTCGGCGGATACGGAACGGTCTTTGAACAGACGGGAACTGCGGTTGAAATCGATCTCGGCTTTTTTCAATTTGAATTTGGCCAATTCGATGTCCAGATTGCGCGTGCGCAGACGCTCCTCGGTCATTTTGAGCGCTTGCCGGGCCAACGTGTGGCGGTTTTCCAAATTCTGCCGGTCCGAGCGGAACAGGACGGCCCCGGCTTTGACCTGATCGCCTTCATTGAGGCGAAGTTCTTCAAGTTTTCCGGGAATGAGCGCCGAGATCACTGCGGCGTCCACCGATTCGACGACCCCCTGCGTTTCCACCGCCGCCTGAAAAATCCGTTCGGTCGGCACACTGGTGCGAATTGTCACCGAAGGCGACGGCGGCGCTTCTTTTTTGCGGCAGCCGCCGACCACGACAAGCGTGCTCGCGCAGCAGCAAAGAAAGATATGACGGAGCGATCTAAATTTCATGATTCTTTTCTCCCGATTGACGCACGCGCCAGCGCAAGGGAATGAAGCGCCTCGTGAATGGTCATCTGCTTAAGTTGTTCATAAAGATGCAAATTGACCGCATCGTCCTCGCAGAATTTTGCAAAGACGGTCAGCCTCGCGGTTAGAACCATCGGAGCGGATAGAATCCGCAATGCCCAGCAATGGGCGGCTTCGGCATCGGAATCGCCGGTAAGTTTTACATACAACTCGAGCAGCAGCGGGACGATGCAGCCGGAAATGGTGCGGGAAACCTCCGCTTTTCCGCTGTCGGACATGGCACAGCGCACCAGAAATTTATTGATCCAGATTGCCCGGTCAGGGCGATACATGATGTGAAAAAGCAGGTCAATCAGGCCACCGACCAATTGGTTTTGTCCCTCCGTTGTTTTCAACAGCTCCTGATTGCTGGCCAAATAGTCGCGCACCGCAGACGGATTCCATTGCACCAGAACATACGCCCAAACCGCCTCGATGAGTCCGCCGATCCCGTTGAAATGATAGGCGATGGCATTCTGTGCGGTTCCGGCTTTGCGCGCAATCTCCCGGGTGGACACTCCTTCAATTCCTTTTTCCGCAAAAAGTTCACCGGCCGCCTCAATGAGTTTGAGTCTGGTCTGTTCCGAAATCAGATAACTGCCCATCCCGCATCCCCTGTGTTCCCGCACGACATCCCGTGAACTCTTACGCCCCCAACCGTCCCCGCGCCCCTTCAATCCGATGACAAAATACGCAGGTCGGTTCCTTTGGAAGACACAATATAGTTCATTTGATATAATTTGCAAGCAAAATTTGCTTGCTCCAAGAGTAATTTTTTTCAAAAAAATCCCGGATTCCCCCTTGCTCCCGCCCCGTTGCAGATTATATTGTAGGGAAAGACAATCAAGACGGCACTGACAAAAGTCCCGTCGATGGACACGGCGCAAGTTTTGGCAGTGTCGTCAATCAAAATGAAAGGTTTGAGCTATGTCGGATCTGATCGGATGCAGGAAAGAGGAAATCACGCTGCCCAGCCTTCTGGACGGAACAACCACCGCGTCGGAATGGGCTGGACGGCGGCGCATGGAGATTTTGAAACTGCTGGAAAATCAGATGTTCGGCGCGATTCCACCCCGCCCGGACACGACCGTATACGAAACCACCAGTCTGGTGGAAAATGTCTTTGACGGTCTGGGCAGCCGGCGCGAAGTTGCGATGCATTTTCAAGTGGGGGGCAAAAAACACACGGTGAAGGCGCTGTGGTATCTTCCCGGCTGTGCCTGCGTCGCCCCCCGTTCGGTTCCGCTGATCGTCGGGCTTAATTTCAAAGGCAACGCAAGCTGCTCGGCGGAACCGGATCTTGAGATCAACGACGGCGAGATCCGCGGCGAACAGGTGTCCCGCTGGCAGATCCCGTTTCTGCTGAAACAGGGATTTTCCCTGATTTCCGCAGCGCGCAACGACTTTTTCCCCGACCGTGCGGACGGCAGATTGGAAAGCATCTTCCAACTGTTCCATCCGGCCACCGAATTAACCGTGTCCCATCGGGAATACACCGCCATCAGCGCATGGGCATGGGGATATATGCGCCTCTTGGAGCTGGGCGAAACGGAACCGGCGATCGATTCCCATTGCATCTGGGCGCACGGGCACTCCCGGCTCGGCAAGACTGCGCTGTGGACGGCGGCCAACGATCCACGTTTTGCCGGTACGGTTTCCAATGATTCGGGGTGCTGCGGCATGGCGATCGAACGCGATCATCTGCCGGAAGCCGAACATTTTGCCAGCATTGTCCAGATGTTTCCCTGGTGGTTCGTCCCGGCGCTGGATGCGTATGCGAACAAGGAAAATGCCATGCCGTGGGATATGCACTATCTGGCGGCACTGGCGGCGCCGCGTCCGCTGCTGGCGGCAAGCGCCAGCGAAGACCGCTGGGCGGATCCGTACAACGAATTTCGCTGCGCCAAAGCGATCGGCGAAGTCTATCGGCTTTTCGGGGCGCAGGGATTGCCTGACGACGTGCAATTTCCCGCGCCGGAGCAGCCGATCTACGGCGACCGTGTCGGCTATTACCTGCGCACGGGAAAGCACGATGTGACATTGACCGACTGGCAATTCGTCACCGAATTCATCCGGCGGAATCGTTGATCGGAAACAATCGTCGCGGAGCAACAACGTCTGGGGAATTGACAAACGGCAGTGCCGACTTTATTTTCTGTCTTCGCGCGCGGGAGTTCCGGCCGGAAGAGAAAAAGAGACTTTGCACTGCCATTTCCCAGTCTCCCCGGGCGCGAGTTTCACGTCCCAGAATGGTTCGATCGAGAAGCATTTATTCGTCTTCCAGAAAAACACCCGGGAGATGGACGGCTGCATCTGAAACCGCGCCTCTCCGCAGGGAGTTGTGACATTCACTTTGTCACTGCTCCGGCGCAGTTCGAAGTCGCAGGGCGTTGCGGCAACAGAAAAAACCTGAGGGGTTCCCGAAAGCTGAAAGAAACACTTTTCTGCGTCTCCTTCCGACGGGATGCGAAAAAAAGGATGGGCGTACAATTCCGTCCGAATCTCTCTTTTCCCGGTGTTTTTGAGTACGAATTCTTACTCGATCGAGCTACCCGACGCGGGGAGCAGGACCGTAACCGATAAATCATACGCATATTGCCGGTACAATTTCTCTCCGGATGATTGCCGGAACACGAGACGCGTCCCGGCGGATGTCACTTCTTTGGCGGTGCGCCACGGGAAAAAAAGTTTCGGCTTTGTTTCAAAGCGTCCGTCCGCCTCTTCGTTGAGCACACCGACGCCGATATGAAACAAGGTTGACCGCTTGGGGCCAGACCTTGCCAGTTCCAGCGCCGGATAAAATTCGAAAGGAACTCCGAAGATCGGATGTCGGTCATGAATGGAATTGGACTCGAGCAGCCTTGCATTGTTCCCATGAAACCGGAGATCACGCAACCACCCTCCCCGCAGGAAACGCCGACCGTAATACTGCCAGTCGGTTGTGGCGTCGGGATCGACGAAGTCTGCAGTGAAGCTGGAATTTTCCACCCGGAATGTGGGGGAGTCCACAACCGAGGCGCAAAGAGGAAACACCGCTGCAAGAAGGACGGTACTGCAAAAAATCCCGACGATGGATTTCGGAACGATCGGGAAAGGGATGAAATGATGGTTTTGAGCGGAGCTACTCGGAGAGTAACTCCCGAAAAGCCACCGTTTCAGGCCTTTTTCGAGATTCGGAAAGACACGGCGCGACTTTTTGCAGTGCCGTCCCGGAAAGACGATACTGCAAAAAATCCCGACGATGGATTTCGGAACGATCGGGAAAGGGATGAAATGATGGCTTTGAGCGGAGCTACTCGGAGAGTAACTCCCGAAAAGCCACCGTTTCAGGCCTTTTTCGGGATTCGGAAAGACACGGCGCGACTTTTTGCAGTGCCGTCCCGGAAAGACGGCGGTGCAAAAACATCGGGAAATCTTCCGCATCTTACTTTACGGTGAAGTTGATATTGGAGAACAACACCGTCCCGCTGGTTTGATAGATTCCCATGCTCAAGCCCATGTAGTTGAGGTTGGCAGGCACGGCAAAGGTCGTGCTGACTTTGCGCCATTGATAACTGCCGAAACGATCCGCGCGGGTGAGACCTTCTTCGTTGTACTGCTTATTGCCATCGGCAACCGCGAAGATCTGGCATTTGACGCCCTTCCAGCTCTGCGGAACGGCTTTGACGTTTTCCGCCTTGACCATCGCGGAAAAAGTCACAGTCTTGCCCCGCACCGCAGCCACCGGAATAATGAAGTTGATCGTTTTTCCTTTGTCGTCGGAAGCGACAAATTTGACCGCGTAATTGCCACTGGGGCCTGCCGCCGGAAGCAATTCAGCAACTGCAGAATTTTTCCAGAGGGCCAGCGACTGGGCAGTACCGCACATGTTTTCATAAAGCGCGCCTGCGGCCTTTCCCTCCTCGGCAGCAACTCCGATTGCCATCAATGCCGCAGACAACATGCACAACGTTTTCCCTACCATCTTCGATTCTCCTTTGTTTTGTCCGGTCTTGCGACCGGATTGAAGTTGTTGCAAAACGGAACTTCGCATCCGCAACGGTCGATTCCCCGTTTTTTAGGGCTCACTCTTTCCGTTTCTGTTCTAATTTAACATTCTTTTAAGATTTTTCAAATTTCCATCCACAAGCGCGCTCTTCGACTCTCATTTCGCGGACAAATCCAGAGCCGAAAAATACACCGTTCCGCTGGTCTGGTAGATTCCGATGCTCAAACTCATATAAGTGACGTTTTCGAGCACCTGGAAGGTCGTGCCAAGCTTGCGCCAATCGTAACTGCCAAAACGGTCGGCGAAAGTCATACTCTCCTGATTATAATCTTTTTTGTCCGCCGTCGTCGCGTAGATCTGAAGCTTCACGCCCTTCCAACTTTCCGCGACCGCCTTGACGTCCTCGGCTTTGACCAGCGCCGAAAAACGCACGGTCTTGCCCCGCACCGCAGCGACAGGCACGACAAACCGCATGGTTTTGCCCTTAGCGTCCGATGATTGCAACCGGATGGCCCCAGTTCCGTTCGGTCCGCCCGAAGGCAACAGCTCGGCCGCAGCATAATTATCCCAGAGCACCAGAGTCTTCTTGCTCTCCGCCATCGGGCTGAACAGCCGGTGGGCAAACACCTCCTTATTTTCCGCAGAAGCGGATTGCGGAGCCTTCGCCTCCGACTTGGGACGGACGGGCCGGAGCGGCCCTGCTGCGGAACACTTTCCTTCGACGAGATAAACCCCGACGCCGTCCGGCGCAATCGAGGCGCTGAAATCCCGGAGCTTCCCCGAGGAAATCGCGCGATCAAGCATGAGATCCTTGACCGTCACCGGCGCGGCGGCGTCCAAACCGATCCGTTCATAGGGAATGGAGATTTGGAACTTGCGCAACTCTTTGCCATTGTTCGGCACGACCAGCACCGCCTTGTTGCCCGCGTAACGGGCGTAGGGCTGAAGCAGATCTTTCTGATCGGTGTCGACCTTGCAGATGTTGGAGTCGCGGTGATCCTCCGGGAAATGCTCAAAGATTTCAGGGAAACTGCGCCGGATTCGGATAAGCTTCTTGACCGACTCGAAGAACGCCCGGTTCTCCGGCTTGTCCAGAAGCGTCCAATCAATCTTGTTGTCATACATCCAGGGCGCTTTTTCCCCGGGTTTCCGGGGCTTTCCGGTCACCGGATTGTTCCACTCCTCCCCGAGGTACCAGAGCGGAATATAGGGCGCGAGAATCGCCTGATACCCGAGGACGTAAAGTCTTCCCTGCGCCAAATACTGCCGACTGTCGTGACAGGAGATCATATAGGTATAGAAACGCTCCCGCCCGGAGGGGGCTTTGGCGTCGCGCACCCAAAATTCGTCGCCGGATTTCACCATGTCGACCAGATTCTTCTCCAGAAAAGCGTCCCCGACCCAACGGGGTTTCGCGTGCTGTTCCTGAAGCATGGAAACCTGATCGAAATCAAAGACGTTTTTGCGCGCGCTGCCCCATTCGGAGATAAAGACGGTTTTGCGTCCCATCGCGCGAAGGCGCGTTTTGGCCGTTTCGTAAGGCCCGTATTCGCAATAGAACGGCGCACAGTCACAGCGGAACCCGTCGGCGCCGGTAAGCAAAATCCATTCAACGATCCGCGAGGCAAACCACTCCCGCAGCTCCGGATTCTTCCAATCGAAGAGCCAGCCGCCGTATTTCTTGATCTCGTCGCCGAACCACTCGGGTTTCTCCCGGCGCAGCGGCGCGTGTTTGCTCGCCCCCCAGGAGACGACGTCAAAAAAGACACGGATATTGCGTTTATGGGCTTCATCAACGAAATTTTTCAGCGCCTGCCAGCGTTTCGCGGGCTCTTTCTCGCCGGTAATCCGGGCGTTGACCGTGTGAATTCCGTAGTTGCCGTAATGACTGCCTTCACAGAGCGGCGGAATCCAAACGCCATTGACCCCCATCTCGGCAAGATGATCGAGAACTTTGGGCATGCCTTTGACCGTCCAATCGGGGGACGCCGAATCGATGCGCACCTCCACCATGATGAGGCTCTTGATCCAATCGACGTGCTCGCGGGAACCGTCCCGAGAAATCTCATACTGCACCTTGTCGTCGCTTCGGTATTTCGGCAACAGCTGCGAATTATCGATTCCGCCGGCGGCGGCAAGCGTCGCCACGGCAAAAATTCCCGTCAAAACTCCGAATCGTTCCCGCATAAATCCTCCCGTTTCCCGTCAAAGCGTCTGAACTGTGCCTGAGAAATCAAAATACTTGCTGACCTTGTTGGGCAGACTCTGCATCGCCTTGATCTCGGTGGCGGCGGCATGTCCATCCACATACGCCACGTTGCTGCGGCTGGTGTCGTGCCACGCCGCCGTATAAGTGGTCTCGGCAGCGGCGCCACCGGTGGCAAAAATCGACATATTCACCCGGGTTGCAGCCTCGTTTCTGCGATTGTCGGCGAGCAGAATGGTTTCACTGGTGCTGGACTTGAGCCGTCCGAGAGCGAGAACTCCGGCGTAGGCATTGCTGGCTTCGCTGGCGGCAAACGGCACAAAAATGCGGCCCAGCCGTCCCGCATAGGACGAATCCATCGCTGCGGTCGTCAGAATACCATAAGATCTCTGACTGGCGCGCAACGGATTTGTGCCAAGATCTGGAATATCCGACTTGGGGCAGCGGACAAACGCAGCGGTCGGGACGAGCGTCGATCCGTCACTGCCGACTTTGTTGTCGATATATTTGGCTTTGAGCAGCGTGTAAAGCCACGGGTAAGCCGGAGAAAGTTCCTGCTGGGGAACCATATCGCCGTTGTCGTTGCGATAGAACGCGAGCGCGAGACTGCATTGTTTGATGTTGTTGAGACAGGTGATCGCACGCGCCTTCTCGCGCGCCTGATTCAATGCGGGCAGCAGCATCCCCGCAAGAATTGCGATGATCGCGATCACGACCAAGAGCTCGATCAAAGTAAAATTGTTCCGTTCCTTTTTCATCTTTCCTTCTCCTTTTGTTTTTCTAACGGTTTGCTTCTCAATGCTTCCTCACTGTGTCAACTTGCGTATCCAAAATCATTCAATTCCCTACCACCAAAAACAGCCTCGCGGTCCTTTCCGCCCGCAAAAAAATGTTCCTTATGCAAGAATAAAGTTATCCGAATCGCGGATTAGCCGCGCCGGGATTCCCACATCGGAAAAGAGTGCCTGCTCCCCCTGAAGTTTACGTTTCAAAATCCCGACGGCCGCCCGAATCTCCGCAGACCGGTCAGCCTCAATGCGGAAACCGGGCCAATTGCGGTCGGAATTGCGCTGATTCCGGAAAATCCAAAAAATCTTTCGCACCCGCTCCTCCCCGTAAAGATCGCCGAGAATGCTCCGCAACGGAGGCAGCAGCAGCGGATAAGTGACGATCCAATCGGGACACTTGCGTGCAAAAACCGCTTTGTTTTTTTCAAAAAACCCTTCGTTGAACAACGGATCCTCCTGCGATCCGAATTCCAGTCGGATCCGCTGCGCGCGCTGCAACACCATCAGAAACGTGTCCCGGGAATTTTCCGGCATCGCCGACCACACATGGATCGCCCCGTCGCGTCCCCATAGTTCCTGCAACTTCTCCAGAATTTTCGTGCAGTCCGGATAGACGTTGGTCGCGCCCTCCGCATACAACCCCAAATTGACCGTCGGCATCAGCGACGACGCGGCGCGCACCGCGAAATCCCGGCAGCCGAAGGAGATCGCACCGTCAAGATAGTTATGCGCCAACACCGATCTTGCCTCCGCTTCGGAGGTAATTTGTCCGGTCACCGTCCGCACGTTCCATCCGGTCGTCGCCAGTTCCTGATAGAAACAGGTCAACTCGCGCTGAATCTCCGGCGTATAATAAAACAAATTGCAGTCGAGCACCATCAGTCCGATCAGCGGCGCGCCGTTACAGCCGATGCAAGCCTTGGGATTGGTGAATGTCCCGGATCCGCGCCGGGTCAAAAGATACCCATCCTGCGTCAGTTTTTCCAAAGCGATGCGCACGGTGGAACGGGCGATTCCGAACTCCTGGGCAAATTCATTCGACGAGGGAATCCGGATGGATTGCTCCCCCGCGCGATAGAGAATGGACATGACCCGATACCAGATCTTCTGAACTTCGGTCACTGTTTGTGGCGCCTTTTTCCGCATCAGGACGTCGATCCTCCGTCTTTATAAAACCAACCATCGGCCAACTTTAATATTATATCACGAAACCGGGCGATTGTCAAGAGGCAGGGCAAAAAAAACGGCAGTTTAGCGGGCGAGGACATGCCGGGCGCGATAAGCCCCCGGAGACATTCCACTGGACGCGCGAAATCTGCGATGAAACCCTTCCACCGATTCAAAACCGCATTCCGCGGCAATCTCTTTGACCGGGAGCCGCCCCTCCACCAACAGCAGCCGCGCCTGTCCCAGACGCTTTTCCAGCGCGTATTGATAAGGGGATTTGCCAAGGTATCTGCGGAACAGCCGGAAAAGATTCGGTTCGCTCGTTCCCGCGCGAGTTGCCGCCACTTTGATCGGAAGTGCCGGATTTTTTTCCAGCAGAGCGACCGCCCGGCGCAGCGAAGCGGGAAATCCCAGCTCCCCGGTCGCGGCGGATTCATCCGGTTCGAGCATCTGCCGAAGCAAAGTATAATAGCAGTAATTCGACAGAACTTGCGGTGCAAGTCTTTCTCCATGATATAGTTTTAGACACTCCTCAGCGAATCCTTCCGGATCTCCGGCGCCGCACCACGTGCGCACACGCGGAAAAATCCGCTCCGGCGGCTCCCCGTCAAAACGGAAAGTAACGCATCGATAAGGATTCTCCGGCGGAGTCCGGCAGATGGTCTGTTCCCCGGGCCAATGCCAGAAGATGGTTCCGCGCCCGAAGAGACGACCGTCCGCGGCGGAGGGGAAATACACCTGCCCCCCGGTCAACAGTTCGACCAGCGTCCGCCCCGGCGGAATCGTCACCGGAACAATTTCGCGATCCGACGGTGCGACATACACCCCCACGGAATCGAGCTTCGGCAGATAAGAATTAAAATCCATAGCAAAAGTCAATTTTTGATTGTTTTGGTCAATTGCAAAAAAGAATTCATGGAGATATACTAAACATTACGGAATAACTTTTGCAAGGAGCAAAAGGTTGTCAACGCAAAAAAAGGGAGTTTTTTCCATCATGAAACCAATCGCCGTGCAACTTTACAGTCTCCGGGAATACTCGAAGGACGATTTTGTCGGAGTCATCCGCAAAGTCGCCGCCATCGGCTACAAAGGCGTGGAGCCGGCCGGATTTTACAATCTCACCCCCGCGGAATTCAAGCGGATCGCCGACGATCTCGGATTGAAGATTTACAGCAGCCACACCCCGTGGTGCCGCACGACTGACGACGTCGCAGCCGCGATCGACATGGCCGGCGTTCTCGGACTGGACCGGGTCGTATGCGGTTATGGTCCCGATGATTTTGCCGATATGGACGCGATCAAGCGCACCGCCGACAAGGTCAACGCCATCGGTGAAAAAATTCGCGAGGCGGGATTGATCCTCTTCCAGCACAATCACGATTTTGAGTTTCAGAAGATCGACGGACGGCTCAAATACGAAATCTATGCGGAGCTGGCCACGGAGGTCAAATTCCAGATCGACGCTTTCTGGTCGGCCAATTTTGGAAAGAACGATCCGGCCGAGATGGTTCGGAAATTTGCGTCCCGGATGGTTTCCATTCACATCAAGGACGGCGTCCTGGCCAAAAACGACGCGCCGTTCCGCACGGTCAACGGCACTTTGGATCGGAAAGTCGATCTGCGCCCGCTCGGACAGGGCGACATGGACATCAAGTCGGTCGTCAAGGCCATGCCTGACACGGTCAACAGCGTGGTCGTGGAGCTGGATTATTGCTCGGTTGAAATGTTCCGGGCGATTGAAGAGAGCTACCGCTATATGACGGAAAACGGTCTTGCGCAAGGAAACAAATAACATGGCTCAGATTCCCAAAGTCAAAATCGGAGTCATCGGTTGCGGGATGATCTCCAGCACTTATTTCAACGCGGCCAAACGCTTTGAAATTCTTGACGTGGTCGCTTGCGCGGACATTAAGCCGGAAGCGTCGCAGAAGAGCAGCGAACTCTTCAACGTTCCGGCCATGCCGGTGGCGGATCTGCTCGCTCGCAAGGATGTCGAAATCGTCCTCAACCTCACTCCGCCGAAAGAGCACAGCAAAGTTGCGCTGGCGACGCTTGCCGCAGGGAAACACGCATACAGCGAGAAGCCCTTCGGCGTCGACATGGCGGATGCCTCGAAGGTTGTGGCACTGGCGAAAAAGAACCACCTGATGCTCGGTTGCGCCCCGGACACGTTTCTGGGGGGCGGGCAGCAGACGGCTCGGAAGATTCTTGATGACGGCTGGATCGGCAAACCGATCGCCGGGACCGCGATGGTCTTGGGGCGCGGGCCGGAAAAATGGGCGCATGCGCCATTCTTCTATGATTATGGAGCCGGTCCGATGTTGGATCTGGGTCCATACTACATCACCAGTCTGGTCAATTTGCTCGGTCCGGCGAAGCGAGTGACGGCGGTCACGCTCAAGGGGTCGGAGGAGCGCGTTGGCGGACCGGAGACGGAGCCGCGTGTTTACCCGGTGAATGTGACCACACATTTAAGCGGCATGGTGGAATTTTGCTGCGGCGCGGTGATCACAGTGATTACCAGTTTTGAGGTTTACAAGCACGGTCACACCAATCCGATTGAAATCTACGGAACGGAAGGAACGCTGGCAGTCCCCGATCCGAATACCTTCGGCGGACCGGTCAAGGTGTTCCGCAACGGGTACGAGGGTTTTGTCGAAGCGCCGCTGTCGCACATCTACACTGCGAATTCCCGGAGCATTGGAGCTGCGGACATGGCCTATGCGTTGCGCAGCAAGCGTAAATTCCGTGCCTGCGGCGAATTGGCGTACCATGTGCTGGAAGTCATGCTGGCGTTTGACAAATCGAGCAAGGAAGGCCGTCCGGTCGATTTGACCACCACGTGCGAACGTCCGGCTCCGTTGCCGTTGAATCTGGAAGACGGCTTCCTGGACGAATAAAAACAAAAGACACGACGCGAATTTTATCAGTGCCGTCCCAAAAGTGAAGTTCCGCTTTTTTCTGGCGGACTTCACTTTTTTTGTTTGCGCCACAGAGAAACGCGGATTATATTGTAAGGGTGTATTTTTTCGTCTGAGATTACCCAAGCAGGAGAAGAGACTGAGATGAGTAAAAAGATCAATTTTCTGTTCTTGTTTCTGTCGTTGCTTCTCCTGGCTTTGTTTTCCGGCTGCCGCTCCGCTGCGCCGGTCGCGCTGGATTACGCAGACCGCGCGAACTGGGCAATCCTTGAAGAGACGGACAATACGGCGAAAGCGGACGGATTCGATCTATTTTACATCTATCCGACGCTCGCCTCCAGCAAAAACACCGCGCTGATGGACTGGAACACGCCTGCCGTCCGCGACAACGCAATGCGTTTCATCCGCGCGCAGACCGGAATCTTCGGCGGCCGCCCCCGCGTGTTTGTGCCCAAAGTCCGCCAGCTCGAAATCGGCCGTTCCATGACAATTCTTCAGAAACGCGATCCGAGGCATGTCGAAGAAACGGCCTTGTCCAGTGGCATCGCCGATGCGCGCGCCGCACTGACCTACTACCTGCGCAATCTGCGCGGCAAAGACCGCCCCTACATTCTTATGGGCCACAGTCAAGGCGCCATGAATCTTTATCAGGCGATCAAACAAATCCCCGACCTCTCGGAATCGAATGGATTTGTCGCGGCATACCTTCCGGGCCTCCCGCTGGTGACCACGCAACAGTTTGCCGAAGATTTCCGCAACCGCCCCATCGCTCCGGGAAAAACCGAAACGGACCTTGGCGTCGTTCTGATCTGGAATACGCAAGGAAGTGAAAGTGGCAATACCATCTTCACCGGCCCCGGAGTCTGCTGCATCAATCCGCTCAACTGGCGCACCGATGCCGTGCCCGCGCCCGCCAGTGCCAATCTCGGTGCGATCTTCTACAATCGACACGCGAAATCCCAGAAGAAAGCATTCACCCGGGCTGCCAATTTCTGCGGGGCAACCGTTGATCCGGCAAAAGGCGCACTCATCGTCGATCTCCCCGTCAAAAGCAAATTCGACTCTTTCGGGCGCATGGGGCTTGGCGTATTTCACGGCTTCGACGTCTGGTTCTTTGCGGAAAACATCCGCGCCAACGCGGAAAAACGCGTTCAAGTATGGCGCGACGCGCAAGCACAACGCGACATGAAAGCACTCCGTCCCGGCGCGGCTCACTCAAATACGGTTCCAAGTTTACCGCAATCCGGTCTTGAAAAAAATACGCGATAAGATTATATTATGCGCTAATTCAAGGATATTTTTATTATGTTTCCACGAATCTTCCAGCGCAGAAAAAATCTGCCGCTACGCAACACGTCGGAGGGCGCTTTCGCAGGCGCCATCGATCATTCGCGTATTCTCGCGTTGCTTTTGCCGCTGTCGCTCTGGTGCATCATCGCCATGTTGCTTTCCCTTCCGGGAGAACAGCCGGAATACGCGCTCTTCCATGCCGGGCAGAAAGCACCCCGAAGCGTTTACGCCGCCGACAACTTTTCCGTGGTCGACGCCGAAGCGACCAAGGCGGAAAAAGAGCGCGCCCGGTTGCTCCAACTGGATTACTACCGGATCACCGATGCGGAAAGCCGGCGAATCCGGCAGGATTTCAACGCATTCTTCCGGGCGGTCGACCAGCGTTGTGAAGCAGCCAAGCGCTTTGAACAATTCCTTCCCGGCAAAGAAATCTCCGGAGTCCTCGCCGAAAATCTCGACAAACGTCTGCTCGCCATTCTGTTGAATTTCCGCAACGGCCAAAGCGCCGGATTCGCCCGGTTCAACCGGAAACTGGCGGATCTCAATGCCGCCGGCATTCTCAAGATCGCCGACAAGAAGGCGTTTCAACTGGGGCAGAATATCCGGATTGTCGATTCCCTTGAGCGGGAACGCTATCCGGTATCCATCATCGATGTGAAAGACGCCGGAGAGTGTGCGGACGAATTGGCCGCCGAAGTCGCACGCGGCATTGCGGATCCCGCCGACAACACCACGATCACCAAGCAGCTTGCCGGAATTTTCGTACAGCTGCTCGGAGACGGCAACCTTGAATTCGACCGCGGCAAAACCCGGAAGGCACGGGACAATGCGGCTTCGCACGTGACGGACGTGCTGCGCCACTATGAGGAAGGCGCATTGCTTGTGCGGGAAGGCGAAGAGGTCACTCCGGCCATTGCTGACGCACTGGTCGCCGACGCCAAGGCGCGCGCGGAAATGCGCACCTCAACCCGCGACAATCTGCTCCGCTGGGGAACAAGCGCACTTTGGAGTCTGCTGCTGGTGATTCTCGCATGGGCCTACATGCACCAGATTCATCCGGATGTGCTCAAGAGCAACCGGAAACTTTTTCTGGCCGGAGTCATTGTCGTGTTGTCGCTGGCCATTGATTACCTTGCGATCCGCAGCTCCTTCTGGCTGGTAAATTACAAATATTCGTCCCCGGAGGCGATCACGGGAATCGTTCCGATTGCATTACCGGCAGTGTTGCTGGGGGCCATGCTCGGAACCCGTGTGGCGATTGCCGGAGGATTTCTGGTGACAATGGTCTGTGCGATGATGCTCGACCGGGTCGGCGGAATGGCCATTGCCGGAATGCTGCTTTGCCTTGTCGGCGCGCTGGCGGTACGCAACGCGAGCAATTACCGGGCCTATTTTCTGCGGATTTTCTTTACCGTGACCCCAATGGCGATGGTTTTCGGCGCGATCATTTCGCTCGATTCGCTCAATGGAGAAACCTTGCTGGTGCGGGTGATTCCTTCGGCATTTCTCAACGGGCTGTTCACTTCGGTGCTGGCGCTTTTTCTGACCTTCTTCTTCGAGTTGGCGTTCAATGTGGACACCAATATGTCACTGATGGTGCTCTGCGACTACAATCATCCGCTGCTGGAACGCTTGAAGCGGGAAGCGCCGGGAACCTTTTTTCATTCCCTGATGTGCGCGACTCTTTCGGAAGACGCCGCGCGGACCATCGGAGCGAACTCGCTCAAAGCCAAGGCGGAAGCGCTGTTTCATGACATCGGCAAACTGGCGAAGCCGCATTACTTTACAGAAAACAATCTCTACACCGGCAATCAGCACCTTGACCTCAATCCGCAAGTCAGCAGCATCATCATTCGCGATCACGTCCGGGAAGGTCTTGAGCTGGCGCGCCGATACAAACTCAGTCATTCGGTACGCAACGCGATCTGTCAGCATCACGGCAACGACCTGGTGCATTTCTTCTATCATCAGGCCGTGGAAGCGGGTCGAGAAAGCGGCACGCCGGTAACCGAAGCGCAGTACCGTTACGGCGGCGAACTGCCGAGGGAAAAGGAAGTTGTGATCGTCTGCCTTGCGGACGCCTGCGAAGCGGCCTGCCGGTCGCTGGAGAAATCCAGCGCCGGAAAAATTCAAGCGCTGGTGCGGGAAATTTTTCTGAAGCGTTATCGCGACGGAATGCTGGACGAGGCGGAGATCACGGTGGCGGAATTAAGCGAAGTCGAACAGAGTTTTACCAATACACTTGTCGCCATGCGTCACAGCCGCGTGGCCTGTCCGGAGGAACAGCGAAACGATGAAAACAACCTCTTCGTGGCGCGATAAGCGCCATTGTGCGCCGCACCTTGCCCTCTTGCGCCGCCTGACGGCGCGCGCGGCGCAACTGGCGGGGCTGCCGAGCGATGGCGACTGGGAATGCGATTTATGTTTTCTCAATGATTCCGCGATGGCCAAAGCGAATAAGGAATTTGTCGGTCATACGGGAACCACCGATGTGATCACCTTTTCCTACTTTGACGACCCGGCCACGCTTTTCCCCGGAGAAACCGCAGTGGAACTGCTGATCTGCACCGATGTCGCCGCACGGGAAGGCTTGTTGCACCCGGAGAGCGGCGGCTACGCTGGCGAACTGGTGTTGTATCTGGTTCACGGACTGCTTCATGCTGCGGGAGAGGATGACCTGACCGACGAGGCGCGCGTCTCCATGCGCAGACGGGAAAGGGAAGTTCTCAGCGTTCTGCGCGAGGAGTTCGACTTTGCGGCAATCTTCGGCTAATTCACCCGAGCCGCCTTGACAGATTCTGTCGCAGGTGATATCTTGTCCACAACCCGGACAGACGGCGCGAAAAACGTTCCCTGATCAATATGCGTTTGGACTGGTGGCGAACGAACTAGAAAATGAGGCATAACATGCTTTTTGTCCGTAAAATTGCACGGCTGGATCGGAATTTCCGGCATTTGAAGAGAGTCATTGAGATTGCGGAGATCGCCGCGGCGTTCGGCTTTGACGAATTTTCCGCGACACTGCTGCCCCGCCGCTTCCGTCACCGCAAAGATTTTTCGGTGGATGAACTGCCGAAGAGTCGTCCGGAACGAGTGCGGATGATGCTGGAAGCATTGGGTCCAACATTCATCAAGCTCGGTCAAGTGCTTTCCACCCGCAGCGATCTCTTGCCCGCAGAGTATATCGCCAGCTTCGCAAAACTTCAGGACAATGTCGACCCGGTTCCCTTCTCCGATGTGGAAATGATTCTTCGGGACGAGCTGAAGGGGGAGATCTCGGATTTCTTCGAGTCCTTCGATGAAACGCCGATCGCCGCAGCCAGTATCGGCCAGGTGCACAAGGCGGTCACCAAAAAAGGAGAGCAGGTTGTCGTCAAGGTTCAACGCCCCTTCATCGTGCGCAAAATCGAAATGGACCTCGGCTTGCTGAAGTATTTTGCGTCCATGCTCGAAGAGCGCGACGAGGAGATCGCCCGTTACGAACCGGTGCGGATCATTGAAGAATTCGGCTACGTGCTGCGCCGGGAACTCAATTACATGGTGGAAGCGGCCAATGCCGAACATTTTGCCCGGGATATGGCCAGCATTCCGGGCGTGAAAGCGCCGAAGATTTATTCGGAGCTGTCCACGTCGAAAGTGCTGACGATGGAAAAAATCGACGGGACAAGCGTTTCGAAGCTGATGCGCGAACCACAGTTGCGCAAGGATTTCGATGTCAAGTCCGCTGCGGAGCTTGGGGTCAATGCCGTGTTCAAGCAGATCTTTGAATTCGGATTTTTCCATGCGGACCCGCATCCGGGCAATATTTTTCTGCATCCCGACGGAGCGATCACGTTCATCGATTTCGGCATGATGGGGCGGATTTCCCCGGTGGAGCGCGGCGATTTCATCCGGGTGCTGGATCAGATGCTGCTCAATGACATCACTCGAATGACCGATTACCTGTTGCGCCTGACCATCGGCGGCAAAGCCAACGACCGGGCGCGTCTGGAGCGGGACATTGCGGATCTGGTGGACGAAAACATCAATCTTCCCATGGACAAATTGTCGATCGCCCATATTCTGGAAGCGCTGATGAATATGTTCACCAGCTATCATCTGGCCTTGAAGCCCAATCTTTACATCATGTTCAAATCGGTCATCACCATTGAAGGGATCGGCCGCACCTTCGATCCGCAAATGAAGATCGTCGAAGAGATCAAGCCGTACATTCGCCAGCTGAAGCTCAAAGAATTTGATCCGCGTCCATACGCGAAACGCTTTTTCGATTCTCTGGGCGAAAATGCCGAGGCGATCAACGCCATGCCCTTGCAGGTCAAACGCCTCATGGACAAGGCGGAAAACGGTCGTCTGGCTTTCCGGTTCGAGCATCGCAATCTGGAAGATATCCAGCGCACCATCAACGTTTCGAGCGACCGGATTGCGGGCGCAATGGTTTTGGCGGCAATTATTGTGGGCTCATCGCTGATCGTCAACTCGGGCATCCCGCCCAAATGGCACGATGTCCCGCTGCTCGGTGTGGCAGGATATATCTTTTCCGCCCTGATGGGATTTTTTATGTTGATCAGCGCATACTTCAGGCGGCACAGGCGGATTCGCCGCAAATAGCAGAGAGAAATCGTCCCGCGCTCAGTGCGAGTTTTGGGCGAAGACCACTTCGCCATCCAGCACCGTCGCTTTGACGTCGAAGGACGCATCCAGAATTGCATAATCC
This sequence comes from Victivallaceae bacterium, assembly GCA_028691615.1. Lineage (GTDB taxonomy): Bacteria > Verrucomicrobiota > Lentisphaeria > Victivallales > Victivallaceae > JAQUYX01. Next base: position 28,350 of record JAQUYX010000009.1, read on the forward strand.
GCGACATAGCCAACTTCGATTTTCCCGCAATCGGCCACACCAAGCGAACGCGCCGGATTGAGCGAACAGGTTTTGCACAACTGCGGCAACCCAAGACCGGTCACCTCCGCCACATTCTGCAACGCACGGTTGAGCGTGAGTGCGCTTCCGGCAAGCGCTCCGCCATCCACCAGACGCACCTCTCCGCCGGAGAGCGTAATCGGCAAACCGCCAAGCGTGTATCTTCCGTCCGGCATCCCGCACGCCCGCACCGCGTCGGAGATGAGAATGAGGTGATCCAAATTCTTCCCATGAAAAATCAGCTCGATCATCGGCACGGACAAATGCAACTTGTCACAGATCATTTCCAGATAAACATCATCGTGCAGCAAACCTGCGCCAACCAGCCCGATGTCACGATGATGCAGCGGACTCATCTGGTTGCAGAAATGGCTGAGATTGCGAAGCCCCGCGTCATAAGCGCGGCGAAACGCTTCATAGGTTGCGCTGCTGTGAACTGCGGAAGGCACAATTCCCATGGTTAGCAGTCCCGCGGCGAACTCTGCTCCGCCAGCCATTTCCGGCGCAAAGGAGACTTTCGCCACCGGGTAGCTCCGGGAGAGTCCGGCCACTTCCTCCAGATCGGGCGCGCGGACGAATCCAGGATTCTGTGCGCCGATATTATGCGGATTGATATAAGGTCCTTCCAGATGAACACCGGGCATTTTTGCTTTTTTTCCGGGCATGGCTGCCGCCGCGCCGACTGCGGCAAGCGCAGTTGCCAGCGTATCGTGATCGAGCGTCATCGTGGTGGGCAGAAAGGTTGTAACGCCCTCGGCGAGTTTGCCTGCGGCAATCTTCGCGGTATCCTCCGCCTTTCCGTCGGAAACATCACAGCCGAGTTTGCCATGGCAATGCAGATCCCAGAATCCCGGCATAAGGTATGCGCCTTCGCAGTCGAAAATCCGATCGGCAGTTGTGGTCTTGTTGCCGGGAAGGATTGCACCGGTGCGGCCGTTCTCCGCAAGGACACTGACAAACTCCGGCTGCAACTGACGATCCGGCGTCACCAGAACGGCATTGACAAAAAGCGTTCTCATGATACGACCTCCCTGTTTTCCTCTGCGTCCTTGCCCGGTCTAACGAAAAATCTTGGTTTTCTCGCCGGCAAGTCCGACATCCGCCTGATTAAATTCGACACGCGTTCTCCAGCCGGGGCCAAAAAGTTCCATCCCGCTGACATAATATAACCCGTTTTTCCTGGAAAAAGAAGCGATTTCCAAAGTCCGCAGTGCTTTTTCGCCCTTTTCCAGCGCCTCGGAAGAAGAAAAAAATTCCGCGCGCAACGGGAAGTAATGCTCTTTGGACACCGTCAATCTCACCGCCTCCGAAGTCTCCGGGTCCCGAAGCACCAACACGCGGCAAAGCTGCGTGCGGAACCGCGTTTCGGCCTCTTCGCGCACCGGTTCAAAGTAGACGAAATTCAACCCGAGATCCGATGGCCGCAGCCCGATCCGGCCGAGAATGGACTCTGTTTTCGCCGGATTGGAGGGCATCGGAGTCACCACTGCGGCAAACCGCCGAACTCCGGCGGTCTGCGCAATATAATATCCCTCTTTGCCATCGACGATCACCTGCGAGAGATTCCGCTCCGGAGCCAGCAAAATTGCCGTAAAAAGTGAATGTGTTTCGGTCTCCCCTCCCCTGCGGCGATGCACGGCCTCGCCTTCCAGCACGGCATACGTCGCGCGGCTCTCTCCACGCAGCGTGGTCATCCGCCGATGAAATTCAGCAGTGGGAATCTCCGGCTCGGCCGCCATGCCGATCGCAATGCCCGAACAAAAAAGCAATCCGGCCATGCCCCAAGCGAATGATTTCATCACGCCTCCTCCAGCAACACCAGCGCCGCGGCTTCGTCCAAAGTGCTCACAAAATGAAAGGTCAAAGCGTTCTTGACCACTTCCGGCAAATCTTCGAGGTCTTTTTCGTTCTCCTTGGGCATAATGATCTGCAAAATCCCGGAACGGTGTGCGGCAATAACCTTCTCCTTGATTCCGCCGACAGCGGTGATTCTGCCGCGCAAGGTGATCTCTCCGGTCATTGCGTAATGATTGTCCACCGCACGATGCGTGAGGCGCGACAGCAATGCGATTGCCAGGGTGACTCCGGCGCTGGGACCGTCCTTCGGAGTGGCGCCGTCGGGGAAGTGGATATGAAAGTCCAGTTTTTCAAACACCGATGACTTAAGTTTCCAGTGTGCAGCTCCGGCACGCACCACGCTGAATGCGATTTCCGCGGATTCCTGCATCACCTTGCCGAGCGACCCGGTCAATTTCAAATTTCCCTTGCCGGGCATATCGATCACTTCCACGGGCAGAATCGTGCCGCCGCAACTGGTCCATGCCATTCCGGTGGCGCTGCCGATCTGCGGAGTTTTTTCGGATTCGTCCATCAGGAACTTGCGGCTTCCGAGCAAATCATTGACTTGCGCGGATTTGATCGAGAAAATCTTGCCCTGCGGCAGTTGATGTTCGACAATCTTGCGCGCGATTTTGCGGCACAACTGCGCAATCACACGGTCAAGCTGCCGCACTCCGGCCTCCCGGGTATAATAATCAATCACCTCGTCCACCGCGGAGAGGGTAATGCGGATTTTGCTCTTTTTGAGCGCGGCCTCTTCCATCTGACGCGGCACGAGATAGCATTTGGCGATCTCCCGCTTTTCATATCCGGTATAACCGGGCAGCCGGATGATTTCCATGCGGTCGCGCAACGGCTCCGGAATGGTATCGAGCACGTTCGCAGTGGCAATAAAAAAGACCTTGCTCAAATCGTAGTCGATTTCCAAGTAATGGTCATTGAACGCCACATTCTGCGCCGGATCAAGCACTTCCAGAAGAGCCGACGCGGGATCGCCGCGAAAATCATTGGCCAGCTTGTCGATCTCGTCGAGCATAAAAACCGGATTGCTGGTGCCCGCCTTCTTCAGATTCTGAATGATTCTCCCCGGCAGCGCCCCCACATATGTGCGCCGGTGTCCACGGATTTCCGCCTCGTCGCGAACGCCGCCGAGCGATGCGCGGACAAATTTCCGGTTCATGGCACGCGCGATGGATTTCCCCAGCGAAGTCTTGCCGACGCCCGGAGGCCCCACCAAGCAGAGAATCGGCGCCGAACGGTTCGGATTGAGCTGCAACACGGCAAGGAATTCGAGAATCCGTTCCTTGACATCTTCCAGTCCATAATGATCTTCGTCCAAAATTCTGCGGGCCTCTTCCACATCCAGGCGATCCTTGGTCGTCGCCTGATAAGGCACGCTGAGCAGCCAGTCAATGTAAGTGTAGGAAACATTGTATTCCGGCGACGCCTGCGGCAGCAACTCAAGCCGGGAGAGTTCCCGCTTGACCAGCTCCGCAACCGTTTCCGGCAGCTCCAGCGATTGCATCCGCCGTTCCAAATCCACCAGATCAGGATTGCGGGAATCCTCGGAAAGCTCCTCTTTGATCGCGCGCAGCTGTTCCCGCAGAAAATACTCTTTCTGACCGCGGTTCATGCTTTGATGCACTTCGCTCTGGATTTTGACACCAAGCCGGTTGAGTTCCAATTCCCGCGTAAGCAGCTCCAGTGCAAGGCGAATGCGCTCCTCTTCGGAGGTCGTCACAAAGACCGCGAGCTTCTCAATATAGCTCAAATTCATCGTGTCCGCCAAAAAATCCGCCAACCGCCCCGCGCCGTTCATCGTCCCTGCGGCAGCACGCATTTCGTCTGGCAGATTCGGCAGAAACGGAACCAGATCTTGAAAGAGGCTCAGGGCCGTTTTCACCATTGCCGCACAATTTTTCTCATCCGATTCCTGATTCGGAAGAGCCCCGAAAACCATCCATTGAATATTTTCCGAGTCTGATTCCGTGCGCAGCGGCTCGACACGACGGATTCCACGCAGCAACAAGCGTTTGCTGCCATCGGGAAACGTCACGGCCTTGACAATTCTGGCAATGGCCGCGACCGCGGCACAGCGCCGCTTCCCCCCCTCCAGAAAAATCTTCGGCTCAAAATCCGCGCCATTCACCTGCAGCGGATGATTTTCTTCTGGAAGCTCAAAGAGCACACCGATCAGCCGGTCTCCCTTCATCGCTTTGTCAACAGCACCTTCGGACTGGTCGTCCACAGCAAGCGGGGTCAAACTGAATGGAAACACCGTCTGCTCGTGCACCACGAGAAACGGCGCACGCTCGGACGAGTTGTCAAAGTTTCCCTTGACGGAAATATTCAAAGGATCGGGCATAGAGCTCTCCTTACGGTTGCATTCGATCTATCATTTTCTTGCGGCGAAAAATAATCACTCCTGCAAAGCGGAAGCGATGGCATTGATTTTCTGAATATCCAGTTTCCCTGCTCCCAACAGCGGAAGGTGATCGATCTTATGAAAGTCCGCCGCCTTGGGAATCCAAAGATTCGGGATCTTTTTCTCACGCAGCACTTCGATCATCCGGGGGGGCTCCAGCGTGTCCAGCGAATAGAACACCATCAGCTTTTCCCCGCGATTCGGATCGGACACTCCGCAAACAGCCACGCAGCGTTCCTCACTCTCCAGAACTTCATTGATCGCCTTTTCCACCAATTCGTGCGGCACCATCTCTCCGGCGATCTTGCTGAAGCGGGAAAGCCGTCCGGTAATCGAAATATACCCGTCAGGACTCATCGAGGCAATGTCGCCAGTATTGTAATACCCGTGATCAATCACCTTGGCCGTGGCCTCCGGATCGTTGAGATATCCCTTCATGACCAACGCCCCCTTAACCAGCATTAGTCCGGGCACGCCGGGCTGGCACTCCTCATTGGTTTCCGGATCGACGATCTTGACATGGATGCCGGGAAGTGGAGCGCCAACGCTGTCCGGCTTGCCAGACTCGCGCCCAAGAGTGAATACCGAGCTGGAAAGATTGATGCACACAATCGGCGAAAGCTCCGTGCAGCCGAACCCCTCCACAATTGGCAACCCGGTCATCTCCTTGAACTTGCGGCTGATGTCCTCACGCAATTTCTCGGCCCCGGTAATCACCATGCGAAGCGAATCGAACTGATGGGGTTTCAATTTTCTCATGTAATGCTGAATGAACGTCGGCGTGGCCATCAGCAGCGTCGGCTTCTCGGTTTCGACCAGCTTGCAAACTCCTGCCGCGTCAATCGGGTTGGGAATATACACCACCGGAGTCCCGGAGACGGCGGGCAGCGCCATCCCGATCATGAAGCCGTAGGCATGAAAGAGCGGCAGATTTCCGACGGTGCGATCCTTCGGCGTCCAGTTGATGATCCGCCAGAAACTGAAGAAGTTGCTGTTGAGATTATGGTGCGTAAGCATAATCCCCTTGGGCATTCCGGTCGACCCGCTGGAAAAGAGCAGAACCGCCTGTCGATCCGTGTCATGACAGCTCAAGGGGGAATACTTTTTCATCAGCATTCCGGTCGGCATCACCAGCGCACAGAAGATCGCCTGATGTTTTTCCGACGCGGGAATCGTTTTGGCCAGATCTTCGAGAATGACCATCTCCGGGGTCGGCTCGATTCCGAGTTTCTGCAGAAACGCCCGGCTGGTGATGATCGTCCGCAGCGACGCCTTGGCGATCGCGGCATTCCGCGCGATCTCGCCGGCGGTGAAATTCAAAATTGCCGGAGTCCGGTCCGCATACAGCACCGCCAGCACCACGGCAGCGGCGGTCGTGCAGTTGGGCAGCAGCACTCCGATGTACTCGCTGTTGTGCCCGTCCAGTGCGCGAATCCGGCGCGAAAGAACCAAAGCTTTGACCAATATTTCAAAATCGTGCGGATGTTTCCCCCCGAAATCAATGAAACTGGAATGGCGCTTGTGCCGTTTTGCGCGCCGCGCAAAATTGTAATGCAGCGGCACCTCGCCGGGAAATCCCTCGCACTCGGCGTCGGCGCCCATCTCCGAGATCAATTGTCTGAGCTGAAACGGCGTCAACTCCGGCGAAACCCGATGCCCGATCGACACCGACACCGGGAACGGGAAACAACGAGGCATGATAAACCGCAGTTTTCCTTTGTCGAAGTTGAAAAGACTTCCCCAAAGCATGCCCAGACGAATCGGAATCACCGGCACATCAATATCTTCGGGCAGCATCCGGTTGATCCCCTTTTTAAAATCCAGAATCAAACCGTTGCCGGACACTCCGCCTTCCGGGAAAACGCAGACGATTTCCCCCTTGCGCAAAATATCCTTGGTCTGCTCCAAAAAGGCAGCCAAACGCTTGGGCTTCATCCCGCCGGGCACCTCGATGACACCAAGCCGCCGGAAGAAGCTGTTGAAAAACTTCATCCGGAAAAAATCCTCGTGCATCATAAAATGAATCCGGCGATGTGTCGTTCCGACAATCATCAGCGCGTCAAAAATCGAAACATGGTTGCTCAACAGGAGCACCGGTCCCTCCGCCGGAATATTATCCTCTCCGTATGCTTTTACCGTGTATATGGTGTGCCGGAGCAGCGACACCAGAATCTGAAGTGTTTTGTAAGGAGCCAAAAAAGGAAGGATCAGCACAAAAACGATCACGGCGCCCGCCGTGAAAAAAAGAAAATGAGACATCATCGTTATATTTTCTCCATGCATTTAGATCAACTGCAAACGGTCGGTTAATATAACACCAATGCTCCATTTTATCAAGGCAAAAAAAGAAGGAGCAAGAAGAAAATCCTTCTTCATGCTCCTCCCCTTGGAACGGTGCTGTTGCAATCCAATCGAACCGGATCAACCGATCCTGATCGACCCCCTGCGCCGTCGCAGCATCTCCCGTCCAGAAGATGACCTTCCGAACAAGGATATGCGTCTCCGCGTCGAGTACGCTCTTACTTGGCTTCTTCGGCCTTCTTCTCCTCGACGACTTCGGCATTGACCACCGGAGCGGCGGTCTTGGCTTTCTTCGCATCGGCAGCCGGCACAGTCACCAGCTGAACAAGGCACATCTCAGCGGCATCGCCCTGACGGCAGCCGAGCTTGATAACACGCGTATAGCCGCCTTCGCGTCCGGCGAAGGAGGGAGCGACATTGTCAAACAAGTGCTTGACCGCGTCTTTGTTGCGCAGGCGGGAAACCGCCAGGCGACGATGATGCAGCGAGCCTTTTTTGCCGAGGGTAATCATTTTATCAGTGACCCGCGCGGCCTCTTTGCCCTTGACCAGCGTGGTGGTGATCTGGCCGTTCTCCAAAAGACTGCTGACCATATTGGCCATCATCGCAGTACGATGGGAGCTCGTGCGCCCGATCTTGAATGTTTTTACACGGTGACGCATTACTTTGCCTCCTCGTCCTGTTCGGCCCGGATACGCGCGGATTCAGCTTCAAGAGCCTCCAAAAGCGTATCGCTGAGGTTCATGCCCAACGTCAGGCCGAACTTTTCAATTTTTTCTTTAATTTCATCGAGCGACTTCTTACCGAAGTTGCGATACTTGAGCATCTTGCTCTCGGTCTTGATGCAGAGCTCACCCAGCAGCCGGATATTGGCGCTGTTGAGGCAGTTCATCGCGCGAACCGAAAGATCGAGCACATCCACATCCTGAGACAAAAGCTTAAACAGCTTGACATCCTCGTCGTTCATCTTGGCGATGACATCCTTCTCGACAACCTGCCCGCCCAGGAAGGGCTGCAGATGATCCCGAAGAATCTTGGCCGCGGTTTCAAGCGCGTCCTTGGGAGAAATGCTTCCGTCTGTTTTGATCTCCAGCTCAAGCGAGTCCATTTCCGTCTCTTCTCCGACACGGGCGAGTCCCACGGTGTAATTCACCGCGACAACAGGACTGAACAACGCGTCAATGAGAATCGTGCCGATATTGTGCGGCAACGCGGATTTCTCCGCCGGAAGATATCCGCAACCGCGCATAATGTCGACTTCCGCGCGGAAAGGAATGTCTTTGTCGAGCGTGCAAATCACCTGATCGGGATTGAGCACCTCGGTGGTGCTGTCCACAACAATGTCTCCGGCAGTGACAACACCCGCCTTCGATTTCTTCACCTCAAGCGTCTTGATGCCTTCGGCAAAACAGCTCAGGCGCACCCGCTTGAGATTCAGGACGATCTCGGCAACATCTTCGACCACATGATCGAGCGAAGCAAATTCATGCGTGCATCCATCGATGCGCACGGCACAGATCGCCGCGCCTTCCAGGGACGACAGCAAAACCCGTCGCAGCGAGTTGCCCAGCGTCTGCCCGAACCCGCTCTGAAAAGGCGACGCCGTAAATTTGCCGTAAGTGGCGGTGGCGGTCGTCTCATCAAGTTCGATCGACTTGGGCATCGGGAATCCGATAGCAGCAGTCATACTGGTTCCTCCAAAGATTGATTAGCGTAATATGGTTTCGAATGACATTACGATGACGGATCAGTCGCGTCAGACACGCCGTCTCTTCGGAGGCCGGCAACCATTGTGCGGAACCGGCGTAATATCTTTGATCGCATTGATTTCCATGCCCGCAGCAACAATGCCGCGAACCGCGGATTCACGACCCGCTCCGGGTCCCTTGATGCGAACTTCCACTTCCTTCATCCCAACCAGCTGCGCCTTCTTCGCCGCATCGCCGGCAATCACCTGCGCGGCATACGCAGTGCTCTTGCGGGAGCCTTTGAAGCCGTTCTTGCCGCCGGTCGACCAGCAAATCACGTTGCCGTGAAGGTCGGTAAAGGTGACTTTCGTATTGTTGAAGGTAGCCAGCACATACGCAATGCCGCTGGGCACATAGCGACCGCTCTTCGAGCGTTTGACCGCAGCAGCCGTCTCGGCTGCGGGCTGGACGGCGTCCTCGGCCGCCACGGGAGCGGCTTCGACGTTGTTCTTGAGTTCTTCAGCCATGGTATTTTCCTGATAATGATATAGTTTAATGTCTTCTGAACGCACGCGTCCGAATCTCCTCCGGACAGATCACGCTGCGTGCAATGATTACTGCGCGGGGGTGTCCTTCGACGCCAAACGACGCTGCGTCTTGTCGCGGATCGCGCCGATGGTGACGCGCTTGCCCTTGCGGGTACGCGCATTCGTCTTGGTCCGCTGTCCGCGAACCGGAAGACTGCGGCGATGACGGACGCCACGATAGCAGTTGATCTGCTGAAGACGACGGATGTCCGCAGCAATCTGCCGACGCAGATCGCCTTCGACGGTCATCTCATCCTGAAGAATCTGAGTAATCGCGGCGATCTGATCGCCGGTGAGATCTTTCCCTCTGAGCTCAAGAGGAATCCCAACCTTCTCAATGATTTCCAACGCCTTGGACGGGCCGATGCCGTAAATGCAGCGCAACGCATATTCAATGCGCTTATTGCCCGGGATTTCAATACCGATGATACGAGGCATAACTTATTCCTTGATGAATTTGATGTTGTTTGGCGCTGTACTCAGCCCTGTCTCTGCTTGTGACGGGCATTGCGCGAACAAATAACGCGCACGATGCCATTGCGCTTGACAATCTGGCAGAATTCACATCTGCGCTTAACCGACGCTCTGACTTGCATTGTGTAACCCCCAAAAATTTTGACTCTCGCAAAAAGACAAAACCCCACACGCAACGGCCTTCCCCTCCTTTCGGAAGAAAAATGCGCCGCTTCATGCGGTTTTCGACCCAAAAAGAGCTTTGCCGTCTCTTTTCGGTCATCCCGGAGTGGGAGTCACGAGCGGTGGAATGCGATATGACTCTACGGAACCAACCGGAACAGCTTTAATTTAATGCACATCCCCTTGAAAAGCAAGCTGAAAATATTTTTTTTTCAAAAAAAAGACGCTTTTGTTTCGCAGAGTCCTCTTCACAGCGATAGCCAGGGGGGCCAAAACGCCAATCTGAAAATGTCGGCATTCGCTCCCCCCCTCGCCTTCCAGAACGTTCCCTTTCCTCAGGCAGTCAGGCCGATCGAGTAAACCGAACTCTGACTGAAATTCCCGGCTTCGTCCACGGCAACCAGCTGATAATAGAGTTTGGAGCCCACTGGATCCGCAAACGTCGCTTCCAGCGTATTGCCATCAAACGCCCGGACATTGCCCAGCTCGGGAGTCGAACCGTAACGAAGATCGTATTCGACCACGCCCGCATTGTCCGTGGCCGCCTTCCAGAAAATCGTCACGT
>JAQUYX010000138.1 GCA_028691615.1 Victivallaceae bacterium
CCAGATGTTGTGAACGAGGTTCTCTTTATCGTCGGAATCGAGCCTGTCCAGCACTTCATCCAGAATGAAGTCGGCGTAGTCGTCCACGCTCTGACTGCCGGGATTCATCCCCTCGGAGTCGATAAAGTTGGCGATTTCGGTTTCATAAAGTTGGAATCCCTGGGTGGTGGATTTGCCGTTCCCGATGGCGGAATCCGGCACGACGCCGCGATGGGTGACTGCCTGAATCAGGGAGGTTTTTCCGACGCCGGTTTTGCCGCAGACAAGAATGTTTGGTTTCATTTTCAATCCATGGTTGTAGGTTTGGTAAAATTCTTTGAAAAGTTCGAGATCGAAGCCCAGCGCCGGAAGCGGAGTCCCTTTAATTTTCGCAATGGCGTAGGCTTCAAAATTGTTCCGGACATAATGCCCCAGCGCCCCGGTCAGAACGGCGGCGACTTCGGCGGAAATTCCATCCTCCGGGTCGAGATCCAGTTCGGCCAGTGCGCCGGTGAAGGCCTTGACCATGGTATCGACAAAATTGGCGGCCTCGTCGCGGACGGCTTTTTCGCGCAACCCGTAGAGTGCGAGCAATGCGGCAACCTGTTCGATTTCGACCGGAATAAGAAGTCCGCCGTCGGCGACCGGGATCGGAGTTGCGGCGATCTTTTCCGCCTTTTTGATGGCGGCATTGATGATTTCCCGCGCCCGTTCGATTTTGTCCTGAACGGCTTTGGCTTTCGCCTCGCGGTCGATGCTCTGGGCGGCAAGGAACGCGTCCTTGTAGGCGGCCGGCAGCATTTGCAAACTTAACGCAACCAGTTCCCTGCAACCGACGGCTCCGCTCTCGGTGTCGCTCACGGCGACAATGCGCTCTTCCGGCACACCCGCCTCATCCATCAACACCTGACGGATGGCTTCGAGCTGTTTGGGGCTGGTGATATCGCTCTTGCTGACCGCGACAATCACATCGTCAAAGGTGAAAATGTTTTTGAGAAGTTTGATGTCGCTTGGGGTCACTCGAGCACCGGGTCCTTGAATCAGATACCAGACCAGGTGAATATGTTCGTCCACGTTGTGGTCGTCCTGCCGTTCGGCGACAAATGCTTTCATGCGGTCGCAAAACGTATCTTCGGTATCATCCATCTCCATGCCGCGGGAATCCCACAAGACAATCGACTCGTTCTCATACTTGTCGAAGTCGAGTTGTTGCGGACGGTCGTTCTTGACGGCCTCGGCGGGAACGATGTCACCCAGCACGGTTCGGATCAGCGAGGTTTTTCCGCAGCCGGTGTATCCGGCCACCAGAATATTCGGACGCTTGCCGCCCTCCGCGGCTTCTTCAAATTTCCGGTTGAATTCTTCCTTGAAATCCACGTTTTCCATAATCATCCTCCATTGGTTGTTGGTTTCTGTTTTTTGCGTTTTATTTTCACATCCAGGCATGGTATCGACAATTTTTTCCAGAGCCTCCATTTGTTTCGCGCGCCTTTCCATCCCGGCAATGAGATCGTTGTCGTTGATGATCGGAAACACTTCAATTTTCCCCGGATAGATTTTCGACACGCCATCGAGAACTTCCGTCAGCAGTTGCCGATGTTTTGCATCCAAAGTTAGCAACTCTTTTTTCCGTTTCGGAGAAAAACGCTCCTCAGCCATTGCCGCAACCAGCAATTCCGACATTTTTACAAAAGTGCGGTCGGCTTCGTCGAGACACTTTCGCATTTCCTGAAGCATTTCCTGATAGAGTTTTGAAATCTTGTCATTCATCGCATTTGTGTTCCTTTGCCTATAGTATACGCCATCACCCTTGCCACGGGATGTCATACCAAAATGTTGTGACACTATTTTTCGCCGATTTTTACTTCCAGTCCCCAGTTCGCCGGCTTGACCCCGTCGCGGGTGATACACCAGATCACCGGATAGGCCGGAGCTTGTGTGGGCGCATCCCCGTAGCCGTCGGTCAGATAGATGAACACGGCAGGCGGCTCCGGCATCTCTTTTTCCACATAGGCAAACGGCGGGCATAATGTGGTGCCGCCGAAGCCCTGAAACTTCAAACCATCTTCCGGCAACGGATCGTCATTGGAATACTCTTTGACGGAATGAATGGTCATGTCACACTGGATGATGGTAAGTTTGTATTCGCCGAAGCTGTCGGCCATGCCGCGCAGTTCCGCAAGGAAATCCGGCAAATCCTCCGTGGTGCTGCCGCTGGTGTCGATAGCAAGAACCATTTCAATGGTCTTCTTCCGGGCGCGGCTGGGCAGATAGAGTTTTTTCCAGACATATCGCCGCGCCGGGGGGAGCCACTGGCGTTCACCGCCGAAAATCTGCGTCACGAAGTCCAGCAGAACTTTTTTCCAGTCCACCGTTGCTTTTTGCTCGTCCTCGCGAATCAACTCCTCCACGTTGCCGGGAAGATTGCCGATGCCTTTTCCGCCTTTTTCCTTTTCCCGGCGGACGGCCTCTTTCAGATTTTCTTTCCACTCCTCGGCGGTTTCTTCGCCGAATGCCGGATTGAAATCGGGGTCGAAAACCGTATCATGGGTGATGCGCGGCAATATCGTGAGAATCCCCAGCGTTTGTGTGCCGCTCACGTCACTTTGACCAGATTGTGTTCCATTTTTTCCGTCTGCGCCGGTATCTTGACCCGACGACCCGTTTTTATCCTCTAAATCGCCTTCTTTCGCTTGATTTTCTCCCTCTTCATTCAGTGGAGAACCGTCTTTGCCCTTTTCGGATTGTTCCTCTCCCTGCTCGTGGGGGATGGAACCCGGCTTCGGAGTCGGGAATTTTTCACTGCGCTGATCCTCCGGATAGAGATGCAGATCCTCTTTTTGAAAATTCGCCATCGCCGGAATCATCGCATTATAAATCTGTTCGGCGGAGAGACCGATCCAGCTTTTATCAAAGGGAAGAATCTCCACCTTGAATCCGGCATTGTAAAGCAGAATATCGGTTTCCACGTCACAGGCGTAATTGAATTTCTTCCTGTCGCGTTCGCCGCGTCTCGCGAAATGGCGCAACGCGCAGTGCCAGACCTCATGCCCCAATACGCCGAGCCGCTCCTCTTCGTCCATTTTTCGGTAAAACTCGGCATCGACGAACAGCCGGGTTCCATCGGTGCTGGCGGTGTTCATCCGGCAGTCGATCACCGGTTTCAAATCCAACCGCATGGCGAGGTGTCCGATAAAAGGCTGACGCTCCAACAACCGGCATCGGTCGCGGATCATCATCTCCCGGACTTCCGCCTTGAGAGACTCTTCTTTTTCCGTTGGTTTGCGTGGGATAAAATTTTGCTCCATAGCTTGTTACCTTACATGCTTATTCATCCACTCCTGATACAGCGGATGACTGGTAATGATGTCGCGGCGTTTGGTTCCCTCCAAGCCGGAAAGCACATCGCTCATCAGCATGGCGGCGAAGTCGCTGGGGAGTTTCAGACCGAATTTCAAGAAGTTTTCGCACATGAGATTGAAGTTTTTGGGACTTTTCTCCAGCTTCAGATAGAACGCCACCGCGCCGCAGCAAGCGTGAAGCCGGTCGGGACGATCCGGCAAGGGAATTTCCTCGCCCGAAAGCAGACGCTGTTGAATATTGACATCGCGCTCCATATAATACATATCCTTGTAAAAGGCGAGAAATTCGCTGGCCGCGCCGGGGCCGACCAACCCCGGAACGGTAAATTTGAGCGATGTTTTGCGATTGTTCTTCTCTGCGATTTTTAGCATGGTCGAAACCCGCTCCCAGCTTCGGGGACTCGGCCAGCCGCGCTGCAGGTCTTCGCCATCCTGACAAAACAGCATCGCCGGACGGTAGCGGATGAAGTTCACCACCGCCTGATGCAGGTTGTTCGCATTCGCCCAATCCAAAAAACTCTCCACCTCCGGCGCGACTTCCACATGGAGGAAGCGGTTGGCAAGCGCACTGGACATGGCACACGAAACCGCCCGGTCTTCCACCCGGTTGCCTGCCGCCATGATGTACCATCCCGGAGGTACACTGTAAAGCGCGCCGAGCCGCCGGTCAAGGATGAACTCATACGCCGCCACCTGCAAGGTCTTGTCGGCGGCGGTGAGTTCATCAAAAAGGATGATGCCCCGGCTGGCCGGATCGCGCGGCCATTCGCTGGACACCAGCCATTTGACCGAATTTTCGTCCGGCACGGGCAGTCCGCGCATATCCACCGGCTCGCGCTGGGCGAGGCGCACATCAATGAATCCGATGCCAAGTTCGCTCGTGAGTTCCCGGATGGCGGTGGATTTGCCGACTCCCGGCGCACCCCAAATCATCATTGGCGGAATCAGTGCGGAGGCTTCGGCGTGTTGGGTGTGCAAAGCGGAATCGTTTTCCCACAGTGCGGTGAGGTTGTCTTTCATGAGGTCTTTGAGTTCAGCTATGGAAATGGAAGAGGATTTTGTTTTCTTCACGATTTTATCTTTCTTTTTTAATGCTGTGGAGTTGCGGTTTTGAACTTTTGGCAAAGAACTCGGTGTATTCCCCAAATCAATCCCATCATACAAGTCAATAAAAACAATCTGTTCATCTTCACCGACAGGAGCCGCATCATCATTAAATTCCCATTCAGACATAATGGAATATTCAGGCAGTTCACATCCCTTTATTTCCCCATCGGATTCACGACATCCAGTCGTTCGAATGGATATATCATGATCACATCTTATAATAAGAAATTCCGATTCTTCTTTCCCTGCCACACATGACTGCCAGCCTGATTTTCTTGGTTCTAATTTCATACAGTTGAACGTAAACAATTTTATTTCTTCAGGTTGAGATGCTTGCAATATTCTTAATGCGCACGTGGCGTTAATTGAATTAGTAAAACGGGGGATAAGATCAAGTGGTTTGGTACTTCTTTCTTGAAGCACGGAACATATCTCATCGTATTGTTGCTGAGTTAAGTGTAAATCCATGTCATTTACCATCCTTTCGCCTGTGCCCAGCGTTCCATTCTGCGAATCATTTCCGCCGTCAGAAAACGACTGCTGTCTGGGCTTGTCCGGGTCAGAATCAGTTGTTTTTTCGCACGGGTCATCGCCACATAGAGTACCCGGCGCTCCTCCTCGATTTCATCTGAGGTCAACGCTTTCATGTGCGGATACACGCCGTTTTGGACTTTTACCAAATAGCAGTAGTCGCATTCCGTGCCTTTGGCACTGTGAACGGTGATGAGCGTGAGTTTCCCGGCATCGCGGGAGTGTTCCAATACTTCCGCGTCGGGGTCAAGTTTGAAGGCTTCAAGAAACCGCGCCGTGTCGGAATACTTCTCCGCAATGCGGATGAGCATTTGCAAATCCTTTTTGCGCTCGTCCCAGTTTTCATACTTTTCGACCAGCAATCCGGTTCGGTCGAAATAGGCGACAATATCGTTCAACAACGCACTTGGCGGACGATCCGGCTGAAACGTGTTCAGAAACTCCGACAGTTCCGGGTAGCGCGGCCGCAGATTGTCCGCCAGTGCTTGGAGCGCCGCCGCATGATCCGGCGCGTTCTGCACCGATTGAAAATATCTGGAACTCGATTTATCGCCAAGCTTCCGGTGCAGTTGCAAAAAACGATACCAAGCGAGATCGTAGCGAAAATCCGTCACCGCCTCCAAGGTCGAAATCACATCCTTGATATGACTGGATTGCAAAAAGCTCATGCCGCCGATGAAACGGTAAGAAATTCCGGCGGTGCGCAAGGTGTATTCGATCACTCGCGCATGGGCGGCGCTCCGGAAGAGAATCATCATATTCTTGGGATCAATGCCGCGCCGGATTTTGCTGCGGATGGACTGCACAATAAAGTCCGCCTCGTCAAAATCCGAATGAAAGGTGTAAAGCTCCGGCCCCCGCTCCGCTTCGCCGAGATGCGAGCGCAAATCCTTGTCGTAGGGTATCTCCGAACCGTTCAAAAGCAGATTGGCGATGTCGAGAATCTGCTGATGGGAACGGTAATTCTCGGTCAGCTTCAGCGTTACGCTGTCGGACAGTTTATCACAGAAATGATGAACACTGGCAAAATCCGCGCCCCGGAAAGAATAGATGCTCTGGGCATCGTCCCCGACGCAGAACAAGCCGACTGGCGGATACAACGCTTTCAGGATTGCCCATTGAACCGGACTCGTGTCCTGCATCTCATCGACGAGAATATGATCGTATTTATTCTGCACCAGACGTTTGAAGTCGGAGACAGTTTCCAGTGCCGTTACCGTCTTGGAAAGCACGTCGTCAAAATCAATCAGATTCTTTTGTTGTTTGTATTCCCGGTAAAGACGGTCAAGCGTTTTTACATGGCGAGCGGTTTCGAACAGCACCGGGGGGCGGCGCGTGAAATATTCGTCGATGTCAATCTGACAGTTGTTCATGTAGGAAAGAATGCCGCACAACTCATCCGCCGACGGAACCAGCGTCGCCGGAGCGTCTTCGGGAATTTCCAGTTTGTGCCGGAGTTTACGGAAAACGGAACATTGATCCTCCCGGTCAATGAGCTTGGCATCCTTACCCTCAAAGTATCCCTGATAATGATGCATGAGATCAAGGCAGAAACGGTGAAACGTGCCGACAAACATCCGTTTTCCCATGCCGTCCACCTCGGCATCCAGCCGTTCGGAAATTTCCTTTGCCGCCTTGCGGGTAAAGGTGAGAAGCGCAATCCGTTCCGCCGGAACTTTCAATTCCCGGTGGAGAAAAAGCGCACGGGCAATCAACGTTTTGGTTTTGCCGCATCCGGCTCCGGCCAGAACCAGCACGGCCTTGGCTTCATTGTTGTAACAGGCGGCGTTTTCCTGTTCCAGATTCAGCGACTCGTCCCAGCGTTTCGGAGTTTCTCCTTCGGAAACAAGACTGGAATGATGACGGCACTTGGGGCAGATCAATTCCCGGCTTGCCAGCAGTTCCTCTGCGTCGATTTTGTTTTCTCGGCCGCAAGCCTTGCAGACATAAATTAGTTCCATGACAAATATCTCCATATTCGTATTATTTTCTCATAGTATAATCGTGCACCTGCGCCATAAGATGTCATACCGGATTGAAAATTGGATAAAAAACGAATATTTATTTTGTCAGACTTGATTTGAATTATTGCACAGACTGAATTACATTACAGATGAATCACAGTTGTCATATCAGATTGTTTTATTTTATAAGGAGCCGTGTCATGAGTGTTCAGAGCCGTCAAGCGGTCCGCATGATTAAATTTGTGGCGGAATTGAAAAAAAACAGTTTCCCAAATGCCGGATCGTTTGCAAAACTGCTCCGGAATGCGGATGTCGATGAGAATATTGATTGCTCATGCAGTTCCAGAACGGTCATGCGCGACATTGAAACGTTGCAGAAAGAATATAACGCTCCGGTTGCATACGATGCCGCAATGCGCGGTTTCTACTTAAAGAATCCCGATTGGGAATTTCAAGTTCCGATTATGGATGACGATATTCTAAGCATGACTTTGCTGGGAACTCGTTTAGCCGCCGACATTCTGCCGGAACCCATCCGCGATCATGTCAATCAGGCCATGGAAAAAACGCTGACTGCCAATCATTCCGATTTTTTTGACGAAGCGATGATTGAATCTCTGATTTGCGCGACCGGAATCAAAGCGGCGGTTGATCCGGCAATTTTCAAGCGGGTGTTTGACGGCTGGCGATTGCATCAGGTGCTGGCACTGACCTACAAAAAGCCGAACGGAGAAGAATCTCCCCGAAAATTCGAGCCGCACATTATCGCCTTTCATCACGGTATTTGGTATGTGAAAGGCTACGAATACGGAACGAAAAATGTCAAGAGTTACGCCATTCAGCGAATCAGCAGTGCGAATTTTGGCGTTGACCGTTTTGAAACGGACAAGAAACTCCTGGATGAAACCCGTAAAAATGGTCTGTTTGAATATCCGAAAGTCGAAAACGTTCGGTTGCACTGCGATGCGTCCATCGCTTTCTACCTCTACGAACATCAGAAGACGAAGAAGTTCAAAATCGAGCGTCAGGAGGACGGTTCGCTTATCA
>JAQUYX010000139.1 GCA_028691615.1 Victivallaceae bacterium
CCGGCGTGCAAAGAGCCAACTCGGGCTGGGGGCGCGCATGGGGTTGATTGTCGGCGGCAGCTGGGGGTGGCCGGGTTGCTCTTTTTCGGGGTAAGTTTGCTGGCTGAACGCTTCCCGCTGCGTGTGACGCTTCTTGCCAGTCCGATCGCCTTTTTGCTGCTGCTGCCGCTGCTCGCATGGGAAATCCATCGGGAGAAACGGCACTGATTCCGCATTTCCCTTCCAATGCTCCGGCGGGTCCGTCAAGTCTTTTATCCTGTGCAAAAAAAACCGTTCATCCCGAAAAGGGACGAACGGTTTTTTTTTTGGTATGCCCGGCAGGGGCAATAACTCGACGGTGAAAGTCCGTTACAGACTTGGTAGCAGGAACTGTCAGCCAATAGCAAGGGTGTCCATCGCGAGGTGGAATCTGAAAGAAGCCCATCGGCAAAATCCCGACCTGACAAACAGAAATCGCATATAAGGCATATACAAGACGGACGAGTTTGCCAAACAAAACAAAGTCCAATACTACCCGAATCTTGTGGTGTAAATGCGGCGGGTGCATGGGAGGAAAGTTATTGTTCTTATCCGGGGAGGTCTCAATGGTACGGAGGAACCCGAAGTTACAGACAAATCCGGCTTTGAATCATCAACTATTTCGTCAGGTTCGGCAGCTTCTGATTGAGGTCGTACAAAGCGCCGTTCATGGCCTCTTTCATTAATTTGGCATAAAGACTGGTATCTTCGCCGACCCGCGCGTAGATCCAATGAACAATGGAATCCTGCCCGCGGTAATGGTACTGCCACACGACTTTGCCGCTGGTGCGTTCGACCAGTTCAAAGTCCACCCAGAGTTCATTTTCGGACACTCCGTTCGGCGCGCCGAGAACCCACAGAACCGGCGAAAAGAAGTAGGTGATGCAGTAGGTGAGCATTTTCCCATTGTAATAGGTGTTTGTCACCTTGCCGCGCCAGAGATAATCCGCCTGCGCCTGTCCCAGAGTGTTGGCTCTCAAGACGCGGGAGAACAAATTGGAGTTTTTCAGACTCCGCTCGGCGGCATTGGACAAATCCTCCGCGGCATTGAAGTGAAACCGCCCCAGTGACACAAAATCTTCACTGTTTTCCGGTTCCTCTTTTTCGACATACCCGAAGGGAAACAGCGGAATGAGTCCGAGATAAAACGAACCGTGATCGCCAACCGGATGCGCCGCGGCCTGCCTTGCCTGAGCGCGATCGAAATATTTGGTTCCGCGCTGATCCAGGAAAGGCATCACCGCAACACTCTTTTGGGCAACGCCCTTTTCCTGAAACTTCACCATCGGCCCCGGCGCTTCGGCGTAGTCGAAGGTGGCAAAGTTGGTGCATCCTGTCAAGGTGATGGCGGAAACGGCGATTCCGACGAATCGGAAGAAATTTTTACTCATATCGAAAAAAACTCCAGGATTGGATTGTTTGTTCTCCGGTCGATCCGGTATGCCTTGTCGCCTTCAAAAACATTCGCTGAATTTGGACACAGAGCGGTGGCACAAAGACAACGCTCTGCTCCGGGGGGCATGACTCCGGCGGAATCCGCCGTCACGCTCTTTGGCGCATTACCAACCCAATGTGCCTTTTTCTTTCATGAATCCGAGTTGCTTGGTGAATTTCCACATGATCAGCCCGGTCTTGATGTCCGCCATTTCCAGAACGAACGTTCTGGTGACAGCCTTACGGCCTCCATCGCGCACTTCGTTTGAAACCACCTTCGGACGCAATACCAGACGGGCAGCCTGCAAGGTTCCTTCTTGCGCCACGGTCTTTTGATCGAAATTGTCGTCATCCTGCAGCTTGCGCGAGGCGCCGATTGCCTTTGTTCTTCCGGCGCCTTCCGCCATGGTCACATCGACTTTGCCGGCGTTCAGAAGTTCTTCGTTCAGCATGTCCGTCAGCTCGGAAACATTCAGATCGGGATCGTCGGTGTCGTTGATGACTCTATCCAGCTTCAACACCGGGATCGCATCGGGATCTTTCATCTCCCGTTGATACCGCTTGAGGAAGGAGGTGAATTTTACATTGGTCATCGCCCCTCTGACCGCGGCGACGGCGACCTCGCGGAATTCTTCGCTCGAAACGGAGCCCGACTGCCGGATGCCGGTTTTTGTTGCCGCCGGATCATAGATGGTCGTTGTGGTTCCGCAGCCTGCCAGTAACATTGCGGAAGCGGCCGCACCCAGAATCAGTGTCTTGTTCATTTTGGAATTCCTTTCCTGAATTAGTTTGCTTCTCTCAAGCTGATTTTAAAATCCTTGCAATTCTTTGACGGGGCAACGGATCGAAGATAGACGGTCTCGCCCGGAATGACCGTGGCATCCTGCCAATCGGACAAGACGGTGTCAACCGCCATTCCGCCCTGATCGAACCACGAAAATTTATAGCGGATCTGATAGGGATTTTCTTGGGTCAACCCGCTCCAGATCTGGGCAAATCCGCCGGTACGAACATTGACCGCTTCCAGCTGAACTTGCAGGAATCCGTCCGCAGTCTTTGAAACGTTGACTTTCTTCAGGGCGAGCCGGTCTTTGAGATAGCCGTCGGTGACAAAGCGCGTATCGTTGATGGTATTTACCGACATCGACTTGTCGGTGTTTTCAACCGTGTTGACAGTGTTTTGGCAACCGATCGCGATCAGTGCCGTGAGAACTCCGGCGCAAATCAAGGGGTGTGTCTTCATTTTTAACTCCTATTTGGATTTTAGCGGGAAGATGTGACAGGACAAATTCTTTTGACTCGGGGCATTGACAAAAATGATTGCGGAACGGGCATCGGAGGGAATCTCCAGCGCTACTTTTTTGGCTCCGACATCAATCGAGAGTTTGCGATCCGCGGGCATCGGGAACTGCGTCAGCTGAAACTCTTTCGGCAGGATTTCCCATGTGCGTGTATCGGCGGTGTTCATTACGGCAGTGTAAATGCTCGAACCGATATACACTCCGATCCCGACAAAGATATTCTGGCGGGCGGCGACGTATGTTCCTGCGTATTTTGCGCCCTCCTTGATCAGCGTGCTTAACACGATGCGCGTGACGATTCCGGGCAGACGCTCCTTGAATTCCTGCGCGAGAATGCCGTCCATATCCGCCAGAATCATCGACGGATATTGCGCATTGTTCACATGGGCGGTGATCTTCTCAAAGGGTGCGGGATAAAATTCGCACATCGGCCATGCGGTCATGATCGGGAAATAGACGGCGATCTGTTTGAACGCCGCGCTGACCCCGTTGGCAAAAACCAGATACACGCAATCGCGATCCAAGGGGAAATCAAAGGGTTTGACCTTGCCTAGCGGCGCCGGAATCGGACGGTCTGCCGCCCGGAGGACCGACACGTAATATTGCTGGATCATCGGGTTCTGGGGCATTGCTTCATAGAGTCTTTGAAAATCAATGCGCGCATTGTCGTAATTTTCATCGCGAATCGAGCCGAGCCCGGAGAGGAAAATCGCGGCCGGATTGAGGAAGCCGCCATAGCCTTTGTTTGCGATGGTTTTGACTTCCTTGATTCCGGCTGTAAATTCGGCATTGTTCGGATCGCTCTCGAGTTTTTCCTCCGAGACGTTCTCTTTCGCCTTCTCTGCGGCCTCCGGGTTTTTGGCTTTGGCGGCCTCGAGTTCCGCCTTCTCCGCCTCGAAGAATTCCTTATAATCCTCGAGTACTTTTTTCTGCTCGTTGCGCAGGCGGCGAAGCTGGGCGCGGAAGGAGGACTCCTTGTCCATTCCCAGATAGGCGAGGGATTTATAGATGCATAGCGCAATGCGGTCGCGGCAGAATCCGCGATAGGGCAAGGTGTTCAGATTGGTGACCGACATTCCGATTTCCGCACCGGCGTCGCGCATACTGATTTTTGCCCGTTCGTCGTAATTGGCAATCAGTCTTTCCGCAGTTGAAAACTGCTCCACGCTCTGGGCAAAGTTTCCCATGTTGAAGTTCATGCTGCCGGATTCCAGGCGCCACATGACTTCATCGCCGGTGTTGATCACCGAACTGTTATACCATTTGGGCTCCTTGAGCTTCGCATTGATTTGCGCCATGACGTCGGCATTGTCCGCCGCGGCATAGGCTTCCATCATCGGCGCCTTCTGGAGATGGGAATTGACAATCGAGGAGCAGCCGCCCAGAATGATTCCGCAGACGCTCAGAAGAAGAATCCTTGTGATCGGAAAAGATCTCATGCCGTTTTCCCTTCTTACTTGGCTTGCAGTGCGGAGACTTTCATCAGTTCCGGCAGAATTTTTGCGGAAATGACAGTCTTGATCATATATTTGGCGTAATCGTCCAAAGTCCAGTCTTTGGTCTCCTGCCGGCTCAGGCTTCTAAAATTCACCCGTTCTTCAAAGGGAACGCTGGCGATCGTCGTGCCCTTCTGTGCGGAGATGATGCGGATGTTGCCTTCGATATTTCCGATATAACGCACTCCACGCGCGCCGGTTTCCTCGACATGGTAGGGGATTCTGGCGATTTCAAAGCGGGTGATCGTCGCCTGAATGAGCATCTGGACTTCCAGCAGTTTGCCGACCTTGACAAACATTTTCGGTTCCAGCTCGTAAAGATTGTCCAGATTGTATTTTTTGAGAATTTTTGCGACCGATTGCAGATTTTGCAGTTTGACGCCGTTGTTCAGCAGGCTGTTTTCGAGCCGGATGTTGAAGTCTCCGGCAAGAAATGCGGGGGCGCGTGCGACCCGGATATTCGGGAACAAAATGGCGGACGCCATCAGCTGATTTTCGTCGGAAAGGAGTTTTTCCAGCGTCGCTTCGATTTTATCGGCCAGCTCATCCAGATTCTTGACCCGAAGGTTCGCCGTGCGAGCCTGATCGATTTCCCCGGTGGACGAATCCAGAATCTTCATGGTGCAATTCAGTTGCGTCCCGAATTTTCCGATCTCGGAGACGAGGATGTATTTGACCGTCTCGATCTGTCCGAGTTTCGCCTTTTGCGACGAGTTCAAGTTGACCAGATCGGAACTGGTGGTAAGTCCGATTTCCGTAAGCATCTGTTTCAGGGCGCCGCGGGAAATGAGCTTGTATTCGTCGGATTTGATCGACGATTCCAGAATGCCCCAGAAGGCTTCAATATCCTCGGTTTTCATTCCGCCCTTGCTGACCGGTTCCGCGATGGCGAGTTTGTCGGCGGCGAAGGCTGAAATTGTCATCAGGAACAGAACCGAAAGAGAGAGGAGAAATTTTGTTTTCATAAAAGTGATGTTCCTTATTTCTCAAGTTTCACACGGATGGTTTCATCTTTGGTCACATCGACGTCAAAGGTCTTGGGTTTGTAATTTGCGGCTTTGACGGTGATCGTGTGTTTTCCAGCGGGAATGAGCATAGAATCGCCACCGTTTCCGGCGCGGGTCTGATCGACAAAAATTTCCGCGGAGGCCGGTTTGAAAAACATTCCACCGGCGGGAAGAATAGTCAGCGTATAGGGAAGGGGCGTCACGGAGATCTTATTTTTGCGCCCGGGTTTGCAGTTGTCGTAGAGATCCTCGGCGGCCTGTTCGAGGGCGGAGGTCATGAGGTTCTGGAAAATATTGTTGTCGAATTGTGCGCCGCTGCCGGGACGCTGTTCGCGGTAATTGCCGGTATAGACATTGCTGTACACGCTGTGTTGCGCGGCGAGGTCGACCATTTTGAGGATGACATCCAGCTGGTAATTGGTCGTCTTGGTTTCAATGCCGTAGCCTTTGAAGGTATTCATCTTGCTCCGCAAATCGGATACGGTTCCATAGATCAGGTGCGTCGCCCCGGTTTCCCGCGCCAGCCGCAGCATGAAATCCTTGGGGAAATCCGGTGCGCTCTGGAGTTTTTTCATGGCAAGGGCCACTTGCGAAGCGTCGACGCAGGTGAAGACATCGTTATGGCGACCGAGATATGCGCTCAGATACTCTGCGCCAATGACCATCGGTCTGGCTTCGCCCTTGACGACGGTATTGTAGAGGTCCAAGGCTTTTTCGCGGGAGAATTTGTTGTCATCGACTTGTGCGTTGCGGTTTTCGGTGTTGGTTTTGGTATTGTCCCATGCGTCGATCATGCGGACGAATCCCTGCATGACGCTGTTGATGGATTTCCGGTCGGCGTCGTTGAGGGTGGATTGCGGGGGAATCTTGATGGCGTTGTTTTTTTCGTCAAGAAAGCGTTTCTGTCCCTGAAGATCGAGAGAGGAGAAGTCGAGCACGCAAACCCGGAAAGGCGACCACTTTACTTTTTCCTTAACCACGGTTTCGGTAATTACGGTTGTTGTTTTGGTGGTGACTTCCGTGGTTTTTTCCGCCGCGGATAACGTCATTAAGCCGATTGTGCCGCCTGCGATAAGCGCGAATAGAATTCTGCTACCTTTGCGCATTGGAAACCTCTCGTCCTTTTTTGTTTTTGTTTTCGCGGATTGTTCTCTTCCTTTTTGCAACGGTCTAATCCGCTTTTTTTCGAACTCAGTTTTTCTTCCGATCCATTCGGAATCCAACGATGGAATTTTTTAGCCATACACAGTTATATAAACTGTAGCATCCTAGTGATTTGTTGTCAAGACGGGTGTCCTTTTTTTTAAAATTATTTTACGAATTTTCGACCGGAATCGTCAAAAATATTCTCGCGCCTTTCTGGTGTCATCCTTCCGGTGCTCATGATACTAATAGGGGATTCTATCGAAGATCTTTCAAGGAAGCGTTCAAAAAGACGCATTTTTATCAAAAAAAAGCGATACGGCAGGCGTGGATGAACCTGCCCAAAGACCCGTCAGGCTTGCCGGACGGGTCGGACACGTCCGACTTTTGAGCGTGAAAAAAGGAGATTTCCCGTTTTTGTGGGGGCTGTTTTCAGCGTTTTGCTTTGGAGGGGGGGAGCTTCCGATCCATTCCGGTAAGACGAATGTCATCCAGAAGTCCGCGGTAGTTGCCGCCGATCATAACTGTGCTGTTGCCATAGCGGCGATGGAGCGGAACCGGAGCACTGGCGCTCATTTTCCCGTTGAGATAGAGGCTCATTTCCTTCTCGGAAAAGACCAGGCGAATTGTGCTCCATTTCCCGTAACGGATGGGCTGCTCGGAGAGGATTGAAACTGTGACGTGATTTTTCTTGTCGCAGACCCGGATTGCTTCGATGCGTCCGTCCGCAAGCAGACGAATATTGCATGCGGCCTGCCAGCCGCCAGTCTGGGTGAACAGTTCCGCGATTTGTCCCTGCTGCTCCTTTGCCGGATAAAGTTGGAATTCCAAAGTCATATTGCCAATCGGCCAGCTTCGCAGCGGCATCCTGATTCTCTCGGTTCCGGTAAAACGCAGACACTTCCGGACGGAATCATACACCTTTCCCGGAAGATTCAATTCCGGTCCCCCCAATCGGTCAAACCCAAAATGTTCAAAATCCCAGTGACAGCTTCGGATGACAGCAGGATGCAGCAGTCCTTTTTGCATGTATGGAGCGAACTGCACACTGTTTCCCTGCAAATCGGCATCGCGCCGATGGGGGATGCCCGAGGCGCCCGAGGAGGTATCCAGATTGACGCTTGTGACCAGAAATTCTCCCGGAATCGGTTCCTTGTCCAGAAATGGACAAACCGGCGCGGTGCGGGTGAACCGGCGGTCCTGATGATTTGCCGTGACAAAATAGAGATCTTCCGGCGTAGAATTTTCCAGGAGATCGAATTGGAAGTCGCCTTGGCGGGATTCCCGAAACGGCGCGTCGCGCAATGCCGCCCCGACGGCGCAGGCTCTTACTTCCAGATGGCCGATGCGAATTTTTTTCTGTTCAAGGAGTTGCGCGGGGGTTATCGTGTGGGATTTTTTACCATAACCTGAATCCGTGAATTTTTGTTGATGTATTTTTCATTCGGATTCACATGTTGATTTTTGCCGGATTTCCCGGTGTTTTTTGTTCTGATTTCCGATCCTGATTCCGCTGATTTTCCGATTCATCGC
>JAQUYX010000140.1 GCA_028691615.1 Victivallaceae bacterium
ATCTCCAATTCGTCCGGGAGCGAAGCTTCCTCCAGCGCCAGAGAATGATAACGGACCGCTTTGAAGTTCTGGCGTACGCCTTGAAACACTCCTTTGCCGTCGTGGGTGATCCGGGAGAGTTTGCCATGCATGATTTTCGCCGCGGGGACGACGCGCGCACCGAAAACTTCCCCGATCGCCTGGTGACCGAGGCACACGCCGAGCATCGGGATTTGCGGCGCGGCCGCACCGATGAGTTGTTCCATGCAGCCGGCCTTGTCCGGTCGTCCGGGGCCGGGGGAGAGCAGGATCGCCTCCGGCTTGAGCGCGAGGATTTCGGATACGGTGATTTCCCGGTTGCGCGCCACTTGCACGTCGGGCGTCACGGTGTAGATCAGATGCACCAGATTGTAGGTGAACGAGTCGTAATTGTCCAGTACGAAGATCATGATTCAAATTTCCTCCAGATTGCGGTTGGCCAGATCGACCGCGGCAAAGAGCGCGCCGGCCTTGTTCATCGTTTCCTGATATTCCGCCTCGGGGACGGAATCGGCGACAATCCCCGCGCCGACCTGTAATGTGATGGTATCATTTTGAATTTGAACGGTGCGAATGGTGATGGCCATGTCCATGTTGCCGTCGTAACTGAAATAACCGACGCTTCCGCCGTAAACACCGCGGGGGGCATGCTCCAACTCCTGAATAATCTCCATGGCACGCAGCTTCGGCGCACCCGAAAGCGTTCCGGCGGGGAACGTCGTACGGAGCAGGTCGATCGCGTCGCAATTATCGCGCAGGATGCCTTCGACGTCGCTGACCAGATGCATCACATGCGAATAGCGTTCGACGCAGAGAAAGGATTTGACCTGCACGCTGCCGGGGGCGGCGGTGCGGCCCAGATCGTTGCGCCCGAGATCGACGAGCATCAGGTGTTCCGCGCACTCTTTTTCGTCCTTGAGCAGTTCATCGGCGAGCGCGCGGTCCTCCGCATCGGTTTTGCCCCGCTTGCGGGTTCCGGCGATCGGCCGCACACTGGAACATCTCCGGTCCAGTTTCACCAGCGTCTCCGGCGACGACCCGATCAGAATCAGGCCGCCCAGTTTGAGATAGAAGGTGTAGGGCGAGGGATTGATCAACCGCAGCGCGCGGTAGATGGCCAGGGGAGTCGAAGCCAGCGGCGCGGTGAATTTCTGAGAGAGCACCGCCTGAATGATTTCGCCATCTTTGATGTAGTCGCGTGCTTTTTCCACCATCCGGCAGTATTCGGTTTGGGACGAGCCCGGAGTGAATTTGACCGGCGGTTGTGTGCATTGCCGCGCGGGGGAGACCGCCGGAGCGGGCTTTTTGAGCCGTTCGGAGATTGCGGCGATCCGGCTTTTCCCGTGGGCGAACGCCGAGGGCAGATCTGGAAATTCGTCGGTATGGATGCAGAGGATGATTTTGAGCGTATGCCGCACATTGTCGAAGCCGATGATCTCATCGGTCACCATCAGCAATGCGTCGGGAAGACCGGAGTCGGACGGGATTTTCGGCAGGGACTCGAACGCGCGAACTGCTTCGTACCCGACATAGCCGACCGCGCTGCCGGGAAGCGGAGGAAGGTCGGGATCATGGGCGACGCTTTTTGCGGAAATGAGATTGCGCAGCGCGTCCATTGGCGTCCGGTTGAACCGGATCGGCCGGTTGTCGTAGAATGCGGCGTCATGCTCTGCCCGGAAGATGCCGCGCGGATGGATTCCGAGGAAGGAGTAGCGGCCGACGTGTTCGCCCCCCTCTACGCTTTCCAGCAGGAAAACATTGTCGTCATCGCAAAAGCGCTGAAGCACGGAGACCGGAGTCTCCAGATCGGCCAACAGCTCGGTGTACATCGGGACAATTACACCTTCTTTGGCAAGCATCCGAAACTTTTCAAATGTGGTTCCACTCATTTTTCCTTTTTCTCCCTAAAAAAAAGCCGCACCCGGGGAATGGATTCACCGGGTGCGGCAAGATAAAAAAAAACGGAAAAACTCCCTTTATGGAATCTTTCCGTCTAAACCTTACAATGACAAATGCAAAAACAACCCGGCTCTGACGGAATTACCGCCAACGCCACCAACCCGTAAACGAGAAGAGAATGTTTGTTTTCGCTTTCATAATGCCCTTACAATATCCTGCCGGAATGGTTTTGTCAAATACGGGCGAAAAAAAAGACGGTTTTTTTTAAGGAAGTGATTTTATTTTGATTGACAAGCATAGTGAGGCCTCTTATATTGCGAATAACATGATCGATCACAAAGGAGGTGACGCAAGTGATACCTTTGGACATCCAGTGGTTCATCAAAGTTCTGGTGACCAATGACCTTATGACGCTTGAGAATGCGCTTGACGTATATCACAAAAACGGCAGTCCCGCGCTGGAGGCGTTTGCGCAGGCGATCCTCGACACCCTCGCTTCCGCGCAGGAGTCGATCGATGTCAACGACCTTCTCGAGCAGATCCAGCAGGTCGCCGATTTTGCCATCGCCAAGGCCGAATGCGGCGAGGATCCCGAACTTTTGCCGTCGGAGGCCGCACCCGCGGACGACGGTCCTGCCGATCCGTTTCCCCAGACCGCCGGAGCGTGTGTCGAACACGACGCCAGCGGCAAGGCGATTCTCGCATTCAAAGCGCCGGCGCCTCCGCCGTTCGGGGGCAAAGCGCCGGCGCCTCCGCCGTTCGGAGGGGGAGTGTCCGCTTCGATGGCTCACGCCGACACCACTGCTGCAAATCCGCCGGGAGACCCAGTGGGGGAGTCCGATTCGGAACTTCCGCCGGTCAACAGCTCGGCCATCCCGAAAACGCTGGAGATGGGGGAAATCATCACGTTCGACGGGTGTCCCGATTTTGACAAGATTAAATCGTTGGACGAAGCAGGAGTGCGCAAGTTTGTCAACGATCTGCTTTTGTCGCTCCGCTCGATCGGCGCGAGCGATCTGCATTTTTCCTCAGCGTCGCCGCCCTTTATCCGCCGGAACCTCAAGCTGGAGCGGATCAGTACGCACGTCCTGATGCCCGAGGAGTCGCAGAAACTCAATTATGCGCTGCTCTCCGAGGATTTGCGCAAGAAATTTGAAAAGGAAAAGGATTTTTCCTTTGCCCTTGAGGTTGGCACGGACCGTTTCCGCGTGGCGCTCATGGTTCAGAAGGATGGCATCTCGGGATCTTACCGACTGGTGCCGGACAAGATCCAATCGCTTTCCGATCTCGGATTCCTTCCGCAGACGGTTCCGGTGATCGAACGCATGCTGGACTACACCAACGGTCTGGTGCTGGTGACCGGCCCGATCGGAAGCGGCAAGACGACCACGCTGGCCGCAATGGTCAATATCATTAACGAAAAACGTCAGGATCATGTGATTTCCGTTGAAGACCCCATCGAAATTGTGCAGCACAGTCACAACTGCCAGATCACGCAGCGCGAGATCGGCAAGCATACCGACAGCTACAAGGCTGCGCTCAAAGGGGCGCTGCGAGAAGACCCCGACATCATCGTGGTGGGCGAGTTGTTCGACCTTGAGACGATTGAAAACGCCATCACCGCGTCGGAAACCGGACACTTGGTCATCGGCACGCTGCCGACCAGCGACGCGGCCAACACATTGAACCGGCTCTTGGATGTGTTCCCGCCGTCCCAACAGGCGCAGATTCGCGCCATGACCGCTGGCAGTCTGCGCGGCGTCATCTGTCAGCGGCTGCTGCCCGCCGCGGATGGCGGCGTCACCATCGGATACGAACTGATGACCAACTCCATGTCGATCAGCAACCTCATCAACGAGGGCAAGACTTTTCAGCTCAAGGCCTCCATGCAGATCGGCCAGAAACTGGGCATGATCACCTTCGATCAATGTCTGTTGGAGAAATTCAAGCTTGGCATCCTCACTTACGAGGTCGCAAAGTCTTACATGAAGGACACTTCGATCATCGGGCAGCTTGACCGACTGCAGGCGATCGAAGAAGCCAAAAAACTTTCCGCGGAAGGATAGTAAAAAAATGCCGGAACCCAGAATCAACGCTTATTTGCGGAAAATGCTCGAAATGAAAGGCTCCGACTTGCACATCGCGGTCGGACAGCCGGTCAAATTCCGTGTCCACGGCAACATTATCGTGGGCGACGAGCGCGTGCTTGACGAGAAATACATGTACGACATGCTTGAGGAGATCTGTTTTCCAAAGACCCGCTGGACGCAGTACCTCAAGACGCACGATCTCGACTTCGCCCATGAAATCGCCGGACTGGCCCGGTTCCGCTGCAATTATCTGTACAACTACACCGGCATGGCCGCCGTGTTGCGGCAGATTCCGAGCAAGATTCTGACCTTGGAGGATCTGCATTTGCCGGAGGTGCTTAAGGAGATCTGCGAGTACAAGAGCGGGCTTGTGCTGGTGACCGGGCCGACCGGTTCCGGTAAATCGACGACGCTCGCCGCGATGATCGACTATATCAACAGCCGCCAGTGCCGCCACATCATCACCATTGAAGACCCGGTCGAATTCGTGCATCAGAACAAGATGTGCACCATTGTTCACCGCGAAGTCGGAATTCACAGCGATTCCTTCCCGAAGGCGTTGCGCGGCGCAATGCGTTCCGATCCGGACATCGTGCTGATCGGCGAAATGCGCGAATTGAATACCATCCGGCTGGGGTTGACATGCGCGGGAATGGGCATGCTGGTTTTTGCCACGCTGCATACCAATAACGCGCCGAAGACGATCGACCGGATCATCGACGCTTTTCCCGCCAACGAGCAGTCGCAAATTCGCACCATGCTGGCCGAATGTCTACAGGCGATTGTTTCGCAGCTGCTGTGTCGCAAGGTCGGCGGCGGGCGAATTGCGTCGCACGAGATTTTGCTTTGGGCCGACGGGCTTCCCAACTCCATCCGGGAAGGGCAGATCAACAACATCCGCACGATCATCGAGGCGAACAAGGGGCGCGGCATGCAGTCGATGGACGGCACGCTCAAAACTTTCCTCGAAAGCAATCTGATCACGCCGGAAGAGGCCTACATGAAGGCGAGCGACAAGAAGCTGTTCGCCCATCTGTTGCCGGAGCTTCGGCAATAGGAATCGGAAGGGGCAAAAATCCATTCGTCCGAAGGAGCGCGGATGGTTGCCGCGTCAGCGCGAGGCGGCGATGGTTTTTCTCCGGCCGAAGAGCGCCAGCAGATACCATTTCAGATAGTTCGGCAGCCAGGCCCAGAGTCGGAAACGGGATTTGCCCGCCGCCCGATTCTGCCAGGAGGTGGGAACTTCGGCGATGATTCGCCCGTTGAGATGGGCTTTGACGACCAGTTCGAGGCCCAATTCGAATCCGCCGCGACTCTCGATGCGAACGGTATCAAGGAAACTTTTCCGATAAAGTTTGAAGCTGTTGGTCGCATCGTGCGTCGGGATTCCTGCGAGCAGGTGCAGCGACATTCCCGCAGTTCGCGAAAGAAAACTTTTCAGGCGCGGTCCTCCGCTCTGGCTGCCCCCCCGCATGTAGCGGGAGGCACAAACCAGATCGGCCGAAGTCTCCTGTGCCTTTGCCACCATCTGGTCGATCACCTCGGGCGGATCGGAAAGATCGGCCATAGTGACTAGAACCAATGCTCCGTTTGCCTGTTCCAAGCCGGTTCGAATGGCGTTCAACGCCCCTTTCCCGTAACGATTGCGCACCCGGCGGACGGTCAGATCCAGCAGCTTTTCCGCCCGGTCGAGCGCGGGAAGGGTGGTGTCCTCCGGAAAGTCGTAGACGACGCAGATTTCGTGTTCTGCGGTGACTTTTTCCTTCAGCCCGCGAAGGAGCGCAAGGATATTGTCCCCTTCGTTGTAAACCGGCACGACAATCGACAGCATAAGCTCAGATGCCTCCTACGCGTACTTGTTCGACGATCCACGGAATCACTTCGTCAAGGATTCCCTCCAATGAAGTTTCGGCGCGAAATCCGAGCAGTTTTTCCGCCTTTTCCACGGATGGAACCCGTTTCTGCACGTCGTAGATAAAAGGCTTGTCCGACACGTAACGGAATTTGGAGTCCGCGCCTTTGAGCCGGTGCCAGATCATCTCGCCCAATTCCAGCACAGTGGTCGAAACCGGCGTGGAAAGGTTGAAGTCCTCGTTGACCGCCTCGCTTTTTTCGATGCAAAGCCGAATGCCGCGCGCCAGATCGCCGCCGTAGGTGTAATGGCGGATCTGCGCTCCCGAGCCGAGAATATGCAGCGGATCCTGCCCTTTGACCAGTTTCTGGATCAGATCCGGCACGACATGACTCATGGCCAGCTTGACATTGCCGGAGGCAATTTCCTTGTCGCACAGCGCCCGCTTTTCGCCGGTTCCGACGCAGTTGAAGGGACGGATGATCGTGTAGGGAAGTTTGTACTGCTCCCAGGCTCCCTGCGCGAAATACTCACATGCGAGCTTCTGGAAGCCGTAGGTGCTCAAGGGCGGCGGACACTGGTGCTCGTCCCCTTCGACACTTGGAAAATTTTTGGCGCACTCGTAAACCATGCTGGAACTGAGAATGTTGATTTTCTGCAGTTTATGATCCTTGTGCGCGCGGACGGCCGCGTCGAAGGTCGCCGCCGTGATCCGTTCGTTCTCCGCAAGCAGGTCGTAGGCCATCTCGTGAAAATAGGCGATTCCCCCGATCATGGCGGCGGCGCCGAGAACTTGATCGCATTCCCGGATGAGTTCTTCCATAAGCCGGACGTCTTTGACGTCGCCTTCGACAAAGTGGTATCGCGGGTGGTTATCATAGGATTTCCGGACTTTTCCGTATTTGGAGAAGTTGTCGATCCCGTAGACGGTGTGTCCGTTGCGGAGCAGTTCCTCCACAAGATAACCGCAGATGAATCCCGCGGAGCCGGTGATCAGAATGTTCATGAATTTTTTCCTTGCGCTGGTTGATGCCAGAGACCCCAGCAGTCAACAAATGGTTTTTCCAAAATCAGATTCCGGTATTCCCGGTGCGGCGTACCCAGAATGACCGCGTCGGCTTCGGAAAGAATCTCTTCCAGAGGCCGTTCCGCGGCGACGTAAGGATCGTGCCGCAGCACGATTGCCTCGCGGAACTCCAGAAGTTTTGCCAGTTTGAACGACAGACTTTCCCGCACATCGTCATTGTCGGCCTTGAACGTCATGCCCAGAAGGGCGATCTTTTTGCCGACGAGCGAATGATCCGGCATTTTGTCGGCCAGTTCGCCGATGACGAAGTTCGGCAATCCTTCGTTGACGAGCATGGCCGATTGGCCGAGGAAGAAGGCGTTGTTCTGAAACGAGGAGAGCTGCATGGTGTCTTTGAAGAGGCATGGCCCTGCGGCAAACCCCGGCCGGGCAAAATATTTCGCCCGCGGATAATCGCAGGTCATCGCTTCAAAAATCCGGTGAAAATCGCAGCTGTGCGATTGGGCGATCATATAAAACTGGTTGGCAATGGCAAATTCCAGATAGCGCCAGGAATTGGTGAAGAGCTTCGCCAGCTCCGCTTCGCGCAGCGAAAGCCGGATGATCTTTGGCGTGACCATCGAAAACAGTTCCGCCGCCTCCTGCTCCGCTGTTTCGTTTGCGCCCGATACAATCTGCGGCAGCGCGAAAATTTCCTCAATCCCGTGGCCTTGCAGAATCCGTTCGGGGCAAAACGCCAGTTTCACCGAGCCGAGTTTCTCGGTGAGTTTGTGCGCGAGCACTTCACTGGTTCCCGGAAAAAGTGTGCTGCGCAGCACGATCAGCTGCGAAGCGTTCAACTGCGGCAGATATTCGTCGATCACCTGAAAGACTTCGCGAAGCCGGGGATTGTGGTGCTCATCCACCGGGGTTCCGGTGACAAACACGACCGTGTCCGCCGTGCGGACAACTTCCTGGTCGGCGGACGCAAAGAGCGTATGCCCAAGAGTTTGCGCGAGCAACTGATCCGCACCCGCCTCCACAAACGGCAATT
>JAQUYX010000141.1 GCA_028691615.1 Victivallaceae bacterium
CCGCCGTGCGTATTCACGCAGTCGCCATATCGACAAGCGTATGCGCATTTGGAGGACTATTTTGCACGCCTCAATGCCGCGCTGGCCAACGGCCGCGAAAAACGTGACATTCTGGTGATTCATCCGATCGAATCCATCTGGTTCGGGCGGCCGTGGTACACGTATCCGCCGGAGGAGGAGTTTTGCCGGGACGCGTACATGCTTCATGATTCCCCGGAGAAGTCGGCGGAATTGGACCGGATGAATGTGGTTCGGGATGCTTTGTTGAGCGCGCATCTGGATTTTGACTGGGGCGAAGAGAAGTTGATGGCCGATCATGCCGCGGCAAATCAAGATACGCTTGTCTTTGGAAAAGCTAACTACCGTGCGGTGGTGATCCCGGTTCTGCGCACGATCCGTCACACCACGCTGGCACTTCTGGAAGCCTTTGCCGAGGGGGGAGGAACGGTAGTCTTTCTCGGAGAACCGCCGTCATTTGTCGACGGGGAGCGTTCCGGCGAAGCCGAGCAATGCTTCCGCCGGTTTGTTCGAGTTGACGAGGCAAACATTGCCGCGCAGTTGTCGCCGCTCGTCCGCAAGGTGTCCTTAACCGACGAAGCAGGCAAAGAATCGGATCTCTTGCTCTACAATCTTCACGAAGGCGATGGATTTGAGCTATTGTTTGTCAACAATCTCGGGATGAGTGTGGCCGAGAAAGGCAATACGCACTGCCAGAAAGGACCGGAGGCGCGGACGGCTTCGCTGGAACACGCCGTGCTTTCCTGGAAGATTTCCGCCGACTGGACGGTGGCGGAGTTGAACCTCGAAGACGGGACGGTGCGGACTCTTCCACTCGAACGCAGAGGGGATTGGAGTTGTTTTTGCTCTTCGTTCGCGGCATTGGAATCCCGGTTGTCCGTCGCGGGGAATGGATGGGACGATTCGTTTGAGCTTTTGCCGTCCGCCCGCCCGCGAATCGCAATCGATAAAAAGGCGGAGCATTGTGTCACGCTCGGCGAGCCGTTGTCGGTGAAGCGTTGCTCGGAAAATGTACTGGTGCTGGATTTCTTCGAGTCGCGCCTGTCGGGGGAGCAGCAGTGGCGGTCCGCGCGCTATGTCGTGCCGCTGGACCATCAAATCCATGATCTCTTGAAGATTCCGCGCCGGGGATATGCGCAGGCGCAACCGTATTGCGATCGGGGACGCCCCCTTGCACCGGGCGGGATGGTCCGTCTGCGGGCGCGTTTTTCTCTCTCGGCGGGGGCACCGAAGTCGATTCTGTTCGGCTGGGAGGAGCTGACAGAAGCACGTTTCTGGATGAACGGAACCTTGCTGGATGTCACAAATACCGCCGGATTTTTTCTGGTGCCGGAGATCAAAACAATTGCGCTCCCGGAAGCGTTGCTGAAGACGGGAGAAAACTGCATCGAATGCGAATGCCGGATCGGGGAAGGAGTTGCCGGCTTGGAGTCGTGGTATCTTCTGGGGGATTTTGCAGCGGAGACAAATGGAACGATTTCCGCGGAGAAGCCCTTGAAACTGGGCGATGCCGTCGAGCAGAAGCTGCCGTTCTATTGCGGGAATTTGGATTACACTTTTGCGTTGCCGCCGCGGAAAAAAAGCGGACGATACCGCTTGGAAGAGGGGCAATGGAGCGGAACGGCGTTAGGCGTGTCGTTTGACGGGAAGCATTTTGAACACCGTCTTTTGCCGCCCTATTCCATTGCGGTGCCGGAAGAGGCGACGACAGTAACCGTGCGGATCTACGGACATCTGCGCAATGCGCTGGGACCGTTTTTCAACCGGAAGCATCGGGACATCGCATCGCCGCTGTGTTATCTGGAGGAGTCACTGTCCACGCGCTCGCTGGTGCCGTTTGGGATGAAGGATTCCCCCTGTCTAGTGTCCTGTCAACAATAATTTTTCGTAAAAACGCATTCGGTCAACGTACGACAACGCGAAACACAAAACCGTTGTCATAGAAAACACTTCCCTGACAAGAATACTGCGGGATGATCCACTTGGTCCCGTCCGGCGCCGTCCCGCGGATTGCGGACGCATAATTGGCGTGGACGTGGCCGTGATAGATCCCCCGGATCAGATCGGCATTTTCGGTAATCAGCTGATAAACCGCCTTTGTGCCGCGCACTTGCGAATAGCCCTTGTTTTCACGGCCGTCAAAAAAACCGGAGCTGCAGGAATAATTCATCTTCTTTTGAGTATTGTTCTGATCGAGAATCAACCCGGTCCTCTGACAGAGCTCTTGATCCGCCTTCGCGTCGTATTTGCCCTGCGCGTTCTTTGGGTACGTATTCAAATAAAGTCCCTCGTGTTGGAAAATCAGCACGATCCACTGATTCTGCCGGGCTTTGTGCAAATCGGCGGCCAGTTTTTCGTGAACTTTAGTCTCCCAATAATAACGGCCGTTGCGACTGTTGTCGAGAATGACAATCATCACTTTGTCCTGCAACACTTTCGTCGCATATCGAATATCATTGGGAGTATATTTTTGGGCAACCGGAAGCGTTTTACGCATATCCCATTCCGCCCACGGGCGCCCGTTGATCGTGTAGGTGACGTAATCATGAAATCCAATGGCCGCCAGCAAATTCGAATCGGCGTCGAGCACCATTCGTTTCCAGATGGCATAGGAGCCGAAACTGAAGAAGTCCACATTGTCGCCGAGCACCACGCTTTGATCGAACAGCGAGGCAAATTCCACCTCTTTCTGCGCCGATTGGGCGGCGCGATCGGGAGGATTCGCGCGTCCGCGGCGGCGGAACGCATGCATGATGTTGGCGTTCTCCAAGTCCTTGCCGCCGGCCTTCTTGAAGTGATTGTCGCCCCATGCGATGATCTCCACCGGCGTACGATCCGCCTTCCGCGAGGTCACGGGAATCTCAAGAACGCTTAGCCCGCTGGAATTGACCAAATAGGCCTTCTCTTCGCCGAGCATCTGATCCTTGCGCATGGGCAACAATGTAATGCCGGAAGCAAAGCAGCCCTTCCTGGCTGCCTCGCATAAGGCAAAATCCTTCTTTTTTCCTGCGAGTGTTCGAATGGAAGCGTCTTTCATCGGGCTGAAAAGATTGCGCTCGAAGCCGTTGAGGTCGCGGTAGCTTGCAACAGCGCGAAATGTGTAGACCGAGGAATACTCCTTTGCATCCGCCACCGGGAGGCGTCCTTGCAACGGCTCGCATCCGCCTTTGCGCGAAGCAAGCACCTTCGGCACGGACAAGCTGTCTTTTTTATCCCACGGATACGCATATTTTCCGCCGGGCTCCAGCTCGTGATAGCGCAGCGCAACCTTGCGGATGGCGAGAATGCGCAATTCCCCCTTGAGCGCCGCAACCATATTCGGGCATTTGACCACAAGCGAGATGGCCGGAACCTCCCCCTTTTCCAGCGCGGGCTCCTCCAAAATCAAATCCTTTTCGGGGTCGAACGCCAAAAACACAGCACGAAGCACATCGCCGGGTTGCAACATGCTTTGATTCGCACCCCCCTTCCCGTTGCGATCGCTCCACCCCAGAAAGAGATGCCCTTTTTTCTCCGGTCTTGGCATCCGGGCAAAATCCACCTTGAACGGCTGCGCGACTTCAATGCAATCGCCCTGCCCGGAAATCGTAAAAAGTGGCTTGGAGAGTCGGCGCACCTGCCATTTTCCTTCCGGGAGAACAAGCTGGTTGCCGACAGAGTGATAAATCGCGCCGTTTTTTTGTCCGACGCCTTCCAGCTGACCTTTGCCGTCAAACCG
The DNA here is from genome assembly GCA_028691615.1 of Victivallaceae bacterium. GTDB lineage: Bacteria > Verrucomicrobiota > Lentisphaeria > Victivallales > Victivallaceae > JAQUYX01. The sequence continues at coordinate 3,737 of JAQUYX010000141.1, forward strand.
GAACACACCGGCTTTTTCCGTCGGGACAAGCTCCACCCCCGCTGCGCATTGGATGATCCGCACGCCCTTTCCGGGAGAGAAGGCGATCTCGATTTTTCCGGGGGCGGCGTTGTTGTTGCAAATCACCTGAAGAGAACCTGTGATTGCGCCGATTTTGCGGTTTTTATCCGTAAAAAGATCGAATTTTCCACGATTGAGGATGAGATTGACATTGCCCTCGATCAGCTGGTCGCACCGGGTGGAATGCCCAAGATGAATCGTGCCGATGCGAGCGCCGTCGATCACCAATGTCTTTTCTGCGGAATATGCACCGACGCGCCCCTTGTCCACCATGCCGCCCAGATAGACATGGTCAAACCTCGCCGGGGACTCTTTGAGAACGACATGCTCGCTCTTCGGTGCAACTTTTCCGCCGCCGCAACGCGCATCGCCGCCGATGCTCAAATTCAAGGGCTTCGAGGAGGTGATGTTTTCCATAACCAGTTTGTGTCCCTGCGTGTAGAACCCATCCGGCGAAGTACTTTCCAAGGTGATATCGCGCAGATGCGTCTCCTTCTCCAGCACCGGAAACGCACCGTCAAAGCGAATCGTTTCCGCGGCACCGCACCCCATTGTTAGTGCATAAATTCCACAAAGCATCGATCGGAAAATCTTCATATTCCCACCCTTCTGTTGCCTGAATTTCGAATCATATCGCGCAATCAAAAAAAACCGCTTGCTACAATCCTCTCGCCGGATATTGCTCCAATACGAACGAGTGCATCTGCACCGCGCTGTCATTGCCCGTCCCGCGCGCCTGAATCATCAGCGACGTAATTCCCGACGGAACCCGCTGCTTACGCCATTTGAGTTGATCCAGCGGAATGCGAACGAGCAGATCGCGGTCCGCGTCAATCTCCTTGCCGCCCACCAGAAAACGCTCGAGATTCTCGATTTCCGTCATCCGCTTGATCGACTTTCCCTCTTCGTGCCGGAAATAAAACTGGTACTTTTGTCCGCCTTTCCTGGTACCAAACCGATCCGCTCCGCCGCGAATATAAAAAACCAGCTCCAGTTGCTTCGGCGGAATCCCGCGGAGTTTGTCGCCATGACGGAAGGGCAGAATCACCCCGCTCCACATTTTGCTTTTTTCCGTAACCCGGATGGTGGACACGCCGGAATCCGCAAGGTCGCATTGGGTGTCGAACGGACGAAGTTTCTTCCAGTCAAAGTTGTGCCGGATCACCTTGTTCGCCGGATTCCAAAGCTCCAAAGTGATTCCGACAACCAGAAATGTGACTTCGTTTTTCATCGAAATCATCTCAAGCGAGGCGATTTCCTTCTCCGGAACCGGATTTTCCCAGCGCCAGAGGAAAAATCCGCGCGATGCAAGATTTTTCCACGCGACGAAAGGATCGTTCGGGCGAATCCACCAATCGCGCACCTCCCTGCCGCAGACCACATCCAAATCCCGATGCGTGCCGTCGGCATAATGAATCCGGTAAATCGCCGCTTTCCTGCCGTTCTCAGCCCATGCCGCCGTGTGGAAAAAATAAATGGCGGCGACTTTTTCATGCACCTTGACCGGCCCGACCCGCTCCGGGAGTTTTCCAAGCTGATTTTTTGAAGCCAGCACAATGCAGCTTCGCTGCTCGTTCTGATCGGGGCGCACCAGATCGCAGGGAACCCCCAGAAGATCCTGAACGCCCCACGGTACGCCGATCAAAGAGTGTTCCGCCCCCTGATCGGTCCATCCGCCTTTGCCGTCTCCGGGTCTGGAATCCACAAAATCACGGTTGCAAACATCCCTGAGATCCAGCGTCCGAATCCGGGTCAGATCGGGATGAAACAAATCCGCGACAGCGCTTTCCCGCGCGTTTTGTTCTTCGAGCTTCGCATTGCATTCTTGCGTCCGGCGTTCCAGTGTCTTTCGGTCCGTCCGCGCGAACGGACCGAATTTCCCGGCAAAATCCTTCTCCGCGCCGACCCCCACAATGGCGCGGGACAATCCGTCAAGCATCACCAGAGCGCCGTCCTTTGTCAGGGGAAGAGCCTCTTTCCCGACAAGGTCGAAGTATCCTGCGGCGTCCGATACGGAAATTTGCACCAATTTGGCGTAACGGTCATGGTTGAAGAGAAAGAAGCACCTGCGGTTCCCGCGCTTTGCGGCATGCAGTTCAATGCCCGGCATCAGATTACCGGTGTCCGGCGAAATCAGTTTCGCCGCCGGTTGAATCCCGTGCCGGGTCAGAATTCCCCCGAGAAACGCCCCCATCGGATAGTCCGACATCGCCGCGGAGATGAAATAAATCCACCCCTTGCCCAACTTGCAACGCAGCAGCAAGGGCTCCTTCCCGGAAAAGGCAAGCGTCTCCCATGATGCGCACGATTGAACCGACACCACATTGCGAATGGGAATTTCTCCGGGCAAAAGCGCATACTGGTATTGGTTGAGCCGGGCAAACGTACCGACTGCGCCGGGGACTTCTTTGACGCGGGGAATTGCAAAATCGTTCCATTGTCCATGCGCATTTCCGTATTCGTCCTCGGTCATGAAATCGCGCACCAGAATCAACACGCCGCCCTCGCGGACATAAGATTGAAGCAAATTGACCGTTGCCGGATAGGTGTTGCGCACCCCGGAAGCGACAATCGCCCGGTAACGGGAGGCGCGTTTTGCAGGCAACTGTTCCTCCAGAATCACATCGGTCGGGAAATGGGTAAATTCGAGCGCGGAAGCACACACTGTCGCATCATTTTTGGCGGTCAGCCCGGCCCCGACGCCGTACCGTTCGGATGGATAAGAGATCAGAATGGCCACTTCGCGCGGAAGATTGCGTTCGCGCGGCACAAAAAATTCCGCGAACTGAAAAATCTCCTTTTTGACTTTCATAAATCCGCTCATGTGTTCCGGCGCCAATGCGTAGGGATTGACAATCATCCAAGGCCAGCGTTCCGCCACCTTGCGTCCCCCCTCGGCGGAACCGGCGGGTTTGAAATCCCACGCCCGCTTGGACCATTCGAAGAGATACGTCGCGTTGCTTCCGAGCAAGAGATCCCGCCAGACGGTGTTGAAAATCGTCTTGGCATCCCCCCCGATATACGCCTCGCTGTTGTGAATGGGTTTGCCGTCCGCGATCGCACGGAAAAAATGCCGCTGGAGAAACCCTTCGCCGCGTCCGGCGTCCCCGGTGGCAAGCACTTGTTCGGCAGGTTTGCGCCACCCGCCGGAAACCTTGGCCGCGCCTCCCGTGCATGTGGTCACACTGTTGAGCACACGGGATATTTCGTATAGATTGACGTTGGTCGAAGGAGGCGTCCGATAACTGTTGCGAGCCAATGGCTGAACGGCAAAACGGCCGTTCGGATCGATCTTTTCAATCGTTTCCCGTCCGATCCGGCATAGTTCCGTAAAACTCTCCTCCATGAATTTCGACCAGTCGACAAACAATCCGGGGTTCTCGGATTTTGTCCGAAACTTCGACGCCGCCTCGATCGAAGGGTAGGACGAGCGCCAACATGCGTTCATTTTTGCGGCGGTGCCATATTTTTTCTTCAGAAATGCGACAAAAAGTCCGCGGTTGTAATCGGAAGGATCGTCATACGCAGGTTCGTTGAAAAGCTCATACGCGACGATCGGACTCCCGGATTCCCGGGCGAACTGCGCGCCGGTGCGCCAGATTGCTTTGTAAACTTCACGCCCGGACGGATGGTTGATGTTGTAGGGAACCCAGTGGTTGCCCATGCCGTTGCGAAAGGCATTGATGGCCTCCCCCGGAAGCACCCCGGCAAACTTCTTGTCGGCAAGCAGACCGTTAGTCCACGGAAAACATGTAAAGTCCACGTAGACGGGCAATTTGCTTTCCCATGCCCTGGCGATCAACTTCCGATTGCGTTCCCGCAGCAGCCCAATTTTCGCATCCGGCTTGTACTCCAGCAGGAAGTCGGGCAGGTTGAAGAGGGCAAGCGTGTCAAATCCGAGACGCTGACTGCTCCTATAGTCCAAAGCATTTTCGTAAATCCATTTGAGGGAATTGGGGTACCCTTCCGTCGGAAGGAGATCCGCTGCGGGGTCCGAATTGAGCTGCATTCCGAAGAGATACCGGATGGAGCCGTTGACCAGATAATTTCCATCGCTGTCAACTTTGAGTTCGGCAT
>JAQUYX010000142.1 GCA_028691615.1 Victivallaceae bacterium
AACGTTTAAAATTCAGCTTTTAATCGACTTTTTTAGATAAAAATCAAATGAGATGCGTCAAAATGGTTTTGACGCACAAGGAAACGAGTTATTGACAGAAAAAAGCCAATACTTTTGAAATTGGCTCCATTATCTTTATTGTACAGAACTACCCGGCTTTTGTCAATAGACCGCCCTGAAAAAGCCTTCTCTTGTCATTCTGTTCGATCTTTATTCGACAAAAACCGGGGGGATCAGAACTTCACCACCTTTTTCCACTCCAATGCCGTCGAGCACCCCTCCGCCAGACGCGTCAAACGCACCGCATTGTCAATGGTAAACGCAATCGGCGTCCCCTTCGTACACGCATCCAGCCACTGCACAATCGGCTCATCGCACGCAGGAAGCGTATCCACTTGCACGCGTACAACCACCCGCGCGCCGAAGAGCGTCTTCACCGACGCATTGTCCATCTTGCCGCCGATCTCTTCGTACTCGTACTTCACCCCCGGCGCCATCTGTTTTTGAAACGCCTGAAAATTTTCCCCCGACAGATGAATCTCCGCCGTCGGCTGGTCGATCCGGTATAAATACGAACCGCGCGCCCCGTACAGTTCATACATGTAAGGCGAATAAAACGTCGTCGCACTCGACTCGGCAACCCCCATCGCCCCATTCTTAAAACGCAGCACCGCGCATACGTTGTCCTCCACATCCCGCCCAAAATAATGAATGCAGTTCACCGCCGCATCCTCCGGTTCCCCCAGCAGCCAGTCGAAAAGATACATCTGGTGCATGCATAGATCGATATACGCCCCTCCGCCGGTCACCTTCCGGTCGAACCACGTGTCCGGCAAATCAATTCCCGCCGCCCAATTGACCCCGTTGCGAATGCGCACCATATTCAAATCGCCCAGCAATCCGGCGTCCTTGAGCGTCTTTCCCAGAATAAACGCCGGCGTGCAACTGCGGATATACGCAATGCTGAATTTCACCTTGTTGCGCAACACCGCTTCGCGAACCTCCTCGGCGTCCTTGAGCGTCAGCGTGAACGCCTTCTCCGTAAAGATATGCTTCCCGGCCTCCGCCGCCGCAATCATCAGATCTTTATGCAGACTGGTTTCCGCCACGACGCAAATCGCATCCACGTCCGGGCGCTTGAGCAGCTCGGCATAATCCTTCACAAACGGCACGCCAAGTTTCTTCTCCCACACCCGCCCCCGCTTCTCCGAAGAATCCCACAGGCAACTCAAGCACACGCCGTCATGATTCTGAAGAACCGGATAATACCGCCCGACATGAGGATGCCAGCAACCGACCAATGCGACATGAAACATTTGTTCTCTCCTTTGTTCTTTCTATTCTTATCTTTTCATCAAAGCACCACTTCGCGTCCGGCTTTTGCCGACGCAAAGATCGCATCCAGAATTTGCTGGTCATACAATCCGGCTTCCCCGGGCAGACACAGCACCGTCCCCTTCCGGCAGGCGTCCACAAAATTCGCAAGCTTCCTGCGGAACATCTCCGGCCGCCCCTGACTGGGCATCCACCCCGGCGCCAGATTCATCATCGCGCCGAATTGGTCGCAGAAAAGCTCCGGCACGCCGCCCGGACTCCAATGCGCGCCGCCGCGGCTTCCGGTAAGATCAAATTCATACACACAGTCCTGATGAATGTGGTTCACATAGGAGGTCGTCAGCTGAAGCACCGCCCCGTTGCGGAACTTGATCTGAGCGGCCGCGAGATCCTCCACGTCGTATTCGCGCGTGTTCCAATTCGGAAATCCGCACCAGACTTTGCACGGATTTTTGCCCTCGCCGTAAAACAGCACCGCGGACACGCGTTCCACCTCGGGGCGATCCATCACATAAGTCATCACGTCGATCAGGTGCACGGCAATATCCATCAGCGGACCGCCGCCGCAATCGCGCCGGTGAAACACTCCGTAATCCGGGATGCCCCGCCGCCGGAGCAAGAGTCCGTGCGCATATCGCAAATCTCCGAAAAATCCGTTGTTTCTGGCATTGACCAAAAGTTGCGTGGCCGGATTGTATTCCTGCTGAAAACCGACCGCAAGTTTCTTCCCCGCCTGCTTTGCGGCGGCGATCATGGTCTCGCACTCCGCGGCGTTGAGCGCCATGGGTTTTTCCACAAAAACATGCAATCCCGCGGCGAAAGCGTCCAATGCGGCGGCGCAATGCAGATGATTGGGCAGGCAAATATCGACCGCGTCCAGCTTGACTTCGGCAAGCATTTTCTTCCAATCCGTCCAAACCGCCGTTTCCGGCAATCCGGTCCGTTCCCGGAAGAGCGCGAGCGCCTTCGATGCGATGTCGCACCCGGCGACAATCTCCGCGTCGGGAACCTCTTTGAATGCCGCAAGGTGTTCGCTGGTAATGTTGCCGCAACCGATCAATGCAATCCGCAATTTTTTTTCTCCGCTCATCATCCTTCTCCTTCTTTGATTTTATTGATTGACTCGACTGGTCATGCGCACTCCAGCACGCGGTCGACGATCAGTTTGCGAAACGCCGGCGAAAGCATCATGAAATAGGCGGAAAAACCGGTGACGCGCACAATCAGATCCGGGAATTTTTCCGGCTCTTTCAGCGCCGCGCGCAAGCAATTCGCATCGACGATATTGACGTTAATGAGCGTCCCCCCCGCAAGGAAATGCCCCTCAAAGAGCGCCATAAGTTTCTCCTCCGGTTCCGGACAGTTCAAAAATCCCTGATCGATCTCCAGCTGCAGCGGCGCGGTGTTGCCGTATCCGGGCTGAATCGAGGCAACCGCCAGCGCCGCCGCCGTCGCCGCCGCATTCTTGGCAAACCCGTTGCAGGGATTGGCTCCGTGCGAAATGGGTTCCCCCGCGTGCCGCCCGTTCGGCGTGGCCGGAACCGTTTTGCCGAACCGGACGGTGTCCGCCCAGGAGAAAAGCCCGGGAATCATCCGGAATTGGTCGGGGGTGCGGCTTCTGGACACCCAGTCGGAAAAATCACGGGACAACTTCTTCGCCCATGCGTCCGCCGAAGAATTTCCGGAACCGAACTTCGGCGTCGACGCCAGCGTCGCGCGAATGATTTCGCCGTCCGCACCGCCGAAATCCGAAGCGATCGCCTCGACGCATTGCTCCCACGAGAGCGCGCCATCTTCCACAATTTGTTTTTGCAGCGCGGCAAAGGAGTCCGCCACGACCGCCAGCCCCGCGCCGTCGCAGCACAGATTGTAAAATTCCACCCCGCCGTGCGAAGCGTCGCGCCCCTTTTCGATCGGCCCGTGGCAGAAGAGATTCAAAATCAGCTCCGGCTCATTCCGGTATTGATGCGACATGTGAAAGTCCAGTCCCTCGGCGACGCACAGAACCGCCTTGCGCATGTGATAACAATACCGCCGGTACAGCCGCTCCAAAGAGAGCTTCTCCTCCTTTGCCTCCTCCGCAAGCGCGACCGAGAAGACTTTCGCCAGATTGATTTTCACCGTGTCGTTCAAGGTGTATTCCCGCCCCGGAATGCTCATCCAGTTGCAGCCCAAGGCGATCCGCTGCCGGGCAAGTTCTTTGGAATAACCGTTGCGAAGGAATCCGTCGACCAGCTGGTCGCCGCCGGAAAACCGCGGATAGCCAAGTTTGTTTTCGATGAGGATTTCCACCGCGCGGCGGAACAGCGCCCGATCCATTTTTCGATGCACGCATACGGTGATATTGCAGGTCGTCTTGAGCATCCGGGCCGCTTCCAGAATGAGGTAGGACATCTTGCAGGTGCAGTCGTTCCCCTGTTCATCGATTCCGGCAATCTGATACATGTGCGGATCGTTGAGCAGCAGACACGCACTGTAAAAAATCGCGTCCTCGTCGTCGATCCGTCCGGCGGCCACATCGCGTTCGTAGTAGGGTTGCAGAATCCGGTCGATCCGTCCCCCGGAACCGTCGCGGTTGTAAGTGCGCCCGGCCATGTTGACCCACGCGATCCACTGACAGGCCTCGCGCAGGGTTTCGGGGGGAGCGCCGATGAGTTTGCGATTGATTGCCGCGCGTTCCGGGTCGGGGTCGGCCTCCGCCGTCCTTGCGATCCAGTTCTGAATGCCGGCAATGGCGTCGAGTTCGCCATTGAGGAGTTCCTCGGCCTCGGGGTCGCCACGGTGAGCGTCGAGGGAAGAAAGCACCTTCTCTTTGAGTCCGTCCCATCCCAGCGGAAGACCGATTTGGTAATCCCGGGTGAAATGCTGATCCTTGCCGATCCCGCAGGTGATATCGTAAAGCAGCTGGTCATGATGCAAATGGGAGTAGTCGAAAGGAAACGGCGCGAGGGCAAGTTTGTAATTCCGCCGCATGCGGGTCATCATGAACATCCAGCGTCCGGCCAGAGCGTCGTCGGGATCGCAATACACGGGGTGCTGTTCCATCAGGAAGCGGAAATTTTTGGCCCATTGATTGACGCCGGAGAACTGGCCGTTTTCATCCTGAAAGGGGAAACGGAAGTTTTCCAGAAATCCATCGGGGGGAAGAACATAGCCGTAGTCGTCCTCGTCGGCGCTCCCGCGTTTGGCTAATTTTTCCCGGGTCTGTTCCTGTTTTTTTGCCAGCAGTTTTTCAATGCGGCCGGCATATCGGAAATTGGTGTTGTTGCTCATATGGAATCGTTGCCTCCTGTTTGACCGTTAAAGTCAAGAATATTTTCTCCTGCACACCTATTAACAAAGCAAAGTCCGCCTCGCTTTTCAATCGGGGAAAAGACAATCGCAGCAAAATGCTCCGGCGTTCGACAAATTTTCGACAGACACGGGACCGAAAGGTCACCGTTGGTGGTCTTTTTCGAGCCGCCGGGAGACGCGGCGCGACATTTGGCAGTGCCAGAGCATAAAATCTAATTTTTTTCTCAACCGGACAGAAAAAATCCAAAACAGGGATTATATTATAGAGTTTTTTTTCGCCGGGTCAACGCAAGCGCACCGCGCTCGAAGGCAGATGGCTGAAAAAAACTTTTTTGCATAATAGTGCCGGAACAGCCACCGAATCGGATTGAGGACAGATAAAAAATATGCCGTTCCCATATAAACTTGTTCTATCAGGGCTCTTTGCAGCAACGGAAATTTTCGCGGCCGCCACGGCGGAAGCGCCTTCCTTTGACACGCCGCAGACGCCGTGGAGCGCTTCTCTGCGCGAAATGATCCAAACTTATCCGCTGACCACAGTGGCAATTCCGTCGGGAGTGCTGCTGGGGATCGTCCTTTTGCTGCTTTTGCTGCGGCTGCACCAGAGAGCGTTGCGCAAAGCATGCGTATTCAAGTTTCTTCCGATTCGATACTTTGTCGTCGATCGAACCGGAAGAATTCTCCAATATGAAACCGGCGACAGCACCGGTTTTCTCTCCAAACAGCACACGCCCCGCACCGTCGACGATCTGCCGGACCGCCAAGTCAATCAGATGATGCGAAAACTCGCCCCGGAGGTATTCCGAACCGGGGAAAGCCGCACGGTGGATTTTGAGCAGGCGGGACGCAAGCGGACTGCGATCCTCACCAAACTTCCGGATCGCATCTTCCGCACCCCCTGCGTCGTCTGGATTTCGCAGGACACCGACGAACTTCAGAAAGCGCGTCAAGCAGCGGACGACACTGCCGAACGCCTGCGTCTGACCCTGGCGTCCCTCGGCGAAGCGGTACTCTCCACCGACGCCGGGGGAAATGTGACCATGCTCAACATGGTCGCGGAAAAACTCACCGGCTGGACCAACCCCGGAGCCATCGGCCGCCCTTGCGAAGAAGTGCTCCCGCTGGTAAGTTATCTGGACAACGCCCCTGCCGCCAACCCGATCCGCCGGACGCTCGAGAGCGGCAAGGTTGTCCGACAGGATCGGCATATCGATCTGGTCGCGCGCGACAGCGTCCGGCGGCATATCAGCGCCGGAGCCTCGCCGATTTTCGACGGGAAACATCGCAAAATCGGAGCGATTCTGGTCTTCCGCGACATCAGCGAGGAGCAGGGCAAACAGGATGCCTTGCGTGCCGCGCTGACCGCGCTGGAATACGGATCGGAACTGGCCGGAAGCGCGGCGTTTCGGATGGAACTGCCCAGCCGCCGCATTCTCTTTGCCTCCCGGCAGATCGACCAATTCTGGCCGGTCCGGGACGGATTGGCAATCCCCGCGGAAGAGTTTCTCCACCCGGACGATCAGAGTGCTTTTGCCGAAAGCGCAGCGGCGCTGATGTCCGGCAGAATCAAGATTTCCTCGCGGGAATACCGGGCCAAAATCAACCGGCAATGGCGCTCCTTCCGGATGCGGGCGTCGCTGGAACGCGGCAATTCCAAAAAACTGTGTCTGATCGGCGTGATTCAGGACGTCACCGAAAACGTGCACACCCTCGAAAAATTGCAGGAACAGCAGTCTTTGCTGAAACTGATCTGCGAACGCATCCCGGTGATGATTTTCGCCAAAGATGTCCGCGAACAATTCCGCTACGCCTTCGTCAACAACGCTTTTGCTTCCTTCGTCGGCCGCAGCGCAGCGGATCTTCCCGGTCGCAATGTTCAGGAACTCTTCTCCAATCCCAGGGACGTCGAAGCAATTCAACAGCGCGATGAATCGGTCGAACGCCGTGGCGAGACCGCCGAGCATTACGAAATACTCCCGAACCGGAACGGACAAATCCGCCGTCTGCGCACCACCCGGATTCCCTTTGTAGGCGCCGACGGGAACCATCTGCTGCTCTGCGTCTCGGTGGATTTCACCGAGGAGTGCGAACAGAGCGATCAACTGCGCCGGGCGCTGACTTCTCTGGAATACGCCACCGAGCTGAGCCGCGCCGCCTCGTTCTCCTACGACTGCGCCACCAATCAGTTCACCGGCTCCCGCCTGCTCGACGAATTCTGGCCGATCACCGACGGCAGACCGCTTCATCCGCGAAAATTCATTTACCCGGACGATCTTCGGGAATTCACCCGCGCCTTCCGTCAGCTCCGCCGGGGAATGCGCGACGAAGTGCTTCTGCAATACCGTTCCAAACATTCCGGCCAGATGCGGTATTTCCGGATGAAGGCGAGCATTGACCGCTCCCACACCTCGTCGATGCATCTGATCGGCGTGATTCAGGACATCACCGAATTTACCGTCAACGCATGGAAACAGCGGGACATGCTGGCATTCCGCGATCTGCTTCTCGACGCGATCCCGGTGATGATCTTCGCAAAAGACGCCTCCGACCACTTCCGGTACATTCTGGCCAATCAGGAACTTTTGAAATTCGTCGAGCGCCCCCACGAGGAGATCATCGGCATCACCGATGAGGATCTCCTGCCCGAGGTGTCCGCGATCCACCGTCAGGAGGATCGCGAGGTCATGCAGGGCCATGAAATGCGCAACCACGACGAAACCATTCGGGACGCGCGAGGCCGTCTTCGGCGGTTGCGGACGAGCAAACTCGCCTTTCTCAGCGGCAGCGGTACTCCTCTGCTGCTGGGCGTGACGGTGGACGTGACCGATTTGAAGGCCTTCGCGGAGAATCAGAAAGTGCTCAACAGCTGTCTGGAAGCCGCGTTCCGTCAAGCTGAGCCGATGGCCGCGCTCGACCGGATTCTGGAGATCATCCGCCGGCATCTGGGCGCGACGCGCTGTTACGTCATGCATACGGACACCGAGGACAAGCAACTTGTCGTCACCGCCGAAAGCGTCGCCGAATCGGCCATTCCGATCCGCCCGCAGAACCGGCGCTGGAAAATGCCGGAAAACGATACGCTCCTCCGGCGGCTGACCGAAGACAAAGAGATCTTCCGGGGAACGCTTTTGCCGGAGGAACAAGCAGAATTGCAACGGCACTGGGGGGAAATATTTGAACTTCTGCGTCCGGCTTCGATCTATCTGGCGGGGATTTTCCGCGACGGGCGCTTGTGGGGCAA
>JAQUYX010000143.1 GCA_028691615.1 Victivallaceae bacterium
TTTCGGGCGGGACATTGGCATTGGTCACGGGCGTTTTTGAGCCTTTGGTGCGTGCGGTCGCGGTGTGTGCGAGCATGGATACGATCCGTCTGGCGCTGCGGTTTGAAATTCGGTCGCTTTTTCGCATCCTGCCGTGGAAATTCCTGCTGTCGTTGGGGATCGGGGTGCTGATCGCGTTTGCAAGTATGGCGCGTTTTTTTACATGGGCGCTGGAGTGCCATCCGCAGGAGACTTACTCGTTTTTCATGGGATTGGTGCTGGCGTCGCTCATTCCGCTCTGGAAGGAGCTGCCGCAGAAAAGCTGGAAGGAATTTCTTTTTCTGGCACTGGGGATTCCATTGGCGTGGGGGATATTGCAGATTGTCCCGATGGAGACGCCGAACAACTGGTATCTGAGTTTGATTTCCGGCGCGGTGGCGATTTGCGCGATGATTCTGCCGGGGATTTCCGGTTCGTTTCTGCTGCTGGTTTTCGGACAATATGAATATATCTGGGGGGCGGTGGCGGATTGCGCGAGGTTGCATTTTACCGCGCAGGGGCTGGTGACGCTTGGTTTTGCGGGCGCGGGGGCCATTCTTGCACTGGCGGTTTTCGTGAAGCTGCTCTCTTTCCTTCTGGGCAAATACAAGAGTGAAACACTGGCACTGTTGATCGGCTTCATGGCCGGCACGCTTCCCCGGCTCTGGCCATATCGGGAATATGCCGACTTCGTCATAAAAAAGGGCAAAAAGGTGGCGTTGAGTTCCCGTGCGGTGTGCCCGGATCATTTCACCTCCGCCGACGGTTGGGTGCTGGGGGCGTTTGTCGCCGGACTTGTGTTGGTGATTGCCGTGGAACTGCTGCTCAAGAGAAAGAATAAATCGGAGCAATCCGGGGAAGATCATGCATAGTCTTTTATTGCAAATCGGCGCGTTGCAGATCCGCAGTTACGGGGTGATGGCCGCATTGGGATTTCTGGCGGCGACCTGGTTGATTACGCTCAACCGGGAACGGGCGAAAATGTCGTCCGATCAGGCGGGAATGCTGGTTTTTCTGGCAATGATCGCGGGGATTGTCGGAGCGCGAATTTTTTATGTGATCCAATTTTTCTCTCAATACCGCGACAATCTTTGGCGTATTTTCAAGATTCAGGAAGGCGGACTGGTCTTTTACGGAGGCTTTTTTCTGGCGCTGGCGGCGATTTTGCTTTACTGTTACAAACAGAAACTGATGATGCTTTCGGTGCTGGATCTTTGCGTTCCCGCATTGACTGTGGCGCATGCCTGCGGACGGATCGGGTGTTTTTTGAACGGTTGTTGCTTCGGCAGCCCGACATCTTGTGTTTTTGGCGTGGTGTTTCCCGCCGGCTCCCTGCCGTATCAGCGTTACGGCGCGGTGCCGCTGCATCCGGTGCAACTGTATGAAGCGCTTTTCAATGTGCTGCTGACGGTAATTTTCTTCTATACGGCCCGGCATTGGAAAAAACGGGGGGCGACGGCGGCGTGTTATGTGATTGTCTACGGTTTTGTAAGATTTGCCGATGAATTTTTCCGGGGCGACCATATTCGCATCGGCGGGGTTGTTACCGTGGCGCAGCTGATCGGCTGCCTGATGGTGCCCGCCGGAATCCTCTGGCTGATCTGGATTTTGAAACATGACGGAACAGCGGAACACAAAACACGTTGAAGTCGCGGTTCCTCCCGAACTGGGGGGCGAACGGCTGGACGCGACGCTGGCAAAGCTTCGCGGGGAACTTTCGCGATCGCATTGGCGCAAGTTGATCGAGTCCGGTTCCGTGTCCAATGGCGAGCATACAGTGCTGCTTGTTCCCCGGCGTCCGGTTCTTGCCGGAGAGCTGCTGATCGCGGAAGTCCCGGATTTTGAAGCCGCTGCGACTCCGGCGGCGGAACCGTTTGACTTTCCGATTCTTTATGAGGACGGCGCAATTCTGGTGATCGACAAGCCCGCCGGCGTGGTGGTGCATCCGGCGCCCGGCAACCGGGAAGGGACGATTGTCAACGCGCTTTTGGGGCGGTATCCGCAGTTGCTGGAGTTCGACCAGATCGACCGGTGCCGTCCGGGAATCGTGCATCGGCTGGACAAGGATACCTCCGGGTGTCTGATCGTGGCCAAGACTCCCGAGGCGCAAAAGGCTTTGACCGATTGTTTTGCCGCACACGACAAGGTTTGCAAGACCTATCGGGCGATTCTGCTTGGCGTGCCGGAGCGACGGAGCGGAGAAATTTGCACTCGAATCGGGCGGCATCCGGTCGACCGTCAGAAGATGGCGGTTCTTCCCGAGGGCGGCAAGGAGGCGGTGTCGCGCTATCGGATCACGCGCACGGGGAAAATCGGGAATGTGCCCGTTTCATTGGCGGAAGTCGGGATTTTGACCGGGCGGACGCATCAGATCCGGGTGCATATGGCGACGGTGCTGCGCTGTCCGGTTCTGGGCGATTGCGTTTACGGGGGAGGGCGGCGGATTCCGGGGATTCCGCGACAGATGCTGCATGCGTGGAAGCTGGCATTGCCGCACCCGTTGACCGGAGAAATCATGCATTTTACCGCGCCGGTTCCTGATGATTTCCGGGAAGTCGAGGCGCAGATTGGTGAGGATTCCCCGAGGACAGGGAAGGGATTGATTCGATGAAGCGTTGGATGCCATCGGGGATTCGTTCTGTGGCGGTGGTTGCGCCGTCGGGGCCTGCGTCACCGGAAAAAGTGGCGGCGGGCGTGGCGGCGTTGCGCCGGTGCGGGGTGCACTGTAAATTAGGGGCGCATGTTCTGACCGGAAGTTCCGTTCCGTATCTGGCGGCGTCAGACGAAGAGAGACTGTCGGATTTCAATACGGCGCTGCAGGACCCGCAGATCGACGGAATCATTTGTGTGCGTGGCGGTTATGGTTCCATGCGGATCTTGTCTGGAATGGATTGGGATACGCTCCGGGAGCGCCGTTTGTTTGTGGCGGGATACAGCGATATTACCGCGCTGCATTGGGCGATGATCCGGAAAGACGCAGGTATTCCGATTGCGGCGCCGATGGTGGCAAAACTTGCCGATCTGATGCAAGGAGCGAATGCCGAGTTTGTGCGCGAGACGATGTATTGTGCGTATGCCGGAGAAGCGCCGTCGCGGTCGTTTTCGCTGAAAAGTTACCGGGGCGCGGATGCTGCCGGAACCATGTTGGCCGGGAACTTGACGGTGGGTGCGTCTCTGGCTGGATCGGAATATTTGCCGGATGGCGCGAACCGGATTTTGGTACTGGAGGACGTGGGGGAGAGCCTTTATCGACTGGATCGAATGCTCACGCAGCTGCGTCTTGCGGGGGGATTCCGAAACGCCTCCGCGGTGGTGTTCGGACAGTTTACGCAATGCGCGGAGCCGGAGGAGCTGGACGAACTGTTTCAGCGTTTTGCCGGGGAGGTGGATTGCCCGGTGTATGGCAACTTCCCGTTTGGACATGTGAATAAATTTTGCAGTCTCAATCTTCGGATGCAAGGAACGATCCGCGACGGCGTGCTGTCGCTGGAATCCGGGAAAGAGGGGTTGTAATTTTCCATTGAGATTGTAAATTATCTATTAAGTCGATGATCCGGCCGAAATCATTCGGAAGGAAATCTTGAAACAAGGAGAATGTGGGGATGTCAAAGCAAATTTCCGTTATGTTGTCCGTTGTTGCCGCGCTGCTGATGGGATTCGGGATCGGCTGCCAAGAGGATTCTAAACTTGCCCAGACGCCGCTTGCCGCGGAAACCGTGACCAATCTTCAGGCCGCCTTCGACGGCGAGAGCAACGCCTCGGCAAAATATGCCATGTATGCAAAGCACGCTGCGGAGGAAGGGTATCAGAGTGTGGCGGCGTTGTTCCATGCGGCGTCCGCGTCGGAGTCCCGGCATGCGGCCCGCCATTCGAAGGTCCTCAAGGCGCACGGAATTGAACCGAAATCGGAGATCAAACTTCCGGCATACAAAGACTTGAAAACCGCTTTGGCCGACGCGCTCAAGGGGGAAACCTACGAGATGACCACGATGTATCCGGATTTCATCAAGCAGGCGAAAGCGATCAATGCTCCGGCGGATGTGATTGAGGCGTTCACCTTTGCATTGGAGGCGGAGAAGGAACATGCCGGATTTTATGCCGCCGCGCTGAAGGATCTTGCCGCGTGGAAGGCTGCCGGGAAAACGTTCTATGTGTGCACGATCTGCGGATATACGACGGACAAAAAGCCCTCCGTCTGCATTCTGTGCGCGGCGCCCGGAGAGAAATTCGAGATCTTCCAATAATGAACGAAAAGGTTCGGCTGCTCCTCGGCTGGCTGATTGCGGGCGGGCTTTTTGCAACGGTGCTGGGATGGTTCTTCGTGCTGACCGCGGGGAACGCCCGGGGCAATCTTTTTGCCGGCGCAACGGCCACACAACTTCTGGTGTGGGGGCGGCTTGCCGGAATCTTGGCGGCGTGCGGGCTGCTCTTTCTGCTGCTGACCATGGGGAAAGGACGTCTCTTGGGATGGTTTTTCCCCCAACGGATTCTGACTCGGCTGCATCGATGGGGGGGATTTGTTGTCGGCGGGCTGGCACTGGCGCATTTCCTGTCAATCTTTATCGGGCGAAGCATTGCGTTTGAAGAACCGTTCGGCAAAGTGGTATGGGATTTTCTCGGCAACGGAAACTGGGGAAGCGTGACGTTTTTTGGCGTGCTGCTGATGGTGCTGGTGCTCTTTTTCTCGGCGCTGTTCCTGCGGAAAAAGATGTCGTCCGGCGCTTGGAAGATCACACATTATTTTGCGTATCTTGTGGTGTTGAGTCTCTTTTTTCATCAGATCTTCTGTGGAACGGAGTTTGCCGTCTCTGCGGGATTCCGCTGGTTCTGGACTGCCCTCTTTTGTCTGGTGGTGTTGGAAGTGGCGCTCTGGAAGGGACGCATGTTTTTTTCGGGAAAACAATGAGCTGCGATATTTATTTCGATCACGCTTCCGCTTGCACCGTCCCGGAAACGGTCGCGGCCTTCGCGAAGGCCGCGATGCAACGCGCCTTCGTTAATCAGGAGGCGGTGCATCGGGCGGGATATGAGTCGAAACGTGCGCTGGAAAGCAAATCGAGGGAATTGGGGCGGTTGCTGGCGGGAGACGGTTTTTGTGCCGCATTTGCAAATTCAGGGACGGAGGTCTTCCGGTTGCTCTTCCATCCGGCAAGGTTTCGGCGCGGCAATGTGGTCATTACGGCGCTTGAACACCCGGCGTTGACGGCGGCGGCGCGCGAATCCGGCGCGGAACTTCGGATTGCCGGAGCTGAACGCAATGGGCGCATTGATCTGGAATCGTTGAAGCGGCTTCTGGATCGGGACACGGTGCTCTGCTGTGTGCACGATGTGCAAAGCGAACTTGGGGTTCGGCAGGATCTGGCGGCGATTCATGCGCTGGTCAAATCGAATGCGCCGAATGCAAAACTCTTTTGCGATGCGGTGCAGTCGGCCGGAAAAATGCGTTTGCCTTCGGAATTTTTTGATTATGCCGCAATTTCCGGGCATAAATTCGGCTCTCCGGGCGGAGCGGCGCTGCTTGGGCGCGGGGATTTTTTTCTTCGGGAAGCGGCGGAAATCCGAAAGACTTACCACGGCGGACGCATGGAGCCGTGGCTGGTGGAAGTGCTTTGTTTTGCCGCCGCCTCCGCGTTGGAGAGGCAGGAAGAAAATGCCATGCGTGTCGGGGCGCTCAACGCCTGTTTGCGAAAAGCACTGGCGCAGGAGCCTTTTTCGCGTTATCTTCATGCGACGATTGAGCCGGCAATGGCGTCCCCGTGGATTTTGCATGTCAACTTCCGTGATTTTGACGGCGCGATCATCGTGCGAATGCTTTCGGAACGGGGAATTTGTGTGTCCGCAGGAAGCGCCTGCCGGTCGGAAGAGGGGGGGCCGAGTCCCGCCATGGAGGCGATCGGGTTTCGCGGAGAGGCGGGGTACCGGGCAATGCGCTTGAGTTTTTCCGGGGAGAACACCTTGGAGCAGGGGGAATGTTTTTTGCAGGCGCTTGCGGAAGTGGCGGACGATTTTTGAGGCGTCACTGCCCTTTTTTTAGCGAGGCGCGCGGACTATATTCTAGGAATCGTGCGGGTTGCTCGACTGCTGCGGATGATTGCGGTAAAATCCCGGCGGAAATCCGTGAAATTTCCGAAAACTTCTGGAAAAGTAGTTTGCGTCTTCGAATCCGCATTGATGTGCGACTTCCGCAATGTTCAGAAACGGACTCAGCAGCAAGCGTCTGGCGTGTCTCATCCGCAAACGGGTGAGATAACAATTGACTCCGCAGCCGAAAATTCTGTGGAAAAGGAAATTCAGGTGACTTTTGCTCAAGTTGCCATGTTCTGCCAGCAACTCCACGGTCAAAGGTTTCATATAAGAATTTTCCAGCAGCGCAATGACGTTTTTGATTCCTTCCGGACAATTTTGCAGCGTGTGGTTTTCCCGTTCGCAATGCTTTAGTCTCAGAAAAAGCGTTTTGAGCAGCGCATTCGCCTCTTCCCGGGCATCCAGCTTGAAAAGTTCATAGAGGTTTTGTACCCATTGTCCAATCATCGGTTGATCGGCCACATCCACGAGTCGCAGCGAGGTGTCCAGTCCCTTTTCGCCGGGATCAAGCACCACGTACCATGTTTCGCATCCGGTGCCGGGATTGTTTACCTGCCGGTGTCTGAGCTCGGGAGGCGTGACCAGAAGTGTTCCACTGCGGCATTGCAAGGCGGCTCCGTTGCTAAAGTAGGTCATACACTGGCCGCTGGCGATATAAACCAGCTCCGCTCCCCAATGCGAATGCAGCGGGATCGGGGAATTGTCGAAATAGTGTCCGGCATAAAAGATGGTGGCGGTGTCCTGCATATCAAATCCAAAAAAGCGTGCTTGAAAATCTCATTGCGTTTATTTGTGCTATTATAACATTCTTTTATCCAGTTGTCAAGGGTTGTTTCTAGAATTGTTTTTTGCTATAATATAGAAAATGATTTTTTAGAGGGCACATTTTTGAAAACATGGAAAAGGAGAAGTCCGATGAAAAAATTGACTTTCACGCTGATTGAACTATTGGTTGTCATTGCGATCATCGCGATTCTGGCCGGAATGCTTTTGCCGGCATTGAGCAAGGCCCGGGAAAAAGCCCGTTCAATTCAATGTTTGTCGCATCTCAAGCAGATCGGAAATTGCTGGGCGTTGTACTTCGACGCTTACGATTCGACATTGCCGGAAACTGTCACCGCGGCGGTTTCCTTTGCCCGCTGGCAGGATTATCTCTATTTTTATATTTTGTCGCCCGGCTCCGGCGCAATCTCGCAAGGGAAATATATCGGTTCGAATTACCGTCCCCGTGCGCCGTTTTATTGCCCGTCGAATCTGACCTTCGCCGCCAAGTTCGGCTCGCCGGACGAATATCATTACGCGGTGAACGACAATGTTTGCGGAACCCATCGCCCCAAATGCGTAAAACGCATTCGCAGCGCCTCCGAGCGTTTTTTTGTCGGCGAATCCTTGACGGCGACCAAAGGAATCTCCATTGCCAATGCCAACATGCGCTTCAGTCACGGTGACGGACAATGGACCAATCTGCTCTATGTGGATGGACACACGCAGACCCTCTCTTCGACCGAAGTTCCCGAAAAAGACTATAATGTCTACTTCTGGGGAAAGAACCTGAAGGATTGATGATTATGCATTTTGCGTCTGTGCTGGTTGTTTTTTGCCCGATGATTGCAGCGGCGCTTGCCGGCGGCGGAGAGCCGATGATCCCCGAGCTGGAGAAGATTCCCCCCTCGCTGCGTCTGGCTCCCCATGCCGACCTCAAAGTTG